>NZ_JBQXXG010000020.1:0-64882 GCF_052644995.1 Quadrisphaera sp. KR29
CGGGGTGAGGGGGTCGACCCCCGGGCGGGGGCGGTCTACGCTGGGCCGGTCGCGACTGGCGAAGGTGGGCAACCACCGGGGAGCGGCGGGGAAGCAGCCGATCGGGTCGTCCGCCTGGGCCCGCTCGCCACGAGTGCAGACCGCCCGCAGACCGCCAGAACCCGCGAGGAGCGCCCCGTGACGCAGACCGCCCTGCCCGCCCAGTCCCTCACCGACGCCCCGCTGGCCGAGGTGGACCCGGAGATCGCCGCCGTGCTCGACGGCGAGCTGCGCCGCCAGCAGGACACCCTCGAGATGATCGCGAGCGAGAACTTCGCCCCGCGCGCGGTCCTGCAGGCGCAGGGGTCGGTGCTGACCAACAAGTACGCCGAGGGCTACCCGGGCCGGCGCTACTACGGGGGCTGCGAGCAGGTCGACATCGCTGAGGAGCTCGCGCGCGACCGCGCCAAGGCCCTCTTCGGCGCCGAGCACGCCAACGTGCAGCCCCACTCCGGCGCCACCGCCAACGCCGCGGTCATGCACGCGCTCATCCGCCCCGGCGACACCATCCTCGGCCTGGAGCTGGCGCACGGCGGGCACCTGACGCACGGCATGAAGGCCAACTTCTCCGGCCGCCTGTTCGACGTGGCCAGCTACGGCGTGGACCCCGAGAGCTTCCTCGTGGACATGGACGTCGTGCGCCGGGTCGCGCTGGAGCGCCGCCCCAAGCTCATCATCGCCGGCTGGTCGGCCTACCCCCGCCACCTCGACTTCGCCGCCTTCCGCGAGGTCGCCGACGAGGTCGGCGCCCTGCTCATGGTCGACATGGCGCACTTCGCCGGCCTGGTGGCCGCCGGGCTGCACCCCAGCCCGGTGCCCCACGCCGACGTCGTCACCACGACGGTGCACAAGACGCTGGCCGGCCCGCGCTCGGGGCTCATCCTCAGCCGCGCCGAGCACGCCAAGAAGATCGACTCCGCGGTGTTCCCCGGCCAGCAGGGCGGCCCGCTCATGCACGTCGTCGCCGGCAAGGCGGTCGCCTTCAAGATCGCCGCCAGCGAGGCGTTCCGCGAGCGCCAGGAGCGGACCCTGGAGGGCGCGAAGATCATCGCCGACCGGCTCATGCAGCCCGACGTCGACGCCGCGGGGGCCTCGGTGCTCACCGGCGGCACCGACGTCCACCTCGACCTGGTGGACCTGCGCCGCTCCGAGCTCGACGGCCAGCAGGCCGAGGACCGCCTCCACGCGGCCGGCATCACCGTCAACCGCAACGCCGTCCCCTTCGACCCGCGCCCGCCGATGGTCACCTCCGGCCTGCGCATCGGCACCCCCGCGCTGGCCACCCGCGGCTTCGGCGCGAGCGAGTTCACCGAGGTCGCCGACATCATCGCCGGCGCGCTCGACCCGCGGGCCGACGTGGCGCCGCTGCGCGAGCGCGTCCGCACCCTGACCGAGGCCTTCCCCCTCTACCCCGAGCTGCCCCCGGCCAGCGCCGCGCCCGCCGGCGCCGGCGCCTGATGCCGGCGCAGCTGCTCGACGGCAGGGCCGCTGCGGCGGCGGTCAAGGCCGACCTGCGCGAGCGGGTGGCGCGCCTGGCCGCCGCCGGGCTGCGCCCGGGCCTCGGCACGGTGCTGGTGGGTGAGGACCCGGGCAGCCAGGTCTACGTCGCCGGCAAGCACCGCGACTGCGCGGAGGTGGGCATCACCTCCCTGCGCGAGGACCTGCCCGGCGATGCGACCCAGGCCGACGTCGAGGCCGCCGTCGCGCGCCTCAACGCCGACCCGGCGTGCACCGGCTTCATCGTGCAGCTGCCGCTGCCGGAGGGGCTCGACGAGCAGCGGGTCCTCGAGCTCGTCGACCCCGCCAAGGACGCCGACGGGCTGCACCCCACCAACCTGGGGCGCCTCGTGCTGCGGCTGTCCGGGCCGCTCGACTCACCGCTGCCGTGCACGCCGCGGGGCTGCCTGGACCTGCTGGAGCGGGCCGGCGTGCCGCTGCGCGGCGCGCACGTCGTCGTCATCGGGCGCGGCACCACGGTGGGGCGCTCGATCGGGCTCCTGCTGACCCGGCGCGGCGTCGACGCGACCGTGACCCTGACGCACACCGGCACCGAGGACCTCGGCGCGCACGTCCGCCGCGCCGACGTCGTGGTGGCCGCCGCTGGCTCGCCGCACCTGGTGACCGCCGACGTGGTCAGGCCCGGTGCCGCCGTCCTCGACGTGGGCGTCACCCGCGTCCTGGACGGGGAGACGGGGAAGACCCGCCTCCTGGGCGACGTCCACCCCGACGTCGCCGAGGTCGCCGGGCACCTGTCCCCGAACCCCGGTGGCGTGGGCCCGATGACGCGGGCGCTGCTGCTGGCCAACGTCGTGGAGTCCGCCGAGAGGGTGCTCGCCGCCCGCTCCTGACCCCGGCCCCCGTCCGTGATCATGGTCCCCCGCACGCGGGAGGTGCCCCCAGATCGGCCACCCCGGCGGTGGCCGATCGCCCATGATCACGGGGAGGTGGGGGAGGGGCGCCACCAGGCGGTGGTGTCCGGAGGCAGGACGACGGCGGGCCCGCCCGACCGGCCGGCGTCCTGCCCGGTGCTGGAGAGCTCCGGGCGGGAGGTCAGCAGCACCTCGGCGCCGGCGGGCAGCTGCGCCGGCCCGTCGAAGGCCACCCAGCAGCGCAGGTCCTCCCCGGCCGCTCCGCGGCGGCGGAAGGCCAGCACGGCGGCGGGCGCGTCGTCGTCCCACTCCAGCGGCCCGGCGCCGGCCCACAGCCGGCGGCGCAGGGCGAGCGAGGCCCGGTACAGCGACAGCACCGAGCCCGGGTCGCCCTCCTGCACCGCGACCGCGAGCCGCCCCCAGCCCTGCGGCTGGGGCAGCCACGTGCCGGCGACCGGCTCGGCGCCCGTCCACGGCAGCGGGACGCGGCACCCGTCGCGGCCCGGGTCGGTGCCCCCGGAGCGGTGGAAGATCGGGTCGACGCGGGCGGCGGCCGGCAGGTCCTCCACCTCCGGCAGCCCCAGCTCCTCGCCGAGGTAGACGTAGAGCACCCCGGGCAGCGCCGCCACCAGCAGGTGCGCCGCTCGCGCCCGCCACCGGCCGAGCTCCAGGTCGGGCACCGAGTGCGGCCACCGGGCCCGCTCCCACTCGTTGCCGCCCTTCTCCTCCGGCTGCTCGCGGGCGTACCGGGTCACCTGGCGCACGACGTCGTGGTTGGTGAGCACCCACGAGCTCGGCGCGCCCGAGGTGGCCGAGAACGCCAGCTCGCGCTCGACGACGCGGCGCCACGGGCCCTCGCGCCAGGCCACGTGCAGCGGCTCGAAGGCGAACGCGGAGTGCAGCTCGTCGGGGCGCACGTACAGCGGCAGCCGCTCGCGCCGCGCCACCCACGCCTCGGCCACGAAGACCCGCGGCGGGTCGTAGGAGTCGGCCAGCGCCCGCCAGGCGCGGTAGACCTCGTGCACCTCGTCCTGGTCCCAGCCCGGGTGGGCCTCGGTGCGCCGGTCGGCGCCCTCGGCGTCGGGCAGGCCGGGCGCCTTGGCCAGGCCGTGCGCGACGTCCACGCGGAACCCGTCCACGCCCCTGTCGAACCAGAACCGCAGCACGCCGAGCAGCTCGGCGCGCACCTCGGGGTTGCCCCAGTCCAGGTCGGGCTGCTCGGGGGCGAACAGGTGCAGGTACCACTCGCCCGGCTCGCCGGTGGCCGGGTCGAGCGAGCGGGTCCACGCCGGCCCGCGGAAGGAGGAGTCCCAGTCGTTGGGGGGCTCGGTGCCGCCCTGTCCGCGCCCGGGCCGGAAGAGGTAGCGCGCCCGGGCCCGCTCGTCGCCGGCCAGGGCCGCGCGGAACCACGGGTGGGCGTCGGAGGTGTGGTTGGGGACGACGTCGAGCAGCACCCGCATCCCCAGCGCGTGCGCCTCGTCGACGAAGGCCTGCGCCTCCTCCAGCGTCCCGTAGGCGCTGTCGACGTCGCGGTAGTCGGCGACGTCGTAGCCGGCGTCCACGCCCGGGGAGGGGTACCAGGGGTTCACCCACACCGCGTCGACGCCGAGCGCCGCCAGGTGGCCCAGGCGCGCGCGCAGGCCCGCGAGGTCGCCGACCCCGTCGCCGTTCCCGTCGGCGAAGCTGCGCAGCAGCACCTGGTAGACGACCGCCGTGCGCCACCAGCCGTCCTCCGCGGCGGCCCGGGCGCCGGTCTCCGCGCGGCTCACGAGGCCGGGCCGAAGAAGGCGTCGAGCACCCGCTCGGTGGCCCGGCCGTCCTCCAGCGAGCACCACCGCTCGCGGAACGCCGCGTACTGCGCCTCGAACGCCGCGGCCACGCCCGGCAGGTCGCCCAGGGCCTCGGCGAGCTCGTGCGGCTGCGCCAGCAGGGGACCGGGCCCCTCGCTGCGCAGGTCGAAGGTGAACCCGCGCAGCACGTCGCGGTACCTCTCGAGGTCGTGGGCGTAGAGCACCACCGGGCGCCCGGTGACCGCGAAGTCGAACATCGCCGAGGAGTAGTCGGTGACCAGCGCGTCGGCCGCCAGGTACAGCTCGGCGACGTCGGGGTAGGCCGAGGCGTCGACCACCCGCGGGTCGCGCGAGAGGGTGAGCCGGTCGGCGACGTAGTAGTGCAGCCGCAGCACGAGCACCACGTCGTCGCCGAGGGCGTCGAGCAGCTCGGGCACGTCGAAGCCCAGCGGCAGGTCACCGGTGCCACCCGCCTCGTCGTCGCGGTAGGTCGGGGCGAGCAGCACCGCGGTTGCGCCCTCGGGGATGCCGAGCTGGGCGCGCACGGCGCCCCGGCGCTCGCCGGCGTCGGGGGCCGACAGCACGTCGTTGCGCGGGTAGCCGGTCTTGAGCACCTCGCCGTCGTAGGCGAACGCCTCCCGCAGCAGCCGCGTGGCCTCCGGGCTGGGCGTGACGAGCGCGTCCCAGCGGGCGATGTCGGCGTCGAGCTCGGCCAGCACCTCCTCGGCGGGCAGCCAGGCGGCGCTGCGGTGGATGCGCTTGAGCGGCGTGCCGTGCCAGGTCTGCAGGAAGCGCGGCCCGCCGCCGGGGCGGCCGGTCGGCCAGGGGTCGAGGGTGATGTGGCAGTTGGCGACGACGACGTCGGCGCTGGCGAGGGCCTCTTCGCACGCGGCGCTGCGGACCGGCACGGTGCGCACGCCCTCGGGGAAGGCGCTCGCGTGGCGGGGGTCGGCCATCCACACGTGCTCCCAGCCGGCGGACTCGTCGAGGCCGCGGGCCAGCAGGCCCTCGTGCAGGGCGCGGGGGTTGTCGGCGTAGCGGCCGTTGAAGGCGTTCCACACGACGGTGGTCGCGGCGGTGGCGGGTGGCACCCCGCGATGCTGCCCTGGTGGGCCGGTGACCGCTCCGCCAGCCCCCTCCTCCTCCCGTGATCATGGGCCTCCGCCACCCCCGGGGGTGGCGGAGGCCCATGATCACGGTAGGAGGAGGGTCAGGTGGCGGCGCCGCCGGTGACCTTCCAGGAGGCCAGCCGCAGCGCGGGGACGACGACGCGCGCGGTGCCCGCCGCCCCGAACGTGAGCGCCCGCGGCAGCGCCTCGGCCTCCGACCCGACGGTCACCGCCCCAGGAGCCAGCGCCTCCAGGTAGGACTGCGTGAAGCGCAGCACGCCCACCGGTCCGACCACCTCGCCGTCGCGCACGAGGAAGGTGCCGTTGCGCGTCAGGCCCGTCCACACCGACCGCTTCGCCTCGGCCAGGCGGGTGTACCAGAGGTCGCACACGAGCAGCCCGTGCTCCAGGCCCGCCACGAGGTCGTCCACCGAGCCCCCGCCGCCGGGGGAGAGCACCGGGGCGTGGGCCACCGGGCCCCAGGTGTCGCTGGCGTCGTGCGCGCCCGCCGTCGCGGGGAGCCCCGGGTGGCGGGTCCCCAGCGCCGCCGCGGTGCGCCGGTCGGTGGTGACGGCCTGCGGCACGCCGTCGCGCACGAGCTCCGTGCGCCGGGCGGGGGTGCCCTCGGTGTCGAACGGCAGGGCCGTGGAGGCGGGGTCGAGGGGGTCGTCCAGCAGGGTCAGCGCGGGGTCGAGCTGCTGCTCGCCCAGGCGCACCCCGCTGGTGCCCTCCACGAGGCCGCGCCCGCTGAAGGAGGAGCTCAGCAGCCCGGCGACGACGTCGAGCACCGCGGAGGCCTCCAGCACCACCGGCAGCTCACCGCGCCGCAGCGGCTGGGCGGGAGCGGCCTGCGCCCGCGCCCTGCGCGCGGCGCGGGCGCCGAGGGCGGCGGCGTCGAGGTCGGCCAGCGAGCGGGCGGCGGCCCGGCCGACGCCGTCGGCGCGGAAGGACGCGTCTCCTGCGCGCCCGGGGGCGCCGTCGAGGGCGGGGGCGGGCAGGGCGCGGGCGATGCCGTCGACCACGGCCCCCGTGGACGCGGCGCGGGCGTGCAGCCCGGCGGTGTCGGCGACCGCGCTGGTCAGCAGCGTCGTCTGGGCGTAGCCGGCGGTCTCCAGGCCGCCGGCCGCCTCGACGAACGCGGCCACGAGCGCGGCGCGCTCGGCCGGGCCGGCGCCGGCGGTGGCGTCGTCGGGCCCGGCGCCGGTGGCCGCGGGGACCGGTCCGGTCAGCCCGGGCCAGGTGGCGTCGCGCGGGCTCAGCCGCGCGGCGGCCAGCGCCGCGGACACCAGGTCCGCGAGCGCCGTCGTCGTCGTCCTCGTGGTGGAGACCGACGCGCTGCGGCCGCCGTCGAGGGCCACGCGCAGGTGGACGGTGGTCCTGTCGTCCTCGGTGTTCTGGTGGATCCCGGACCCGGCGAAGCGGGTCAGGGCCAGGCGGTGGTGGTCGGCGCGGACGGTCGCCTCCACCGGCCCGGCGGCCGCGCCGCCCTGCTCGCGGACCTCGCCGAGCACCCTCTCGACGACGGCGTCCAGGTCGTGCCGGCCACCCGTGCGCTGGGCGCTCATCCGCGCACCCCCACCCGCACGCCGGTGAACCGGGCGGGGGCGGCCCCGTGGCCGGTGTGCCCGACCTGGCCGGGCTGGCCCTTGCCGCAGTTGGGCGTGCCCCAGGCGCGCCACTCGCCGGGCTCGCGGCCGGCCAGCATGTCCAGGCTGTTCCAGAACACCGGGCCGGTGCCCGTGTAGGAGGGGTTGCGCAGCATCCGGCCGCGCTTCCCGGCCTTCACCTCCCAGCCGACCTCGCAGCCGAACTGGAAGTCGAGCCGCTTGTCGTCGATCGACCAGGAGCGGTTGTGCTCCATGAGCACGCCGTCGTCGGTGGCGGCGATGATCTCCTCCAGCGAGTGCGGCCCGGGCTCCAGGCCGACGTTGGTCATCCGGACCATGGGCAGGCGGCCGTAGCCGTCGGCGCGCACGGAGCCGGCGTGGTCGTAGCCGGCCAGCGCCGCGGAGTCGCGCCCGGCCAGCACGCCCGTCCAGATGCCGTTCCGGACGGCGTCGCGCGGTGCGGCGGGCGTGCCCTCGTCGTCGTACCCGAAGGAGCCGAGCGCCCCGGGGATGGTCGGGTCGATGGTGATGGTCATGAGCTCGGAGCCGAAGCGCAGGTCGCCGAGCCGTGACAGGTCCAGCCAGGAGGTGCCGGCGTAGGCGGCCTCCCACCCGAGGATGCGGTCGAGCTCGATGGCGTGGCCCACCGACTCGTGGATCTGCAGGCTCATCTGCTCCCCGCCGAGCACGAGGGTGGTCTCCCCGCTGGGGCACAGCGGCGCGGTGAGCAGGGCCGCGGCCTCCTCGGCGATGCGGTCGGCGTGGGCGGGCAGGTCGAGCTCGTCGACCAGCTCCCAGCCCCGGGTGCCGTACTGCCCGCGGAAGGCGGGGTAGGAGCGGCGCTGCACCTCGTGCTCGCCGAGGGCCAGGCAGTGCATGCCGGCGCCGGTCTCACGCACGTGCTGCCCCACGCGGGCTCCCTCGGAGGAGACGTAGGCGGTGCGGGTGTCCCACGCCGCCGACAGGGCCTCGGCCACGCCGATGGCGGGCCCGCCGGCCTGCTTCATCGTCCGGGTCACGCCCACGAGGAGGTCGGCCTTCTCGGCCAGGGAGACCTCGAAGGGGTCGCGCGCGCAGCCGCTGGCCCAGCCGCCGCGCTGCGGCGGGACCGGCAGCAGCTCGACGCCGCGCTGACCGGCGCCCGGCGCGCGGACCGCGGCGCTGGCCCGGGCGACGGCGACGGCGCGCTCGCCGGTGGCGCGGGCGTCGCGCTCTCCGGTCGGGTCGGCCAGTGCGGCGAAGCCCCAGCCGTCACCGACCAGCGCCCGCACGCCGAGGCCGGCCTCGGTGGTCTGGGACAGCTGGCGCAGGTCGCCGTCGCGGGCGGTCAGCGCCTCGTGGCGGCGGTCGACCACGCGGGCGTCGGCGAAGCGCGCGCCCGCGGCGAGGGCGGCCTCGACGGCGGCCGCGGCCAGGTCGAAGGCTGCCGAGGGGACGGCGGCGGGCGGGTCAGCGGTGGCGGTGGGCGGCGGCGTCGCCGTGGTCGAGCCGGCGGGGCCGGACGGGCTGGCTGTGCTGAGCATCGCGCTCCACCCTGCCCCCGCGGTCCCGGCGCGGCACCCCCGCCCCCACCCGCACGCCCACCGTGATCATGGCCGATCGGCCACCCGGCGAGGTGGCGGACCCGGGGGCACCTCCCGCGTGCGGGGGACCGTGGTCACGGAGGGGGGAGGGTGGTGCAGGGGACGGCGAGCCGGTACGGCTGGTGGGCCAGCAGCGGGCCGAGGGCCCGCCGCAGCCGCGACAGCTCGGCCCGCACGGTCACCGTGCGGCCCGCGTCGCCGAAGACCTCCGCCGCCAGCTGCGCGGCGCTCAGCCCCTCCGGGTGCGCCGCCAGCGCCGCCACCAGCTCCGCGTGCCGCGGGGTGAGCCGGTGCTCCCACGCGCCGTCGTCGCCGGCGACCCGCAGCCGCGCGGGGCGCGAGCGCAGGTCGAGGACCACCGACGCGGCGCTCCCGCCCTCGCCGTCCTCGACGCCCCCGCCTCCCGGGCGGCCCGCGGGCCGCAGCAGCCACCCGCCCGGCAGCGCCTCGGCGCTCCAGCGGCCCAGCGCGGGCAGCCACAGCTCACCGGGCTCCAGCCCGGCCGGCAGCCACACCCGGCCCGGCACGTCCACCCCGCGCGCCGCCGCCGTCGCGCCGTCGGGGGCGACGACGACGGCGGGCCCGCCCACGCGCGCCAGCACCGGACCCGCCACCTCGCGCAGCACCGCCAGGCGGGCGTCGGACTCGGCGCGCAGCTCCAGCTCCACCAGGCGCGCGACGGCGTCGACCAGCGAGACCGTGCTCTGGTGCACGGTGTGCGCGGGCCCCGACAGGTCCACGACGCCCAGCGGCGCGCGGGTGACGGGGTCGTGCAGCGGCGCCGCCGCGCACGTCCACGGGGTGTGCGACTCGGCGTAGTGCTCCGGGCCGAAGACGTGCACCGCCTCACCGGTGACGATCGAGGTGCCGATGGCGTTGGTGCCCACGCTGGACTCGTCCCACGCCGAGCCCTCGACGAAGCCGAGCCTGTCGGCGCGGTGCCGCACGTCCGGGCCGCCCTCGCGCCACAGGACCCGGCCCTCGTCGTCGGCGACCACCATGATCTGGCCGGCGGCCTCCGCCGCGGGCAGCAGCCGCGTGCGCAGCAGCGGCATGAGGGGCTCCAGGCCGCTGGCGGCGCGGCGCCGGGCGAGGTCGCCGCCGCCCAGCGGGGGCACCTCGGGCGCGTGGCCGGGGTCGAGCCCGCGCCGGCGCGCCCGCCGCCACGACGCGCCGATCACCGTGCGCACCGCCTGCGGCGGCTCGGCGCCGGACAGCGCCCGCAGCCTCACGCGGTGCAGCGCCCGGGCGTGCTCGCGCGGGTCGCTGCCGGCGGGCAGCGCGCTCTGGCCAGCGGTGTGCGTCACGGGACCTCCGGTGCGGCGCGCCAGCTCCTCCTCGACCCGGCCGCGCAGCAGCACCAGCCTGGGGCCGGGGGCCGCCGCGCGTCCAGGGGCTGCACGCGGGGCTGCAACCCCCGCTGCAACCCCTGCGCCGCGCACCGCGGCAGGAGCAGCCTGCCGGTGTCGCCGCCGGCAGCGGAGCCGGCGGCAGCCCACCCCCGGGAGGCGCTCACCGATGAGCCAGACCCTCGACCGCCCCGAGCTCGACGTCAGCGAGCAGGCCGCCCCCGCGGCACCGAGCGCGCAGCAGCGCGCCGAGGCCTGGCTCGCCGCCTTCGAGGAGGCGCTCGGGCGCGCCGACGCCGACGTGGTCGCCGCGCTGTTCGCCACCGACTCCTACTGGCGCGACCTGGTGGCCTTCACCTGGAACATCACCACCGCCGAGGGCCGCGGCCAGGTGGCCGAGCGGGTGCGCGCCACGGCCGAGCGCACCGGCGCCCGCGGCTTCGCGACCAGCGAGCCCGCCGCCGACGCCGCCGCGCCGGACGGCCGCCCGACGGTGGAGGCGTGGATCACCTTCGAGACGGCGGTCGGCCGGGGCAAGGGCCTGCTGCGGCTCGTGGAGGAGGACGGCGACGACGGCGCCCGGCACGACGTGGCGTGGACGCTGCTCACCACCCTGCACGAGCTCAAGGGCTTCGAGGAGCACCAGGACGGCCGGCGCCCGCGCGGCGCCGAGCACGGCGTGCAGCGCGACAGGTCCAGCTGGCGCGAGCGCCGGGAGGCGAGCGTGGAGGGCTGGGGGAAGGACCGCCAGCCGCACGTCCTCGTCATCGGCGGGGGACAGGGCGGCATCGCGCTCGGCGCGCGCCTGCGCCAGCTGGAGGTGCCCGCGCTCGTCGTCGACGCCCACGAGCGGCCCGGCGACCAGTGGCGCGGCCGCTACAAGAGCCTGTGCCTGCACGACCCGGTCTGGTACGACCACCTGCCCTACCTGCCGTTCCCGCGCAACTGGCCGGTGTTCGCGCCCAAGGACAAGATCGGCGACTGGCTCGAGATGTACGTGCGGGTGATGGAGGTGGACTACTGGGGCTCCACCCGCGTGGTCTCCGCCGCCCGCGACGAGGAGTCCGGCACCTGGGAGGTCCACCTCGAGCGCCGCCACCCAGCCGCCGACGGGACCGGTGAGCAGACCGAGCACCTCGTCCTGCGGCCCACCGAGCTCGTGCTCGCCACCGGCATGTCCGGCAAGCCGAACGTCCCGTCCTTCCCCGGCGCCGAGACCTTCCAGGGCGACCAGCACCACTCCAGCGCCCACCCCGGCCCCGACGCCTACCGCGGGAAGAAGGCGGTGATCATCGGGGCCAACAACTCCGCGCACGACATCGCCGCCGCCCTGTGGGAGCACGGCGCGGAGGTGACGGTGGTGCAGCGGTCCTCCACGCACATCGTCAGGTCCGACTCGCTCATGGAGGTGGGGCTGGGCGCGCTGTACTCCGAGGAGGCGCTCGCGAACGGCGTCACCACGGAGAAGGCCGACCTCGTCTTCGCCTCGCTGCCCTACCGGATCATGCACGAGTTCCAGATCCCGCTGTACCAGGAGATCGAGCGGCGCGACAGGGACTTCTACGACCGGCTCGAGGCCGCCGGGTTCTGGCTGGACTTCGGCGACGACGGCTCGGGCCTGTTCATGAAGTACCTGCGCCGGGGCTCGGGCTACTACATCGACGTGGGCGCCAGCGAGCTCATCGCCGACGGCAGCGTGGCCGTGGTGCACGAGCCGGTGCGCGAGCTGGTCGAGGACGCCGTGGTGCTCGACGACGGCACGCCGGAGGGGAAGCGGCTCCCGGCCGACCTGGTCGTCTACGCCACCGGGTACGGGTCGATGAACGGCTGGGCGGCCGACCTCATCTCCCCGGAGGTCGCCGACAGGGTCGGCAAGGTGTGGGGCCTCGGGTCGGACACCACCAAGGACCCCGGCCCGTGGGAGGGCGAGCAGCGCAACATGTGGAAGCCCACCCAGCAGGAGGGGCTGTGGTTCCACGGCGGCAACCTGCACCAGTCGCGGCACTACTCGCTGTACCTGGCGCTGCAGCTCAAGGCTCGCTACGAGGGGCTGGACACCCCGGTGCACGAGCTCGCGCCCGTGCACCACACCCGCTGATGCGGGCCGCGCGCTGGCACGCCCGCGGCGACGTGCGCGTGGAGGAGGTGCCCGATCCCGAGCTGGTGCCCGGGTCGGTGGCCATCGACGTGGCCTGGTGCGGCATCTGCGGCACCGACCTGCACGAGTACACCGAGGGGCCGATCTTCATCCCGCCGCCGGGGCACCCGCACCCGGTCTCGGGGGAGAGCGCCCCGCTGGTCATCGGCCACGAGTTCTCCGGGGTGGTCTCGGCCCTGGGCGACGGCGTGGACGACCTGCGCGTGGGGGAGTCGGTGGTGGTCGAGCCGTACATCCTCCGACCCGGCACCCCCACCGGCGACGACGACAGCTACCAGCTGAGCCCTGACATGAACTTCATCGGGCTCGGCGGGCGCGGCGGCGGGCTGGCCGAGCGCATCGTGGTCGAGCGCCGCTGGGTGCACCCCGTCGGCGACGTCCCGCTGGACCAGGCGGCGCTCGTGGAGCCGCTCGCGGTGGGCCACCACGCCTACCGCCGCAGCGGCGCGCGCGCCGGCGACGTCGCGCTGGTGGGCGGCGCCGGGCCGATCGGGCTGCTGCTCGCGGCGCTGCTCCAGGCGGAGGGGCTGAGGGTGCTGCTCACGGAGGTCAGCGAGGCCCGCAAGGCCAGGGCTCGCGACACCGGGGTGGCCGAGGAGGTGCTCGACCCGCGGGAGGGGTCCGTGGCCGAGCGGGTCCGCGAGCTCACGGGCGGGCGCGGCGCTGACGTGTGCTTCGAGTGCTCCAGCGCCCAGCCGGTGCTCGACACGCTCATCGACGCCGTCAAGCCCGGCGGGGTGGTGGTCAACGTCTCGATCTGGGGCCACCGCGCCGAGCTCGACATCCAGTCGCTCGTGCTCAAGGAGGTCGACCTGCGCGGCACCATCGGCTACGCGGGAGACCACCCGGCCACGATCCGGCTGGTGCAGGAGGGCAGGGTCGACCTGGCGCCGTTCATCACCCACCGCATCGGTCTGGACGAGCTGGTGGACGTCGGCTACGACACCCTGCTGCACCGCACCGAGACGGCGGTGAAGATCCTCGTCAGCCCCACCTCCTGACACTCCCTCGTGATCATGGGCGACCGGCCACCAGGTGGCCGACCGCCCATGATCACGGTCGGAGGGAGAGCCAGGCGTCAGGCGGCGGGGGCGGGGGTGAGGGAGCGGGCCACGGCGGCGTCGACGGGCTCGTCGCCGGCCATGACCTCCAGCACCGGGCCCTCCTCGGCCGGCAGCAGGGAGGTCGCGCGCAGCAGCGCGGCGAGCACCGCGGCGACGTCGTCCCGGGAGACCTGCCCGCGCGGCAGGGAGCGCTCCAGGGAGACGGTGCCGGTGCCCGGCTCGTCGGTCAGGCCCCCCGGACGCAGCACGGCCAGCTCGAAGGCGCCCGAGGAGGCCCGGGCGAGCAGCTCCTCCTCGGCGGCGAGCTTGGCGCGCAGGTAGGCCGTGAAGACCTCGTCGACCCCCTCGGGCGCCGCGCCGTCGCGCACGGCGTCGACCCCGTAGGAGCTCACCAGCACGTAGCGGCCCACGCCCGCCGCCTGCGCGGCGTCGGCGAGCAGCACCGCGGCCGCCCTGTCGACGGTGTCCTTGCGCTCCACGCCGCTGCCCGGGCCCGCGCCCGCGGCGAAGACGACCGCGTCGGCGCCGCGCACGGCGCCCGCCACCTCCGCCACCCCGGCGGACTCCAGGTCGACGACGACGGCGCGCGCGCCGTCCGCCTCGACGTCCGCGGCGTGGTCGGGGTTCCTGATGAGGCCCACCACCTCGTCGCCACCGGCGACGAGCAGGCGGGTGAGGCGGCGGGCGATCTGCCCGTGGGCTCCGGCGACGGCGACGATCACCCGGTCAACCCTGCCCCGGCGGCCGCGCTCCCGCCTCTCAGGCGAGGGCCCGCAGGAAGGCCTCGGCCACCGGCACCGCCGTGCTGCCACCGCTGGCGCCGTCCTCCACGAGCACCGCGAACGCCAGGTCGCCCTGGAAGCCGATGACCCACGCGTGCGTGGGCGGCGGGTCTCCGGAGCCGTACTCCGCCGTGCCCGTCTTCGCGCTCACGGGGGCGCCGGGCACGTCCGCGAGCGCGCTGGCGGTGCCGGAGGTGGCCACCTGGCGCATGAGGTCCCGCACGACGGCGAGGCGCGCCGCGTCCGGCTGCGGCGCTGCGCCGGCCGGGGCGTCGGCGGCGTCGGGGGCGGGCGCCGGGTCGAGCACCAGCCGCGGCGCCGTCCAGCTGCCGCGCGCGATGGTCGCGGCGGCCACCGCCATCGCCGCGGGGCTGGCCAGCACCGTGCCCTGCCCGATCGAGGCAGCCGCCCGGGCGACGTCGTCCTCGTCGGCGGGCACGGACCCGGTGAACGCGCTGACGCCGAGCCCGGCGTCCCAGCCGCCCCCGAGGCCGAGGGAGGCCGCCGCGGTCGGCAGGTCCTGGGCGCCCAGGCGCTCGGACAGGGCGACGAAGGCGGTGTTGCAGGACTGGGCGAAGTCGGTGGAGAAGGGGACGTCGCCGAGGGCCCCGCCCTCGAAGTTGCGGAAGCTGCGCCCGTCCACGGTGGCCGTGGCCGGGCAGGGCACCACCTCGGACGGGTCCAGCCCGCCCGCCAGCAGCGCGGTGGTCGTGACGGCCTTGAAGGTCGAGCCGGGCGGGTACTGCCCGTCCAGCGCCCTGTCCGCACCGGTCGCGGGGGTGTTGGCGACCGCGAGCAGGTCACCGGTCGGCACGTCGACGGCCACCAGCGCCGCCGCGGGCTCGGGGTCGCTGCTGCGCGCGGTGGCCAGCGCGCCGTCGGCGGCCTGCTGCACCCGCGCGTCCAGGGAGAGCTGCACGGCCCGCCCGGCCACCGGCTCGGAGGTGAAGAGCGGCCGCGGCCCGCCCTGCCCGCCCTCGGCGGGCACCGCCTGCACGGTGGACCCGGCCGTGCCGGCCAGGCGCTCGTCGTAGGTGCGCTGCAGGCCCGACAGGCCGGTGGTGTCCCCGGCGGCGACCCGCCCGCCGCTGGCCTCGACGAGCTCCTGCGTGGCCGGCCCCACCCGGCCCAGCAGGGCCCGGGCGAACGCCGGGGTGGGCGCCAGCGGCAGCGTCGACTCGCGGAACACCGCGCCCGGCAGCGGGCGCAGCTGGGCGCTCACGGCGTCGTAGTCGGCCCGGCGCAGGGTGATGACGGGCACGAAGGCGTCGGGTGCGGCGCTGGTGACCCGCTCGGCCAGGGCGGCGCCGTCCACGTCGAGCAGGTCCGCCAGCTGCGCGGCCAGCCCCGCGGGGTCGGTCGTGCGGCTGGGCTGCACACCCACCTCCACCACGGGGGAGTCCGCGACGAGCGCCGAGCCGTCGCGCCCCAGCACCTGTCCGCGCGCCGCGGCGGTGCGCTGCAGCGCGAGGCGCTCGCCCGCGGCCAGGGTCGGCTCCACCGCGGAGGGCGCGAAGACGGCCCCCCAGGCGCCGTCGTCGTCCTCCGCGGCGGTGGGAGCGAGCTCGGCGCGGGTGGTCGAGGTCCAGCCCTCCCCGACGTCCCAGGTCACCGACAGCTGGGCGGTGGGCGGCTGCGCGCCGGCGTCCACCGCCGTCACGGCGACCCGCGGCCGCAGGCCGTCCATGCCGGCGACCACCGCCGCGTACTGCTCGGCGGCCTCGGGCGCCGGCGCGCCGGCGGCGTCCACGAGCACCGCGCCGCTGAGGTCACCGGCCGCCATGCCGTCCGCCAGCGCCTGCGCGGCGGTGCGGGCGGCCTCGTCGCGGGCCCGCTCGCGCCCCTGCTGCACGACGACGGCGGTGGCGGCCCCGGCCGCCACGAGGGCCGCGGCCACCCCGGAGGCCACCAGCGCGGTGCGCCCGCGGGGACGCCGGCCGGCGCCGGGCCGGCGCTCGCGTCGGGCGGGGTCGGCGGCGGGGTCGGCGGCGCGTCGTCCGGGCACCCGGCCAGTCAACACGGCCACCCGGGCGCCGCGACGGGCTTCGCGGGCACGTGTGGCCCGCGCCCGCAGGGGTAGGGAGGACTCATGACCACCGTGACGAAGAGCATCGACGTCGACGTCCCCGTCCGCCGCGCCTACGACCAGTGGACCCAGTTCGAGTCCTTCCCTGCCTTCATGGGCGGCATCGAGTCGATCCGCCAGGTCGACGACACCCACAGCCACTGGACGACGAAGGTCGGCGGGGTGCAGCGGGAGTTCGACACCGTCATCACCGAGCAGCACCCCGACGAGCGGGTCGCCTGGAAGACCACCGACCCCGACGGCCCCACCCACGCCGGCGTGGTGACCTTCCACCGCCTCGCGGAGTCCCAGACGCGGGTCACCGTGCAGATGGACTGGCAGCCCGAGGGCCTGGTGGAGAAGGTCGGCTCGGCCTTCAACGTCGACGACCACCAGGTCCAGGCGGACCTGAAGAGGTTCAAGGCGTTCATCGAGGACCAGGGCGCCGCCACCGGCGCCTGGCGCGGCGACGTGCCCGCCGGCAACGAGAGCTGACAGCAGCACCGCCCAGGAGGGCCGGTCCCCGAGCGCGGGGACCGGCCCTCCTGGCGTGATCACGGCGTGGGGGAGGATCGGGCGGTGCCCCTGAGCCTCGCCACCGTGAACGTCAACGGCATCCGCGCGGCGGTGCGCCGCGGGATGCCGACCTGGCTGGAGCAGCGCCGCCCCGACGTCCTGGCCCTGCAGGAGGTCCGCGCCGACGACGCCACCCTGGCCGGCCTGCTGGAGGACTCCCTCGGCGGTGGCTGGCACGTGGCGCACGTGGAGCCCACCGACGCGGGCAGCAAGGGGCGGGCCGGTGTCGCCGTCGCCACCCGGCTGCCCGCCGGCGAGCAGCGCACCGCCATCGACGGCCGCTTCGACGGCACCGGGCGCTGGGTGGAGCTGGACGTCGAGACGCCGGCCAGCCCCAGCGGCGTGCTCACCGTGGTGTCGGTCTACGTCCACTCCGGGGAGGTCGGCACCCCCAAGCAGGACGACAAGATGGCCTTCCTGGAGGCCGTCAGCGCCCGCATGGGCGCCCTGCACGCCGCGGCCGAGGCCGGCGGGCCCCAGGCCGTGGTCTGCGGGGACCTCAACATCGCCCACACCGCCCTGGACATCCGCAACGCGAAGGGCAACCGCGGCAAGGCCGGCTTCCTGCCGCAGGAGCAGGCGCACCTGGACGCCTGGGCGGCGCAGGGGTGGGTCGACGTGGCCCGGCACCTGGCCGGCCCGGTCGACGGCCCGTACTCCTGGTGGAGCTGGCGCGGCCAGGCCTTCGACAAGGACACCGGCTGGCGCATCGACGCCCAGTGGGCCACCCCGGGCCTGGCCGGGCGCGCCACCGCCTGCGAGGTGGACCGCGCGGCCACCTACGCCGAGAGGTTCAGCGACCACGCCCCCGTCGTGGCCACCTACGCCGGCTGAGCGGCCCGCTCCGGGGGCCGCCCGGTCCGGCGCGGCGGCGGATGTCGCCCGTCGCTGGGCGCGGCGGCCCCAGCGGGGCTACCGTCGTCGCCATGCCTGAGCGGGCAGCGCGGGGCGGACTGGCGCCGGTCACCCTGCTGGCCGGCGGAGCGCCGGTCGCAGAGCTGACCATGGCGCGCGTCCCGGCCTCGGTCGGGCACGTCCGCCTGCTGGTCGACGACGCGCTGTCCGACCAGGGCGTCACCGACCGGTCGCTGATCGACGCCGCGGTGCTGCTGGCCTCCGAGCTGGCCACCGACGGGGTGCGCCACGGCGCCGGGGAGGACCTCCACGTGGAGCTGTCCCTGGGGCCGCGGCGCGTGCAGCTGACGGTGACCACCGCCGCCGAGCGCCGGCCCGGGGAACCGGTGCCGGCCATCGCCGGTCACAGCCAGCAGCTCCTCGACATGCTCACCAGCGCCTGGGACGTGCGCTGCGGCGCCGGCCAGCGCGTCGCCTGGTACCGCCTGGACCGCTGAGCCACCCGCTGTCCCGGTCCGCCCGGGCGGACCGCCGAGCACGGCGGACATCGCCCGACCGGCTGGCGCTCCCGGCGCGGGCGCGGTTGGGTGCTGGGGGTGTGCGGACTCTCCGGTGAGCTCAGGTTCGACGGCGCCGCGGCCGACGCGGGCGCCGTGCGCTGCATGTCGGAGGTGCTCGCGCCGCGCGGTCCCGACGGCGAGGGGGAGTGGGCCCGCGGCCCGGTGGCCCTCGCGCACCGCCGCCTGGCGATCATCGACCTGTCCGAGGCGGGCGCCCAGCCCATGGTCGACGGGCCGGGGGGCGCCAGCGCCGAGGACGAGCTCGTCGCGGTCTTCAACGGCTGCATCTACAACTACCCCCAGCTGCGCGAGGAGCTGGCGGCGAAGGGGCACCGCTTCCGCTCCACCTCCGACACCGAGGTGATCCTCAAGGCCTACCGCCAGTGGGGCGACGACTTCGTCGACCACCTCGTGGGCATGTTCGCCGTCGTCCTCCACGAGCCCCGCACCGGGCGCGTGGTCATGGCGCGCGACCGGCTCGGCATCAAGCCCCTGTACCTGGCCGAGAGCCGCGGGGCGGTGAGGTTCGCCTCCAGCCTGCCGGCGCTGGTGGCCGCCGGGCGCCGCGACGGGACGCTGGACACGAGCATCGACCCGGTGGCGCTGCACCACTACCTGTCCTGGCACGCGGTGGTGCCCGCCCCGCGCACCGTGCTCACCGGGGTGCGCAAGCTGCCCCCGGCCACCGTGCGCGTCTACGAGCCCGGCTGCGGGCCCGACGGCTTCCGCGACCGCGTCTACTGGCAGCCGACCTACGAGCGCGACCCCGCCAAGGCCGGCTGGTCGGCGCGCGACTGGGAGGACGCCGTGGAGGAGGCGCTGCGCACGGCGGTGCGGCGCCGCCTGGTGGCCGACGTGCCGGTGGGCGTGCTGCTCTCCGGCGGCCTCGACTCCAGCCTCATCGTCGGGCTGCTCGCCGAGGAGGGGCAGAGCGGCCTGGCCACCTTCTCCATCGGCTTCGACGCCGCCGGCGGCCGCGAGGGCGACGAGTTCCAGTACTCCGACGTCATCGCCGCCCACTACGGCACCGACCACCACAAGATCGCGGTCGACAGCCCGTCCCTGGCCGACGCGCTCGGGCACACCGTCGGCGCGATGAGCGAGCCGATGGTCAGCCACGACGTCGTCGCCTTCGACCTGCTGTGCCAGCGGGTCGCGCAGGAGATCCGGGTGGTGCAGTCCGGGCAGGGCGCCGACGAGGTCTTCGCCGGCTACCACTGGTACCCGCCGATGGCGCAGGTGCCGGGGCTGCCGGGCGGTGGCTTCGACGTCGAGGCGGCCACCGACAGCTACGCGCGCGCCTTCTTCGACAGGGGCCCCGACGGGCCCGGCGGGATGGCCTGGCTGGTCGGCGACGGCGTGCTCGACGCGCTGCGCCCGGCGCCCGGCGCGGCCCCGGCCGACCCCTCGCGCGCCTTCGTCGCCGCCCACCTCGGCCGCCCGGGCGCCGCCACGGCCGTCGACGCCGCCCTGCGCCTGGACACCGAGGTGATGCTCGTGGACGACCCCGTCAAGCGGGTCGACAACACCTCCATGGCGTGGGGCCTGGAGGCCCGCGTGCCCTTCCTCGACCAGGACCTCGTGGCCCTCGCCGCCCAGGTGCCCCCGGAGCTCAAGCTCGCCGACGGCGGCAAGGGCGTGCTCAAGGCCATCGGGCGGCGCACCATCCCCCGCGAGGTCATCGACAGGCCCAAGGGCTACTTCCCCGTCCCGGCGCTGACGCACCTGGAGGGCGGGGTGCTCGACCTCGTGCGCGACGCCCTCACCTCCGAGGCCGCCCGCGACCGCGGCCTGTTCCGCGCCTCCGCCGTGGCCGAGCTGCTGGACGCCCCCAACGCCGAGCTGACGCCCCTCAAGGGCAACCGCCTGTGGCAGGTGGGCCTGCTGGAGCTCTGGCTGCAGACGCACGGGGTCCGCTGATGGCGGCCCCCCCGGCGGCGCGCCGCCGCCACCCGGTCGCCGGCCTGCGCACCCGTCCGCGCGGCGGCCACCCGCGCCACGGGACGGACCCCGACGTCGTCCTGGACATGGGCTGGGGCCGGCTGGTGTTCGGCAACACCTTCGCCGAGCCCGGCGGCGTGCTGGAGGCGCTGCGCGACGAGGCCAGCGGCCAGCGCGACATCGCCTGCTACGTGCCCGACCCGCAGGTGCTCGTGGGCACCTCCCCGCACGAGCTGTTCGTCGACCCCTCCTACACCTACCGGCTCGACCTGCACTCCTACCGCCAGCGCCGCGACGCCGTCCGCGACGTCGAGGTCCGCACGGTGCAGGCCCGCGAGGAGCTGGCGCAGGTGAACCGCATCTACGCGCTGGCGCGGATGGTCGAGGCCGACGTGGACGTCATGTGGGCCAACCAGCGCACCCGCACCTTCACCCACCTCGTGGCCCTGGACCGGCGCGCGGGCGGGAGCGCCCGGGTGGTGGGCACGGTGACCGGCGTCGACCACGTCCTGGCGTTCGGCGACCCCGAGGGCGGCGCGAGCCTGTGGTGCCTGGCCGTGGACCCCGACGCCGCGCCGCCGGGCACCGGGGAGGCGCTCGTGCGGCGGCTCGCCGAGCGCTACGCCGCCCGCGGGCGGGCCCACCTGGACCTGTCGGTGCTGCACAGCAACACCGGGGCCATCGCGCTGTACCGCAAGCTCGGGTTCACCCCGACCACGGCCGTCTGCGTCAAGCGCAAGAACCCCATCAACCAGGCGCTGTACTCCCCGCGGCCCTCGGGCCTGGACGAGGTCAACCCCTACGCGCGGATCATCGCCGACGAGGCCCTGCGCCGCGGGCTGCGGGTGGAGGTCACCGACGCGCCGTCGGGGGAGCTGCGGATCTCCTCCGGCGCGCGCAGCGTGCTGACCCGCGAGTCGCTCTCGGAGCTGACCAGCGCGGTGGCGATGAGCCGCTGCGACGACAAGCGCGTCACCTCCCGGCTGCTGGCCCGCGCCGGGCTGGCCGTGCCGCGCGCGGCAGAGGCCACCGGGGACGGCGAGGAGGCGCTGCGCGCCGCGCGCGAGCTGCTCGCCGCCACCGGCGACGTCGTGGTCAAGCCCGCCCGCGGAGAGCAGGGGCGCGGCATCACCGTCGGCGTCACCGACGACGACGCCCTGGTGGCGGCGGTGCGGGCGGCGCTGGCGCACTGCCCGGACGTGCTGGTCGAGGAGCGCGTGGAGGGGGAGGACCTGCGCGTCGTCGTCATCGACCACGAGGTGGTCGCCGCGGCGGTGCGCCGCCCCGCCCAAGTGGTCGGCACCGGCCGGGACACCGTGGCGGAGCTGGTGGCGCGGCACTCGCGGCGCCGCGCGCAGGCCACCGGCGGGGAGAGCACCATCCCGCTCGACGCGACCACCGAGGCCATCGTCGCCGACGCCGGGCACGCGATGACCGACGTCCTGCCCCGCGGGCAGGTGCTGCGGGTGCGCCGCACCGCCAACCTGCACACCGGCGGCACCATCGAGGACGTCACCGACAGGCTGCACCCGGTGGTCGCCGAGGCGGCGCGACGCGCGAGCCGGGTGCTGGGCATCCCCGTCACGGGCCTGGACCTGCTGGTGCCCGACGTCGAGGGGGAGCGGTACGTGGTCATCGAGGCCAACGAGCGCCCCGGGCTGGCCAACCACGAGCCGCAGCCGACGGCGGAGCGCTTCGTGGACCTCCTCTTCCCCGAGACCAGGCGCTGACCGCTCAGGTCCGGTGATCCACAGGCCGAGGGCACGGGGGAAGCCGACCCGAGGTCTCGGAGGACCACACCATGAGCAGGCGCCTGACCGACACCAGCATCACCACGCGGCTCGTGGGCGCCTTCAGCGCCGTCATCGCGCTCTTCGTGACCCTCGCGGCCCTCAGCACCGCCGAGCTCGGCCGGGCCCAGGAGCGGCTCACCGAGGTCGCCGAGGGCGGCGTCGAGGCGCTGATCACCGTCGACCGCGTCTACGCCGGCCAGACCGCCCTCGCCCGCGACCTGCAGGCGCTGCACGTGGCGGTGGTCCGCGAGGGCGCCCGCCCCGGCGGGACCGCGCTGGCGGCCGCCGCGGTGGCCGACAGCGAGCGCGCCCTGGCCGAGGAGTGGGAGGCCTTCCTGGAGGCCGGGCCGGCCGCCCACCCGGTCACCGTCGCGACCGTGGGGCACACCCTCGACGCGTGGGCGGTGGTCCGCCCCGGCGTGCTGGAGGCCGCGGCCGCCGGTGACGCCGCGCTGACCGGCGACCGGCTGCAGGCGACCGGTGCCCTGGTCGCGCTGGTCGGCGAGTTCGTCCTGCAGCTGCAGGACGCCGAGGTGCAGCACGCCGCCGAGCAGCACCGCCTGGGCGTCGAGGCCACCGCGAGGTCCCGCTGGGCGGTGCTGGCCCTGTCCGCGCTGGCCGTGGCCGCCGCCGTGGTGATGGTCGTGGTGCTGACCCGCAGCACCGTCAGGCCGCTGTCGCGGGTGCTGGAGGTGGTCCAGGGGCTCGCGCAGGGCCGGCTCGACCAGCGCACGGGCATCACCGCCAAGGACGAGGTCGGCCGCCTGGCCGCCGCCACCGACGCCTCAGTGGAGCAGCTGGCGCAGGTGGTGCGGGGCATCACCGGTCGCGCGGACGCCGTCAGCGCCGCCTCCGCGGAGCTGGCGGGCGTGGCCGGGGAGCTGTCCGCCGGCGCCGGCGAGTCCGCTGCGCAGGCGCAGGTGGTGGCCGGGGCCTCCCAGCAGATCTCCGCGTCGATGTCGACCATCGCCGCCGCGGGGGAGCAGATGACCTCCGCCATCGGCGAGATCGCCTCCTCCACCTCCACCGCCTCCCGGACCGCCGCCGACGCCGTCGCCACCGCGCACGCCGCGGGCGCCACGGTGGAGCGGCTGGGCACCTCCAGCCGGGAGATCGGCCAGGTGGTCAAGCTCATCACCTCCATCGCCGAGCAGACCAACCTGCTGGCGCTGAACGCCACCATCGAGGCGGCCAGGGCCGGGGAGGCGGGCAAGGGCTTCGCGGTGGTGGCCGGGGAGGTCAAGGACCTGGCCGGGCAGACCGCCCGCGCCACCGAGCAGATCGTGGCCCGGGTGGCCACCGCCCAGGCCGACGCCGCTGACGCGCGCTCGGCCATCGAGCAGATCAGCGAGGTCATCGGGCGCATCGACGCGCTGCAGGCCACGGTGGCCTCGGCGGTGGAGGAGCAGTCCGCGACGACGGCGGAGATGGTCCGCTCGGTCAGCGAGGTCTCCTCCGGCACGCAGGACATCAGCGACGGCATCGCCGGCGTGGCCAGCGCGGCGGGCCGCACCACGGACAGCGCCGGCGCCGCCACGCACACCGCGGACGCGCTCGCGCGCACCGCCCGCGAGCTGCACGAGGCGGTGAGCGCCTTCAGGCTCTGACGCCGTCGGGTCGCCGTCGGGTCGCCGTCGGGTCGCCGTCTGGTCGCCGTCGGGCGTCCTGGCGGCGGCCTCGGCGCGACGCGGCCCGCGGGGCGCCCTAGCGTGGCCGGGCGTGACCGCTGCACCCGCACCGGCAGGCGCTGACGGGCAGCCCCCGCGCGACCTGCCCGTCGACGTCGACCACCTGCGCTCCACGATGCTCGACCTGCTGCTCACCCCGAGCCCGTCGGGACGCACCGACGCGGTGATGCAGCTGGTGGGTGACCACATCAAGGAGCTCGGGCTGCCCTTCGACCTGACGCGCCGCGGGCTGCTGCGGGCGCGCCTGGGCGCGGAGGGCGGCGGCGGTGCGGGGACGGTGCGCCGCGCCGTCGTCGTCCACGCCGACACGATCGGGTGCATGGTCAAGCGGCTCAAGGAGAACGGGCGCCTGGAGGTGGTGCCGGTCGGCACGCACAGCGCGCGCTTCTCCGAGGGCGCGCACGTCACGGTGATGACCGACGACCCCGAGTGCGTCTACACCGGCACGGTGCTGCCGCTGCTGTCCGCGGGGCACGCCTTCGGCGACGACATCGACACCCAGGGCGTCGGCTGGCACCAGGTGGAGGTGCGCATCGACGAGCCCGTCACCGACCGGGAGGGGCTGGAGGCGCTCGGGGTGCAGGTCGGCGACTTCGTCGCGCTCGACGCCGACCCGAGGATCACGCCCGGGGGGTACGTCAAGAGCCGCCACCTGGACGACAAGGCGGGACTGGCGGCGTGCCTGACCGCGCTCAAGGCCCTCGTCGACGCCGGGGTGCGGCCCCGCGTCGGCGCGCAGCTGCTGGTCACCATCGGCGAGGAGGTCGGCTTCGGCGCCACGCACGGCCTGGACCCCGACATCTCCGAGCTCGTCGCGGTCGACAACGCCGTGGTCGCGGCGGGCCAGGCCAGCTCGGAGCACGCGGTCAACGTCGGGATGATGGACATGACCGGCCCGTTCGACTACCACCTCTCGCGCAGGCTGCTGGCCCTGGCCGCCGAGCACGACGTGCCGGTGCGCCGCGACGTGTACCGCCACTACAGGTCTGACGCCGCGCCCGCGCTGGAGGCCGGCATCGAGGCGCGCGCCGCGCTGGTGGGCGCCGGGGTCGACTCCGGGCACGGCCACGAGCGCACGCACCTCGACGGGCTCGTGGCGCTGACGCGGCTGCTGGTGCTCTACCTGCAGACCGACCTCGTGTTCGCCGACTGGGACCGGCACGCCGCCGGGCCGCTGGACGAGTTCCCCTCGGAGTCGGTGCAGCCGGCGCCGCGCGAGCCCGCGCGCGAGGACGCCACCGGCGCCTGACCCGCCCGCCGCTCTACCGCAGCCGAGCGCACGGTTGCGGTTCCGGTGGGGGTGCTAGGCGCAACCGGGCGCCCGGTTGCGATGTCGGTGAGGGCGGGAGGCGCAGACGGGCGCCCGGTTGCGATGTCGGCGAGGGCGGGAGGCGCAGCCGAGCCCCCTGGTGCGGTCATCGGACCGGCTCAGGCGGCCGTCCGCCCCGCGACGGCTCGACGGACGGCGTCCTCCACGGCGCCCGGCTGGCGCATCAGCTCGGCGGTGACGTGCACGACGACCCACCCCGCTTCGCGGAGGGCGTCGAGCCGCAGCCGGTCCTGGGACAGCTGCCCCTCCAGGAGCGTCCGCCACCGGCCTTCGTACTCGATGGCGATCCTGAGGACGACGAGGGCGAGGTCGACGCGTGCGACGAAGCGACCGCCGACGCGGACGTCGTGCTGCGGTGTGACGTCGAAGCCGGCCCGCACGAGCCGCACCCGCACCGCCGACTCCGGCAGGGACTCGGCGCGCGGGTCCACCAGCGCAGCAGCTTCGCGGACGTGCACGACGTCGTCGTCGTGCTGGTCGACCAGCCAGCGACGGAGCCGGGCGACGTCGACGAGCCGTGCCCGCGCCACGGCGTCCAGGTGCCCGACGGCTGCCTCGAGGGGGTGGCGGGCGGCGAGGTCGAAGGCCATGCGTTCTGGCGTGGCGACCCGGAGGCCGCGCCAGGTCGACGAGCCGAGGTGGCCGCTGCTCACGCCGCGCACGAGCACCCCGCGGGGTCCTGGGCGCCGCTGCGCCTGGGGGACCACCACCTCGACAGCATCGCCGCCCTTCAGGAGCGGCACGCCTCGCGCGGTGGCGAGGGACCGGCCGGTCAGGCGCGCCGTGTCCGGCAGCACGAGGAGGGCGGCGCGGCAGTCGAGCACGTGGTCGTGCGTGACGTACCGCGGTGAGTACGCGTCCACGAAGTGGCGGCGCAGGCGCGGGTCACGCAGCTGGGCCGGGGTGAGGACGCCGTGCCCGACGAGCTCGGAGCCCAGGAACACGTCGGGCAGCGCATCTGGCCAGGAGCGACGACGGGGCATGCGCCCACCGTGTCGGCGTCGTCGGTCCCGGTGAGGGGGCGACCGCCTCGCCTGTGGACACCGCCCCCGGCCGCGCTGCCTGTGGGCGGCTCGCAACCAGGCGCCCGGCTGCGGTCCCGGAGGGTGCCCGAACCGCAACCAGGCGCCCGGTTGCGGGAAGGGAGGGGTCCTGAAACGCAACCGGGCGCTCGGTTGCGGGAAGGGAGGGGTCCCGAAGCGCAATCAGGCGCTCGGTTGCGGGAAAGGAAGGAAGCGGAAGACGGCGACCGGGGTCAGCGCAGGCGACGGGCACCGGGGGAGGCCAGCGCCCGCAGGAACGCCGGCTCGGGGTGCCCGGCCTCCAGCGCCGCCGCGCGCACCGCTGCGGCCACGGCCTGCTCGGTGCCGGCGCGCACCAGCGCCACCGCCGAGCCTCCGAAGCCGCCGCCGGTCATCCGCGCGCCCAGCGCGCCGGCGGCCTCGGCCGCCGAGCACACGACGTCGAGCTCGGGGCAGGAGATCTCGTAGTCGTCGCGCATCGAGGCGTGCGAGGCCGACAGCACCGGCCCGACGTCGTCGATGCACGCCACCGCCCCCACGCCGCTGAGCCCCACGCAGCTGCCCTCCGCCGCCGCGGTGAGCAGCGAGACCACCTGGTGCACGCGGGCGGTCTCGGTGAGGACGTGGCGGGTGCGCCGCACCAGCTCCTCGACGCGCTCGGCGCCCTCGCCGGCCTGCGCCGCGGCCGTCCGCAGCCGCGACAGCACCGCCTCGGCCCCCGCCGCCGTCCCGCCGGCCTCGTCCACCGCCTGGGCGAGCAGCCCGTGCCCGAGCAGCTGCGCCGCCCGCTCCGACGCCGCCCGCCGGGAGCCGTACTCACCCCCGGAGTGCCGGTGCGGGGCGCGGGTGTCCATGACCAGCAGCGCCCTGCCGTGCTCGGCCAGCGGCAGCGGCACCTGCGTGACGGCGCCGGTGGCGCTGTCGAGCAGCAGCGCGTGCTCGGCGGTGCACCGCAGCGAGGCCGCCTGGTCCATGCCGCCGGTGGAGGCGCGCGCCACCTCGTTCTCCGCGCGCACGCAGGCAGCGGCCAGCTCGGCGCGGAAGGCGTCGGCGGAGGTCTCCCCGAGCGCCGCCAGGTCGGCCACCGCGAGCGCGACCACGCACTCCAGCGCCGCGGAGCTGGACAGGCCCGCGCCCAGCGGCACCGTGGAGACGACGGCGGCGTCGAGGCCGCCCACGTCGTGACCTGCCTCGCGCAGCGCCCACAGCACGCCGGCGACGTAGGCGGGCCAGCCCTCGGGAGCGCCCGGGCCGACCTCGGACAGGTGGCCCTGCCACACCGACGCCTCCCCGCCGAGGTCCGCCGAGGAGACCACGCGCAGCACGCCGTCGGTGCGGGTGCGCACCGCGGCCACCGTGCTGTGCGGCAGCGCCAGCGGCAGCACCGGCCCGCCGTTGTAGTCCAGGTGCTCGCCGATGAGGTTGACCCGCCCGGGAGCCGACCACACGCCGTCGGCCGCGCCCTCCCAGTGCTCGGCGAACAGCGCCGCCGCCGCCTCGGCGGCCCGCGACGGCGGTACCGCCTCCAGCCAGGTCGGGCCGCCCGACGTCGTCGTCACGAAGCCACCTCCCGCAGCCGGTCGGCGATGCGCTCCGGCGTCGTGTCGTTGATCCAGGCGCCGGCCCCGGACTCCGAGCCGGCCAGGTACTTGAGCTTGCCGGGCTGGCGCAGCACGGAGAAGGCCTGCAGGTGCAGCCGGCCCAGCTGGCGCTCGGGGCCGAGCGGCGCCTGGTGCCAGCCGGCGATGTACGGCAGGGCGTCGACGCCGTCGAAGTACCTGTCCAGCCGCCCCAGCATCTCCGAGTACACGACCGCCAGCTCGTCGCGCTCGCCGTCGTCGAGGGCGGCGAGGTCGGGCACGTCGCGGTGCGGCGCGAGGTGGAACTCCACGGGCCAGCGCGCAGCCGCCGGGACGTAGGCCGTCCAGTGCTCCCCGCGCAGCACCACCCGGGTGCCGGCGCGCTGCTCGGCGGCCAGCACGTCGGCCAGCAGGGAGGTGCCGTGCGCGCGCCGGTGGCGCTCGGCCTGCACGAGCAGCTGCGACGTCCGGGGCGTCGGCGCTGGGTAGGCGTAGACCTGCCCGTGGGGGTGCTGCAGCGTCACCCCGATCTCCTTGCCGCGGTTCTCGAAGACGAAGACCTCACCGGAGCCCGCCACGCCGGACAGGGACGACAGCTCCGCGGTCCGCTCGGCCCACGCCTCCACCACCGTGCGCACCCGTGCGACGGGCAGCGAGGCGAACGTGGCGGAGTGGTCGGCGGTGAAGCACACGACCTCGCAGCGGCCCACCGCCGGGCGCACCGGCCACAGCGCCTCGCCGTCGACGAGGGCCGTCGGCTCCTCGGCCAGCGCCGTGCCGGCACCGGCGTAGGAGGGGAAGCGGTTGGCGAAGACGACGACGTCGTAGTCGGTCTCGGGCACCTCCCCGGGCTCGCGCCCCGGGCGCGCCGGGCACAGCGGGCACAGGTCGGCGGGGGGCATGAAGGTGCGGTCCTGGCGGTGGGCGGCGTGCGCCACCCACTCCCCGGTCAGCACGTCCCAGCGCATCGTCGAGGTGGTCGCGACCGCGGGCAGGTCGCGGGTGTCCACGGCGGTGCGCTCGCGGGCGCCGGACACCCACGGCTCGGTGTCGTCGTAGTAGTGGATGGGCCGCCCGTCGGCCATCCGCCGGTCGGTGCGCCGCACCTGCGCCATCGCCGTCCTCCTGTGGTGGGCCGACGCGCGCCGACCTGCTCGGGCACGCTACTCGTGTTCGGTTCTGCGCGGAAGTGCTCGATCCTGGTGGTCTGACTGCGCATGCACCGCGGGGCCGCCGCGGCCGCCGAGGACGACGACGAGCGCCCCCTCAGGCCAGCGCGGCGTCGCGCTCGGCGATGACCAGGCGCCCCACGCGCGCCGCCAGCAGCTCGCGCGCGGCCGGCGGCAGCCCGTCGTCGGTGACCAGCACGTCGACCTCCTCCAGCCGGGCGATGCTGGCCAGCCCCACCACGTGCCACTTGGAGGAGTCGGCGACCACCACCACGTGGCCCGCGGCGGCCACCAGCGCCCGGTTCGTCTCGGCCTCCGCGAGGTTGGGCGTGGTCAGCCCGGCCTCGGCGTCGACCCCGTGCACCCCGAGCAGCAGGACGTCGACGTGCAGCGAGCGCAGCGCCGCGACCGCCACCGGCCCCACCAGGGCGTCCGAGCGCGTGCGCTCCCCGCCGGTCAGCACCACCGTGCCGCCGCCCCCGCCCAGGGAGCCGCCCGCGCCCAGGCCGCCGCCCGCGCCGTGCCCGCCCGCCGCCCACGCCTCGTGGAGCACCTGCGCCACCGGCAGCGAGTTGGTCACCACCGTCAGGCCCGGCACGTCGACCAGCGCGGAGGCGACGGCGTGCGTCGTCGTGCCCGCCGAGACGGCCACCGAGGAGCCGGGGGCCACCAGCGACGCGGCCGCGTGCGCGATGGCCTCCTTCTGCGGCAGCGCCATCCGCGACTTGGCGGAGAAGCCCGGCTCCTCGGCGCGCGCCGACAGCGCCGTGGCCCCGCCGTGCACCCGGGCCACCAGGCCCTGCCCGGCCAGGATGGTGATGTCGCGCCGGACCGTCATCTCCGATACCCCGAGCGCGCTCACCAGGTCGCTCACGCGCGCCCCGCCGTGGGCGCGCACCTCCTCCAGGATCCGCTCCTGGCGCTGCCGGGCGAGCACCCCCGCAGGCTACGGCCGCCGACCCCGCCCCGCACCGCTCGCGCGCCGCACCGGCGCCTGATCGGCCGCCGTCCGCCCTGGTGGTTCACTGGGACCGTGCCAGCCCGCCTGTTCTCCGGCATGCAGCCGACCGCAGACTCCCTCCACCTCGGCAACTACCTGGGGGCGCTGGTCAACTGGGTGGCGATGCAGGAGACCTACGAGGCGACCTACTGCGTGGTCGACCTGCACGCGCTGACCGTCTCCCCGGACCCGCAGGCCCTGCGCCAGCGCACCCGCGTCACCGCCGCCCAGTACCTCGCGGCGGGCATCGACCCGGAGCGCTCCACCCTGTTCGTGCAGAGCCACGCCCCCGAGCACGCCCAGCTGGCGTGGCTGCTCAACTGCCTCACCGGCTTCGGCGAGGCCAGCCGCATGACGCAGTTCAAGGACAAGACGGCCCGCTTCGGCACCGACGCGCAGAACGTGGGGCTGTTCGCCTACCCGGTGCTGCAGGCCGCCGACATCCTCGTCCACGACGCCGACCGGGTGCCGGTGGGCGAGGACCAGCGCCAGCACCTGGAGCTCACCCGCGACCTCGCCCAGAGGTTCAACAGCCGGTACGGCGACGTCTTCGTCGTGCCCGACGTCCACATCGTCGCGGCCACGGCCAAGGTGAACGACCTGCAGAACCCCGGCGCGAAGATGAGCAAGAGCGCCTCCTCGCCCAACGGGATCATCGAGCTGCTCGACGACCCGAAGAGGACGGCCAAGAAGATCCGCTCCGCGGTCACCGACACCGGCACCGAGGTCCGCTTCGACCCGGTGGCCAAGCCCGGCGTGTCCAACCTCCTGACCATCCACTCCGCGCTGTCGGGCGAGAGCATCCCCGCGCTGGAGGACAGGTTCGCCGGGAAGGGCTACGGCCACCTCAAGGTGGAGGTGGCCGACGTCGTGGTCGCCGCCCTGTCCCCGGTGCGCGAGCGCGCCCTGGAGCTGCTGGCCGACCCCGCCGAGCTCGACGCGCTGCTCGCCCGCGGGGCGCAGCGCGCCCGCGAGCGCGCCTCGCAGGTGCTCGCGCGCGCCTTCGACGCGGTGGGCCTGCTGCCCGCCCCCCGCTGAGGACCGCCCCGGGTGACGACGACGAGGTCAGCGGACGGCGCGGCGCCCCCTGCGGGCGCCGCGGCGCTGACCGGCGTCATGCCCGTGGTCCCGGCCGCGGGGGAGGTGCTCATCGGCGTGGCGATCGCCGTCCCCCAGCCGTGGGCGGCGGAGCTGGAGGGCTGGCGCCGCCGCTTCGGGGACCCGCTGGGCGCCACCGTCCCCGCGCACGTCACGCTCGTGCCGCCCACGGCCCTGCCCCGCGCCGACCTGCCGCGGGTGCGCGAGCACCTGGCGCGCGCCACCGCCGCCACCCACCCGTTCCGCATCGCCCTGGACGGCACGGGCACCTTCAGACCGGTCTCCCCGGTGGTCTACGTGCGCCTGGCCGCCGGGTCGGGGGAGTGCTCCGCGCTGGAGGAGCGGGTGCGCGCGGGCGTGCTGGGCACCCGGCGCCGCTTCCCGTTCCACCCGCACGTCACGGTGGCCCAGCAGCTCGAGGACGACGTCCTGGACCGGGCCTGCGCCCAGCTGTCGGGCTTCGACGCCTCCTTCGACGTCGCGCAGGTCGACCTGTACGAGCTGGGCGCCGACGGCCGCTGGCGCTCGGCGCACACCTTCCGCCTGGGCGGCTGAGGCCCGGCGGGCGCCGCGGCGGGGCCTGGGCCACGATCGACGGCGTGCTTCCCCGCCCCCCGCACCTCCCGCAGCCTGACGAGGCCCGCCCGGCGCGGGCGGTGCTCTGATGGGGGCGGTGCTCGGGCTGTGGCAGCGCTACCAGGCCAGCCACCTGGGACGGGCGCTGGCCCACTACGGCCGCGAGCGCGGGCAGATCCTCGCCGGCGGCCTGGCGTACGTGGCGCTGTTCTCCCTCTCGGCGATCCTCGTCCTGCTCTTCACGGTCTCGGGCAGGGTGCTCGCGGCCAACCCGATGCTGCTCGAGACCGTGGTCGACACCATCAACGGGTACGTGCCCAACCTGCTGGGAGACCCGCAGGCCGGTGCGGCGATCGACCCGCGGAGCCTGCTCGACACCAGCGCGCTGTCGTGGGCCGGGGCGATCACCCTCGTCGTGGCGCTGGTGGCGGGCACGGGCTGGATCGACGCGCTGCGCGAGGGCGTGCGCGCCATGTTCGGGGTGGCCACCGACCAGCGCGCCATCTGGTGGCAGAAGCTGCGCGACCTGGGGATGCTCATCACCCTCGGCCTGGCGGTGCTCAGCTCGGCGGTGGCGTCCATCCTCGTCAACGCCGCGACGCCGTGGGTGCTGGGTCTGGTGGGGCTGAGCCAGACGGGCCTGACCAACGCCCTGGTGCGGGTGCTCGGCATCGCCGTCGTCTTCGCCGCCGACTGGGTGATCTTCGTCATCCTGCTGCGCGTGCTGAGCCGCCTGGCCATCCCGTGGCGCCACCTGCGCTCGGCGGCGCTGCTCGGCGCCGCGCTGTTCGGCGTCCTGAAGGTCCTCGCCGGGCAGGGCCTGGGCTTCCTCACCGGGACCTCCAACCCGCTGCTGGCCACCGCCGGCGTCATCGCCGGCCTGCTGGTCTGGCTCAACATCCTGTTCCGCGTCGTCCTGACGACGGCGGCGTGGGCGGCCACCGACCCCGTCGTCGTCGCGCACCTCACCGCCGACCAGGGCGAGCCGGTGATCGGCCCGCCCGTGGGCCCCGCCGCCGACGCCGCGCTGGCCCGCGCGTCCCTGCCGCACCACCGGCCCTCCTACACCGAGCGGGCCGCCGACCGGGTCCAGGTGGCGGCCGGCGTGGTGCTCGGGGCCTCGGCGGCCACGGGGGCCGCGCTGCTGCTCAGCGGTGCACGGGGCGTGGTTGGTGCGCTGCGCGCGGGCCGCGGGAGCACCCGGTCGGGCTAGGGTGCGCGCGTGGCCTCCGCCCTGACGCTCGGCGCCGAGGAGGAGCTGCACCTGATCGACCTGGAGACGCTGCAGCTCTCCGCCCGGGCCCCCCAGGTGCTCTCGCGCCTGCCGCGGGAAGGCTACTCCGCGGAGATCCAGCGCACCACGGTGGAGACCAACACCGCCGTCGTCGACGGCCTCGACGGCCTGCGCGCCGAGCTGCTGCGGCTGCGCGCCCAGCTGGTGGAGGTCGCGGGGCGCGAGGGCCTGGGGGTGGCGGCGGTGGGCACCGCGCCGCGCTCGACGCCCCCGGACTTCGAGCTGACCGCCACCGGCCGCTACGGCCGCATGCAGGAGCAGTACCGGCTGCTGGTCGACGAGCAGCTGATCTGCGGCACGCAGGTGCACGTGGGCGTGGCCGACCGCGACCTCGCCGTCGACATCGCCCAGCGGATCGCCCCGGACCTGCCGGCGCTGCTGGCCCTCTCGGCCAGCTCGCCGTACTGGAACGGGCAGGACACCGGCTACGCCAGCATCCGCACCACCGTGTGGCAGCGCTGGCCCACCGCCGGGTCCACCGGACCGCTCGCCTCGGCCGCCGCGTACGACGCGCTGCTGGCCGACCTCATCGGCTCCGGCGTCATCGCCGACGCCAAGATGGCCTACTTCGACGTCAGGCCCTCGGCCCACGCCCCCACCCTGGAGCTGCGCGTCTGCGACGCCTGCCCGCTGGTCGACGACGCCGTCCTGGTCGCCGGGCTGTTCCGGGCGCTGGTCCGCGAGGCCGAGCTGTCCGTGGAGCGGGGCGTGGTGCGGCGCGACAGGCCCGTCCCGCTGCACCGCGCCGCCATCTGGCAGGCCGCCCGCGGGGGCCTGCGCGGGCGGCTGCTGGACAGGTCCGAGCACCCGCGCCCGGTGCCCGCCGCCGACGTCGTGCGGGCCCTCGTGGAGCGGCTGGCGCCGGTGCTGGCCGAGCTCGGCGACGAGGAGCAGGTGCGCGCGCTGGCCGAGCGGGCGCTGGCCCGCGGCAACTCCGCGGACCGCCAGCGCGCCGCCCTGGCCGAGACCGGCGACCTCGACGACGTCGTCAGGCTCGTCGTGGAGGAGACCCACGGCCCGGCCGGCGGCCGCCCACCCAGCGCCGCCGCCCTGCACCGCTACCGGGTGCGCGCCGGGGACGAGGCCGTCGCCTCCTCCGCCGAGCCCCGCCCGCTGTACGCCCCGGTGCTGCAGGTGCTGGAGCAGATGGGCGCCGAGGAGCTGCGCCGGCGCGAGCACGCCCGCGACGCCTGGGCCGACGCGCACGGCCTCGGCTCCCGGGTGGACGGCCACCAGCGGCGCTTCTCGGTCGACCTCGTCCCGCGGGTGCTCGGCCGCCACGAGTGGGCCCAGCTGCGCACCGGACTGGAGCAGCGCGCGGTCGCCCTGGAGCGCTTCCTGCGCGACGTGTACTCCGAGCAGCGGGTGCTGGCGGACGGGGTACTGCCGGCCTCGGCGGTGGTCGGTGCGCCGGGCTGGCGCGAGGAGGGCCGTCAGCTGCCGCCCGGCGCCGTGCGGGCCGCCGTCATCGGCTTCGACCTGGTCCGCGGGGAGGACGGCGGCTGGCGGGTGCTGGAGGACAACCTGCGCGACCCCAGCGGTGCCGCCTTCGCCGTGGCCGCGCGCGACCTGCTCGACGCCGTGGTGCCCGAGCTGCCGCGCCCGGAGGGGCTGGCCGCGCCCGCCGCCTACGACGAGCGGCTGCGCGCCACCCTGCTGGCGCGCGCCCGCCCGGGCACCCGCGCCGCGCTGCTGTCCAGCGGCCCGGGCTCGGGCGCCTGGTACGAGCACCAGGCGCTGGCCAGCGGGGCCGGGCTGCTGCTGCTCGGCGCCGGTGACCTCGAGGTGGTCGACGGGCGCGTGCTGGCCACCAGCACCCGGCGGCGGCCCGAGCACGTCGGCGCGCTCTACCTGCGGCTGGACGGCGACCTCGCCGACCTCGTCGACGGCGCCGGCCGCCCGGTCGGCGCGATGCTGCTCGACGCCGCCGCGGCCGGCGCCGTCGTCCTGGCCAACGCCCCCGGCAACGGCGTCGCGGACGACAAGGCCGTCTACCGCGCCGTCCCCGAGCTCATCGCCTACTACCTCGACGAGCGCCAGCTCGTCGAGCAGGTGCCCACCTACCTGCTCGCCGACGCCGGGGAGCGCCGGGCGGCGCTGGAGCGCATCGGGGAGCTGGTCACCAAGCCCGTCGACGGGCACGGCGGCGCCGGCGTGATGATCGGACCCGCCGCCAGCGCCGCGGAGGTGGTCGCCCGGCGCGCCGAGGTGGCCGCCCAGCCGCAGCGGTGGGTGGCGCAGGAGCTCGTGCAGCTCTCGTCGCTGCCCTCGGTGGTCGACGGCGCGCTCGTGCCCCGGCACGTGGACCTGCGGGTCTTCGCCCACGTGGTCGGCGACGGCCGCGACGACGCCCGGGTGGCCGACCTCGCCCTGACCCGCGTGGCTCCCGAGGGCAGCCTCGTGGTCAACTCCTCGCGCGGCGGCGGCGCCAAGGACACCTGGCTGGTGACCGGGCCGTGAGCAGGACGACGACGAGCGCGACGCCCGGGACGGCTGCCGGGGTGCCGGCGGGCGGGGCCGGCGCCGTCGAGGCGGCCGTGGCGCTGGCGGAGGACCTCGTCGGCGCTTGGGGCAGCTGGGCCCCGGTGATGACCCCCGACGCGCGCCGCGTGGCGTTCGTCTCCGACAGGTCGGGGACCCCGCAGGTGTGGGTGCAGGACGTGGTCACCGGGCTGCCCGAGGGCGCCGCCCTGCCGCGCGCGCACCACCTGCCGCTGGGCACCCCCGACCCCGTCGTCGGGGTCAACTGGGCTGCCGACGGCCGCTGGCTGGGCGTGGAGGTGGCCACCGGCGGCGGCGTGCGGACCGAGGTGTGGGTGGCCAGGCCCGACGGGACCGACGCGCGGCGCATCGCCGGCGGCGCCGGGGCGGGGGACGCCGAGCACGCCGCGCTGGGCCCCTGGACCCGCAGCGGTCACCGGCTCGTGGTGACCCTGCCCTCGCCGGGCGCGGGCAGGCCGACGCGCTCCTTCCTCGCCGACCCCGCCACCGGGCGCCTGGACCCGCTGGCCGAGGGCGCCAACACCACCGTGCTCGACGTCTCCCTCGAGGAGCGCTTCCTCGTGCTCAAGGACGGCGAGCGCGGCCACCAGTTCTGCGTGGCCGTGGACAGGCTGGAGGACTCCTCCTTCCCCCTCCTGCAGCCCGGCGCCACCGGCTCGACCGACCGCGCGGTGCTGCGGCCGGCCCCCGAGGGGGACTCCGGGCCGCTGTGGGTCTACCTCGCCTCCGACGTGGGGCTGGCGCGCCGCCAGCTCATCGGGACGGCGCTCGGCCCGCACGGCTTCACCGGCGAGCCGCGGGCGCTGGCCGTGCGCGACGACGCCGAGCTGGAGGGCCTGGACGCCGACGACGCCGGACGCCTGCTGCTGCTCGTGTGGAACGCCGCCGGGCGCAGCGAGCTGGAGCTCTTCGACACCTCCACCCACGCGCGCACGCCGATCACCGGCATGCCCGGACAGGTGGCGGCCGACCCGGTCCTCTCCCGCGACGGCTCCTCGGTGGTGCTCGGCGTGGAGGGCCCGCGCCGTCCCCGCGAGCTGTGGCACGTCGACGTGGCCACCGGCGCGTGGTCGCGCATCACCCACGCCCCCGAGCTGCCCGAGTCCTCGCTGGTGGAGCCGGAGCTGGTGCGCTTCGCCGGCAGGGACGGGCTGCCGCTGACGGGGTGGCTCTACCGGCCGCACCCCTCGTCGTCGTCCTCCTCTGGTGCCTCGACGCACCCGGGACCGGCGGCGCTGTGGCTGCACGGCGGCCCGGAGGCCCAAGAGCGGCCCACCTTCAACCCCCAGCACCAGGCCCTGGCCGCGGCGGGCATCGCGGTGCTCGCCCCCAACGTCCGCGGGTCGTCCGGGTTCGGGCGGGAGTTCGTGCACGCCGACGACGTGGAGAAGCGCTGGGACGCGTTCGCCGACGTCCTCGCCGCGGCCGACCACCTGGTCGCCACCGGGGTGGCCGACCCCGCGCGCATCGCTGTCACGGGGCGCTCCTACGGCGGGTACCTCGTGCTGGCGTCGCTGGCCTTCTCCCCGGGCGCCTTCGCCGCCGGGGTGGACGTGTGCGGCATGAGCGACCTCACGACCTTCTACCGCGACACCGAGCCGTGGATCGGCGCGGTGGCCGTCACCAAGTACGGCCACCCCGAGCGCGACAGGGCGCTGCTGGAGGCGCTCTCACCGCTGCGCGCGGTGGACGCCGTCGACGCGCCGCTGCTCGTCGTCCACGGGGAGCACGACACCAACGTGCCCATCGGGGAGGCCCGGCAGGTGGTGGCGGCGCTGCGGGAGCGGGCGGCCGTCGACGAGTCCGCGCCGCCGGTGGAGTACCTGGAGCTGGCGGGGGAGGGGCACGACTACCGCCGCGCCGACTCGCGCCGCACGCTGCACGCCGCCGTGGTGAGGTTCCTCGCCGAGCACCTCGGCCCCCTCTGACCGCCCCTCTGCATCGCAGCCGAGCGCTCGGTTGCGGTTCTGGAGGGGGTGCGAACCGCAACGAGGCGCTCGGTTGCGGTTGGGGCGGGGATGACGAAGGGCCGCGGCCTCCGGCGAGCGGAGGGCGCGGCCCTGTCGTGCGTGCCCGGCTGAGCGGGCGTCAGACCTTGCGGGTCAGCAGCGCCTGCTTCACCTCGGCGATCGCCTTGGTGACCTGGATCCCGCGCGGGCAGGCCTCCGAGCAGTTGAAGGTGGTGCGGCAGCGCCACACGCCCTCGCGGTCGTTGAGGACCTCCAGGCGCAGGTCGGCGCCCTCGTCGCGGCTGTCGAAGATGAAGCGGTGCGCGTTGACGATCGCCGCCGGGCCGAAGTACTGCCCGTCGGTCCAGAAGACCGGGCAGCTCGACGTGCACGCGGCGCACAGGATGCACTTGGTGGTGTCGTCGAAGCGCTCGCGGTCGTGCGCGGACTGCAGGCGCTCGCGCGTCGGCTCGTGCCCGGAGGTGATGAGGAACGGCATCACCTCGCGGTAGGACTGGAAGAACGGCTCCATGTCGACCACGAGGTCCTTCTCCACCGGCAGGCCCTTGATGGGCTCGACGGTGATGGGCTTGCTCGGGTCGAGGTCCTTGAGCAGCGACTTGCACGCCAGGCGGTTGACGCCGTTGATGCGCATCGCGTCGGAGCCGCACACGCCGTGCGCGCAGGAGCGGCGGAAGGTCAGCGACCCGTCCTGCTCCCACTTCACCTTGTGCAGGGCGTCGAGGATGCGGTCGGTCCCGTGCACCTGGACCTTGTAGTCCTCCCAGTGGGGGGCCTCGTCGCGCTCGGGGTCGTAGCGGCGGATGCGCACCGTGACCTCGAAGCTGGGGACCGCCCCGGGCTTGGACTCCGGGGCGGCGTCGGTCTCGCGAGCCATGCTGCTCAGTACTTCCGTTCCATCGGCTGGTAGCGGGTGGTGACGACCGGCTTGGTGTCCAGCCGCACGCCCTCGTGGCCGTTCTCGTCGACCGCGCGGTAGGCCATCGTGTGGCGCATGTGGTTGGCGTCGTCGCGGTTCGGGTAGTCCTCGCGGAAGTGCCCGCCGCGGCTCTCGGTGCGGTGCAGCGCGCCGGCGCAGATGACGTTGGCCAGCTCCAGCAGGAAGCCCAGCTCCACGGCCTCGAGGAGGTCGGTGTTGTAGCGCAGGCCCTTGTCCTGGACCCGCACGCGGGCGTAGCGCTCGCGCAGGGCGTCGATGTCGGCCATCGCCTGCTTCAGCGTCGCCTCGGTGCGGAAGACCTGGGCGTTGGCGTCCATGGTCTCCTGCAGCTCGCGGCGCAGGACGGAGACGTTCTCGGTGCCGGTGGAGGAGCGCAGGCCCTCGACCATGGCGACGACGTCGGCCTCGGGGTTCTCCGGCAGGTCCGCGAAGGTGTCCGTGGCCAGCGCGTGCGCCGCCGCGGCGATGCCCGCGCGCTTGCCGAAGACGTTGATGTCGAGAAGGGAGTTGGTGCCCAGGCGGTTGGACCCGTGCACCGAGACGCACGCGACCTCGCCGGCGGCGAACAGGCCCGGCACGGCGGTGTCGTTGTCGGCCAGCACCTGGGAGGTGACGTCGGTCGGCACGCCGCCCATGGCGTAGTGCGCGGTCGGGTACACCGGCACCGGCTCGGTGTAGGGCTCCACGCCCAGGTAGGTGCGCGCGAACTCGGTGATGTCCGGGAGCTTGGCGTCGATGTGCGCCGGCTCCAGGTGCGTGAGGTCGAGCAGCACGTAGTCCTTGTTGGGGCCGGCGCCGCGGCCCTCGCGCACCTCGTTGGCCATGGAGCGGGCCACGATGTCGCGCGGGGCGAGGTCCTTGATGGTGGGGGCGTAGCGCTCCATGAAGCGCTCGCCCTCGCCGTTGCGCAGGATGCCGCCCTCGCCGCGGGCGGCCTCGGACAGCAGGATCCCCAGGCCCGCCAGGCCCGTCGGGTGGAACTGGAAGAACTCCATGTCCTCCAGCGGAAGGCCGCGCCGGTAGGCGATGCCCATGCCGTCACCGGTGAGGGTGTGGGCGTTGGAGGTGGTCTTGTAGACCTTGCCGGCGCCGCCGGTGGCCAGCACCACGGACTTGGCGCGGAAGACGTGGATCGTGCCGGTGGCCAGCTCGTAGGCGACCACGCCCGCCGTCGTGCGCACGCCCTCGACGTCGGTGAGCAGCAGGTCCAGCACGTAGAACTCGTTGAAGAACTCCACCTCGTGCTTGACGCACTGCTGGTAGAGCGTCTGCAGGATCATGTGGCCGGTGCGGTCCGCGGCGTAGCAGGAGCGGCGCACGGCGGCCTCGCCGTGGTTGCGGGTGTGCCCGCCGAAGCGGCGCTGGTCGATGCGGCCCTCGGGGGTGCGGTTGAACGGCAGCCCCATCTTCTCGAGGTCCAGGACGGCGTCGATGGCCTCCTTGCACATCACCTCGGCGGCGTCCTGGTCGACGAGGTAGTCGCCGCCCTTGACGGTGTCGAAGGTGTGCCACTCCCAGTTGTCCTCCTCGACGTTGGCCAGGGCGGCGCACATGCCGCCCTGCGCCGCGCCGGTGTGGGAGCGCGTGGGGTAGAGCTTGGTGAGCACGGCGGTGCGGGCGCGCTGGCCCGCCTCGATCGCCGCGCGCATGCCGGCGCCGCCGGCACCGACGATGACGACGTCGTAGCTGTGGACCTGGACCTCAGCCATGGGGAGTCCTCCTCGAGCGGTGTTCAGCGAGCGGTCAGCGGGCGGGGCAGAACTCGGGCAGCAGCGACGGGTCGGCGCCGACCGGGCACGGGTCGAAGGTGAAGATCACCAGCGTGCCGAGCACCACGGTGAGCGTGAACGCCGTGTACAGGCCCATCTTCAGCCAGAAGCGGGTGCCGTTGCGCTCGGCGTAGTCGTTGATGATCGTCCGGACGCCGTTGGTGCCGTGGAGCATGGCCAGCCACAGCATCGCCAGGTCCCAGACCTGCCAGAACGGGGAGGCCCACTTGCCGGCCACGAAGGCGAAGTCGACCTGGTGGATGCCGTCGCCCAGGACCAGGTTGACCAGCAGGTGGCCCAGGATCAGGACGACGAGGAGCACGCCGCTCATGCGCATGAACAGCCACGCGTAGAGCTCGAAGTTGGTCCGGGTGGGCTTGCTGCGCCGGTAGGGCGAGCGCGGCGCGTCGATCGCCTCGGCCGGGCCGGGGGTGGACTGCAGTGCGGTCATCGCGAGGACCCCTCTCTCAGCCGTTGACCGGGGAGAAGATGACGATCATGTGCCGGACCATGAAGGGCACGAACAGCAGCACCCACACCGCCACGACGCCCCAGAAGAGCTGGCGGTGGTAGCGCGGGCCCTTGGACCAGAAGTCGATGAGCATGACGCGGATGCCGTTGAACGCGTGGAACAGCACGGCGGCCACCAGGCCGGCCTCGCCGAGCCCCACGACGGGGTTCTTGTAGCTGTCGATCACCGCGTTGTACGCCTCGGGGGAGACGTTGACCAGGGCGGTGTCGAGCACGTGCACCAGCAGGAAGATGAAGATGAGGACACCGGTGATGCGGTGCCCGACCCACGACCACATGCCCTCGCGGCCCCGGTAGAGGGTGCCTGTGGGCCCTGAGACCGTCGGCATCAGCGTGCGTGCCACGACAGTGCGCCTCCCTGTTCCCTGCCTGGTGGTGGACGGCGCCCCGGCCGGCAGGTCCTGAGCGCTGGCTGGTGCCTCGCTGGGGTCGTGCCGTGACTGCGGCGTCGCTCGCCGAGCCTAGCGCCGCAGGGGGACCGCACCGCGTGGACGACGCCCCGAGGTGACCTACGCCTCACCCCGTTGTGCCAGGCTGGCGGCGTGACCACCAGTGACGCCTCCCACCGCCGGGGCCGCCGCATCGAGGGCTTCGCCGCCGTCGTGCCCGCCGGTGGCGCGGGCACCCGCCTGTGGCCCCTCTCGCGCGCCGGTGCGCCCAAGTTCCTCCACGACCTGACGGGCTCGGGGCGCTCGCTGCTGCAGGCCACCTGGGACCGCCTGGAGCCGCTCGCCGGCGCCGAGCGGGTGCTGCTGGTCACCGGCCGCTCCCACGCCGCGGCGGTGCGCGCCGCGCTGCCGGGGCTGCCGCCGGAGAACCTCCTGCTCGAGCCCTCCGCGCGCGACTCGATGGCCGCCATCGGCCTGGCCGCCGCCGTCCTGGAGCGCCGCGAGGGCCCGCAGGCGGTGCTCGGCTCCTTCGCGGCCGACCACGTCATCGACGACGACGAGGCCTTCGGCGAGGCCGTGGCCCAGGCCGTCGCCGCGGCCCGCACCGGCGAGGTCGTGACCATCGGCATCACCCCCAGCGGGCCCGCCACCGGCTTCGGCTACATCCGCAGCGCCGGGCCGCTGGCCGTCGAGGGCGCGCCCGACGCGCTGCGCGTCGCGGAGTTCGTCGAGAAGCCCGACGCCGCCACCGCCGCCGCGTACGTCGCCGGGGGCCAGCACCGCTGGAACGCCGGCATGTTCGTCGTCGGCGCCGGCCGGCTGCTCGACCACCTGCACGGACAGCTGCCCGCCCTGGCCGAGGGGCTGCGCGAGGTCGCCGCCGCCTGGGACTCCCCGCGCCGCGAGGAGGTCACCGCCGCCGTCTGGCCCGGGCTGGTCAAGATCGCCATCGACCACGCGATCGCCGAGCCGGTCGCCGCCGCCGGCGGGGTGGCCGTGGTGCCCGGCTCCTTCGGCTGGGACGACGTCGGGGACTGGGACTCCCTGGCGACCCTGCTGCCCGGCGCGTCCTCGGGCGTGGCGGTGCTGGGCGAGGAGGCCGGCGTGCTGGGCCTGGCCGCCACGGGCGTGGTGGTGGCCGGCAGCGGCGTGCCCGGGCGCACCGTGTCGGTGCTGGGCGTGCCCGACGTCGTCGTCGTCGACACCCCGGACGCCCTGCTCGTCACCACCCGCGAGCACGCGCAGTCGGTCAAGGGCCTCGTCGGCGCCTGGCGCGAGCGCGGGCGCGAGGACCTGCTGTGACGCGCGCGTGATCCTGCGGTGACCTACCACGTCCGCCGGTCCCCGGAGCGCGAGCCGGCGCGCCCCCGCTCCCTGACCGAGCTCCTCGCGCCGCGCCTGGAGGCCCTGGTCGCCTTCCGGCGGGACGTGCACGCCCACCCCGAGACCGCCCACGCCGAGCACCGCACCACCGCCCGGGTGGCCGAGCAGCTGCGCTCGGCGGGCCTGGAGCCGCGGCTGCTGCCCGGCACCGGGCTGGTGTGCGACGTGGGCGAGGGCCCGCGCGCCGTCGCGCTGCGCGCCGACCTCGACGCCCTGCCGCTCGCGGACGAGACCTCCAGCCCCTGGGCCTCCCGGGTGCCCGGCGTCGCGCACGCCTGCGGGCACGACGTGCACACCGCCGCGGTGCTGGGCGCCGGCCTGGTGCTGGCCGACCTGGCGCGCGCCGGCCACCTGCCCGGCCGCGTCCGGCTGGTCTTCCAGCCCGCCGAGGAGGTCACCCCCGGCGGGGCGCTGGGGGTGGTGGCCGCCGGCGCGCTCGACGGCGTGGAGCGCATCTTCGCCGTGCACTGCGACCCGCACACCGACGTCGGCAGGGTGGGCCTGCGCGTGGGCGCCCTGACCTCGGCCTTCGACCAGGTCAAGGTCGAGCTGCACGGGCCCGGCGGGCACACCTCGCGGCCCCACCTCACCGGCGACCTCGTCTTCGCCCTGGCCAAGGTGGTCACCGAGGTGCCCGCGGTGATGTCGCGCCGGCTGGACCCGCGCGCCGGGGTGTCCCTGGTGTGGGGCCGCGTCAGCGCCGGCGGCGCCGCCAACGCCATCCCGCGCGTCGGGGTGGTCGAGGGCACCCTGCGCTGCGTGCGCCAGGACGCCTGGCAGGACGCCGGGGACCTGCTGCCGCAGGTGGTGCGCGAGGTGGTGGCCCCCTACGGCGTGCGCGCCGACGTCGACCTGCAGCGCGGCGTGCCGCCCGTGGTCAACGAGGCCGTGAGCACCGGGCTGCTGCAGCGCGCGGCCGAGGAGCAGCTGGGCGAGGGCGCCGCCGTGCCGACCGACCAGAGCCTGGGCGGGGAGGACTTCGCCTGGTACCTGCAGCACACCGCCGGGGCGATGGCGCGCCTGGGCACCCGCACCCCGGGCGGTCCCACCCACGACCTGCACCGGGGCGACTTCGAGGCCGACGAGCGCGCCATCGCCCACGGCGCCCGCCTGCTCGCCGCGGCGGCGCTGGAGGGCCTGCGGCTGCCGCCGGCGTGAGGCGCCCGGGTCACGGAACGGTTGCGATCCTCACCCCGGGGCTCGTCGCGGGGGGCGGCGCCCCCCTAGGGTTCCGGGCGACACCGCCCCCCGACGGAGGACAGATCTCGTGAAGAAGAAGCTCGGCTCCCTCGCGGCCGTCGGGGCGATCGCCCTGCTGGCCGCCGGCTGCGGCGAGGCGCCGACGTCGGAGACCGGTGGGGGCGCTGCCTCCGGCAGCGCGTCCGGCGGCGCCTCCGACTTCAAGGCCTGCATGGTCTCGGACGCCGGCGGCTTCGAGGACCAGTCCTTCAACCAGGCCGGCCTGGAGGGCCTGGAGGAGGCCGCCAGCGAGCTCGGCGTGCAGACCGCCACCACCGAGTCGAGCAGCAACGCCGACTACGCCCCGAACATCGCCAGCCTGGTGCAGCAGAACTGCAACCTCGTCGTCGCGGTGGGCTTCCTGCTCGCCGACGCGACCGGCCAGGCCGCCGACGCCAACAAGGACACCCAGTTCGCCCTGGTCGACTCCCAGGTCGACCCGGCCCGCGACAACGTCAAGCCGCTGCTGTTCGACACCGCGCAGGCCGCCTACCTCGCCGGCTACGTCGCGGCGGGCACGTCCCAGACCGGCACCGTGGCCACCTACGGCGGCATCCAGCTGCCCTCGGTGACGATCTTCATGGACGGCTTCGTGGACGGCGTCGCGAAGTACAACCAGGACAACGGCACCGACGTGAAGGTCCTGGGCTGGGACAAGGCCGCGCAGACGGGCTCCTTCACCGGCGACTTCGAGGACGCCAGCAAGGGCCAGAACACCACCCAGAACTTCATCGACCAGGGCGCGGACATCATCCTGCCGGTGGCCGGCCCCGTCGGCGCCGGCACGCTCGCCGCTGCCCGCGCCGCCGGTGACGTCAAGGTCATCTGGGTCGACTCCGACGGCTACAACACCCAGCCCGACTACCGCGACATCATCCTCACCACGGTGGTGAAGGAGATCGGCGCGGCCGTCAAGGACGCGGTGCAGACCGAGGTCGACGGGCAGTTCACCTCCGAGCCCTACGTCGGCACGCTGGAGAACGGCGGCGTCAGCCTGGCGCCGTACCACGACCTCGACGCCGAGGTCCCGCAGGAGGTCAAGGACGGCGTGACCGCCCTGCAGCAGCAGATCATCGACGGGTCGATCACGGTGGAGTCCCCCTCCACCCCGTGACCCGCCCCTGACCGCCCGCCTCACCGCGGGAGGTCGCACTCGGGCCCCCCGGTAGCGTGCCGGGGGGCCCGAACCGTGCGGCGACGTCGCAGGACGGCAGCGGACCGGCAGGCCCACGGGGGCCGGAAGGAGGTGCGGGCGTGGAGCTCGCGCTGGAGGGGATCACCAAGCGCTTCGGGTCGCTGGTGGCCAACGACGCCATCGACCTCGTCGTCGCCCCCGGCGAGGTGCACTGCCTGCTGGGGGAGAACGGCGCCGGCAAGAGCACCCTCATGAACGTGCTCTACGGGCTGTACCGGCCCGACGCGGGCCGCATCCTCGTCGACGGGCGGCCCCTGGAGCTGACCGGGCCCGGGGACGCCATGGCCGCGGGCATCGGGATGGTCCACCAGCACTTCATGCTCGTCCCGGTCTTCACCGTCGCCGAGAACGTCGTGCTCGGCAACGAGCCCACGAAGAACGGCCTGCTCGACCTTGCGACCGCGCGCCGACGCGTGCGCGAGCTGTCGGACCGCTACGGCCTGGCCGTCGACCCCGACGCCCTGGTGGAGGACCTGCCGGTCGGGGTGCAGCAGCGCGTGGAGATCATCAAGGCGCTCGTGCGCGACGCGGAGGTGCTCATCCTCGACGAGCCCACCGCCGTCCTGACCCCGCAGGAGACCGACGAGCTCATCACGATCATGCGCCAGCTCACGGCGGCGGGGACCTCCATCGTCTTCATCACCCACAAGCTGCGCGAGGTGCGGGCCATCGCCGACCGCATCACCGTCATCCGCCGCGGGAAGGTGGTCGGCAGCGCCGACCCCACCGCGCCGGAGAACGAGCTGGCCGCGCTCATGGTCGGGCGCAGCGTCTCCCTCGGCGTCGAGCGCGCCCCCGCGCGGCCCGGGGAGGTCACCGTGCAGGTGCGCGGCCTCGTGGTGCGCGACGCCACCGGCGCCCGCGTGGTCGACGGGGTCGACCTCGACATCGCCCGCGGGGAGGTCCTCGCCGTCGCCGGGGTGCAGGGCAACGGGCAGACCGAGCTCACCGAGGCGATCGTGGGGCTGCAGCCCGACGTCAGCGGCTCGGTCCGCCTCGTCGGGCAGGAGCTGGTGGGCCGCTCCACGCGGCAGGTGCTCGAGGCCGGCGTCGGCTTCGTGCCCGAGGACCGCACCCACGACGGGCTGGTCGGCAGCTTCTCCATCGAGGAGAACCTCGTGCTCGACCGCCACCGCGACGGCGCCTTCGCGCGGGGGCCCGCGATGGACCGCGCCGCGCTGCGCCGCAACGCCACCGAGCTCATCGCCCAGTACGACGTGCGCGCCTCCGGCCCGTCGGTCGCCGCCGGGACGCTCTCGGGCGGCAACCAGCAGAAGGTCGTGCTGGCCCGCGAGCTCAGCCGCCCGCTGCAGCTCTTCATCGCCTCCCAGCCGACGCGCGGCCTGGACGTCGGCTCCATCGAGTTCGTCCACCGGCGCATCGTCGCCGAGCGCGACGCCGGCACGCCGGTGCTCATCGTGTCCACCGAGCTCGACGAGGTGCTCGCCCTGGCCGACAGGATCGCCGTGATGTACCGCGGCAAGGTGGTGGGCGTCGTGCCCGGCGGCACCGACAGGGACGTGCTCGGCCTCATGATGGCCGGCGTCCCCGCCGCCGAGGCCGCGCAGCAGGCCGCCGAGCACCCCAGCGAGGTCGAGACCGCCGCCGCGGAGGCCGACGCCGCCGCCGACCACCCGGACGGGACGCCCACCCGATGAGCAGCACCCAGCCCACCCCGCCCACGGGCGCCACCCCTCCGGCAGCGGCAGGGGGGCCGCCCGCGCCCTCGGCGCCGGACCAGCCGGCGCGCGCGGGCAGCGCCGCCGCCTGGCTGGCCGACGCCCGCTCCAGCACCTGGCTGGTCTCGCTGCTGGCCGTGCTGGTCGCCTTCGTGCTCGGCGGCCTGCTCATCGCCGTCACCGACGAGTCCACGCGCGAGGCGTCGGGGTACTTCTTCGCCCGGCCCACCGACACCCTCGTCGCCGGCTGGGACGCCGCCGTGCAGGCCTACGCCGCGATGCTGCGCGGCGCCGTCATCGACTGGCAGGCGCCGAGCTTCGTGCGCGCCGTGCGCCCCCTGACCGAGACGCTCACGGTCGCGACCCCGCTGATCGCGGCGGGCCTGGCGGTGGCGCTCGCCTTCCGCGCGGGCCTGTTCAACATCGGCGCGCAGGGCCAGATCATCATCGGCGCGCTCTTCGCCGGGGCCGTGGGCTTCGGGATCGACGCGCCCCTGGTGGTGCACCTGCCGCTGGCGGTCCTCGCCGGCGTGGTCGGGGGTGCGCTGTGGGGCGGCCTGGTCGGCCTGCTGCGCGCCCGCGCCGGGGCGTCGGAGGTCATCGTCACGATCATGCTCAACTACGTGGCCCTGCAGCTGCTGAGCTACCTGCTGACCACGCCGTCCTTCCAGCGCGGGGGCTCGGCCAACCCCATCTCGCCGCCGGTGGCCGACTCGGCCGTCTTCCCGCTGCTCCTGGGCTCGCAGTTCCGCCTGCACCTGGGCTTCCTGGTGGTCCTGCTGGCCGCGGCCGCCGTGTGGTGGCTGCTGGAGCGCAGCACCGCCGGCTTCCGCTGGCGCGCCGTCGGCGCCAACCCGGCAGCGGCCCGCACTGCGGGCATCTCGGTGTCGTGGGCCTTCGTCGGGGTGATGCTCGCCTCCGGCGCGCTGGCGGGCCTGGCCGGCTCGGCGCAGCTGCTGGGCACCGAGAAGTCCCTCACCGCCGGCATCGCCGGTCAGATCGGCTTCGACGCCATCACCGTGGCGCTGCTCGGGCGGTCCCGGCCGCTCGGGGTGGTCCTGGCGGGCCTGCTCTTCGGCGCCCTGCGCGCCGGGGGCGTGCTCATGCAGGCCTCCACCGGCACGTCCATCAACATCGTCCTCGTCGTCCAGTCGGTGATCGTGCTGCTCATCGCAGCGCCGCCGCTGGTGCGCACGGTGTTCCGGCTCGACCCGGGCCGCCGCGCCCGCAAGGGGCGGGGCCGCTCCGGCGCCGCCCAGACCTCGCAGGCCGGGAGGGCCGCCGCGTGACCGCCGCACCGACCACCTCGCCCTCTCCGGCCACCGGGCCCGCCGCCGGGCGCAGCGCGCCCGCCGTCGACAGGCCCAGCGCCCGCCCGGTCATCACCTACGCGGTGCTGTCGGCGGTCGCGGTGGCGCTCTTCGCGATCTCCGCCCCCGACGGCACCTCCCGGTTCCGCCTCTCGGGCCGCAGCGACGCCGTCCAGCTGCCCGAGCTGCCGCTGCCGGGCGCGGCGGCCGGCTGGGTGGTGGCGCTGGTCTGCATCGCCATCACCGTGCTGGTCGAGCGGGACCGGCGCGCCGGCCGCCGCACCGGGTGGTGGGCGCCCGCCGTCTTCGGGCTGTTCTGGCTGGTCGGCTTCCTCGTGTGGGTGGTCGCCGGGCAGACGATCAGCCTGGTCGGGCTGCTCGGCGGCGGCCTGGTGCTCTCGGTGCCGCTGGTGCTCGGAGCGCTGGGCGGCGTCGTCAGCGAGCGCGCCGGCGTGGTGAACATCGCCATCGAGGGGCAGCTGCTGGCGGGCGCCTTCGGCGCCGCCGTGGTGGCCAGCGCCGCGCAGAACGCCTACGCCGGCCTGCTCGCCGCACCGCTGGCCGGGGCCCTGGTGGGCCTGCTGCTGGCCGTCTTCGCCATCCGCTACGTCGTCAACCAGATCATCGTGGGCGTCGTGCTCAACGTGCTGGTGGTGGGCCTGACCAGCTACCTGTTCAGCACCGTGCTGTCCGGCAGCTCGGGCCTGAACTCCCCGCCCGGCCTGGCGCCGGTGCGCATCCCGCTGCTCGCCGACATCCCCGTGGTCGGCTCGGTGCTGTTCAACCAGTCCGTGGTCGTCTACCTCATGTACGTGCTGGTGGCCGTCGTGCACGTGGCGCTGTTCCGCACCCGCTGGGGGCTGCGGGTACGCGCGGTGGGGGAGCACCCCAAGGCCGCCGACACCGTCGGCATCGACGTCAACCGCACCCGCTTCACCAACGTCATCCTCTCCGGGGCGCTGGCCGGCCTGGGCGGCGCGATGCTCACCCTCGGCGTGGGCCTCGCCTTCGGCCAGGAGATCAGCGCCGGGAAGGGCTACATCGCCCTCGCGGCGATGATCTTCGGCCGGTACACGCCGGTCGGGGCGCTGGTGGCGGCGCTGCTGTTCGGGCTGGCGACCAACCTGCAGGACATCCTGGCCTCCATCGCGACACCGGTGCCCTCGCAGTTCCTGCTCATGGCGCCCTACCTCGTCACCGTCTTCGCCGTCGCCGGGCTGGTCGGGCGCGTGCGCCCGCCGGCCGCCGACGGCGAGCCCTACGTCAAGCAGTGAGGGAGCCCGCCGTGGCCGGAGCACCGCAGGAGCAGGACGTCGACTGGGACGGCCTGCTGGCCGCCGCCCGCGAGGTCCAGCAGCACGCCTACGCGCCGTACTCGCGCTTCCGCGTGGGCGCTGCCGCGCTGGTCGACGACGGGCGCGTGGTCACCGGGTGCAACGTCGAGAACGCCGGCTACGGGGTGACGCTGTGCGCCGAGTGCGGCCTGGTCTCCTCCCTCGTGGCCGGCGGGGGCGGGCGGCTGGTGGCCTTCGCGTGCGTGGGGGGCGACGACGCCCGGTCGATCATGCCGTGCGGGCGGTGCCGCCAGCTGCTCTACGAGCACGGCGGGCGGACCCTGCTGGTGTCCACGCCGGAGGGCGTGCAGACCATGGCCGAGGTGCTGCCGCAGGGCTTCGGCCCCGAGGAGCTCGAGCGCGGCTGACCGCCGTCGCCGTCGTCCTCCTCGACCGCAACCGGGCGCCCGGCTGCGGTCCGCAGGGGCGCCGGAGCCGCAACCAGGCGCCCGGCTGCGGTTCGCAGGGGCGCCGGAGCCGCGACCAGGCGCCCGGCTGCGCTCAGCAGGGGCGCCGGAACCGCAGCGGGGCGCTCGGTTGCGGGCCGGGCGGGCGCCAGTGGCAGGGTGAGCGCCGTGAGCCAGCCCGCCGACCACCAGCCCGCCCAGCCGTCCGCCCCGAAGGCCGAGCCGCACGACGCCGTCGAGGTCATCGCGGCCAAGCGCGACCGCCAGCAGCTCACGGACTCCCAGATCGACTGGGTGGTCGACGCCTTCACCCGCGGCGTGGTGGCGCCCGAGCAGATGAGCGCGCTGGCGATGGCGGTGCTGCTCAACGGCATGGACCGGCGCGAGACCGCCCGCTGGACCGCCGCGATGATCGCCTCCGGTGAGCGCCTGGACTTCTCGGGCCTGAGCCGGCCCACCGCCGACAAGCACTCCACCGGCGGCGTCGGCGACAAGATCACGCTGCCCCTGGCGCCGCTCGTGGCGGCCTGCGGGGTCGCCGTCCCGCAGCTCTCCGGCCGCGGCCTCGGCCACACCGGCGGCACCCTCGACAAGCTCGAGGCGATCCCGGGGTGGCGCGCGGCGCTGAGCAACGAGGAGATGCTCGCCCAGCTCGAGGACGTCGGGGCCGTCATCTGCGCCGCCGGCTCCGGCCTGGCCCCGGCCGACAAGAAGCTCTACGCGCTGCGCGACGTCACTGGGACGGTGGAGGCGGTCCCGCTCATCGCCAGCTCCATCATGAGCAAGAAGATCGCCGAGGGGACCGGCGCGCTGGTGCTCGACGTCAAGGTCGGCACGGGTGCCTTCATGAAGACCCGCGCCGACGCCGAGGAGCTCGCGCGCACCATGGTCGACCTCGGCACCGACGCCGGGGTGCGGACGGTCGCGCTGCTCACGGAGATGTCCACGCCGCTGGGCCTGACCGCCGGCAACGCGCTCGAGGTCCGCGAGTCCGTCGAGGTGCTCGCCGGCGGCGGCCCGCGCGACGTCGTCGACCTCACCCTCGCCCTGGCCCGCGAGATGCTCGCCGCCGCCGGCCGGGGGGACGTCGACCCCGCCGACGCCCTCGCCGACGGCCGGGCCATGGACGTGTGGCGGCGCATGATCACCGCCCAGGGCGGAGACCCGTCCGCTGAGCTGCCCGTCGCGCGCCACACCCACGAGGTGCGCGCCGGCGCCGACGGCGTCCTGACCCGCCTCGACGCCATGGCCGTGGGCCTGGCCGCCTGGCGGCTGGGCGCCGGCCGCTCGCGCCCCGGCGAGCAGGTGCAGGCCGGCGCCGGGGTGGAGCTGCGCGCCAAGCCGGGCGACGCGGTGCGCGCCGGCGACGTGCTCGCGGTGCTGCACACCGACACCCCGGAGCGCTTCGAGCGGGCGCTCGCCGCGCTCGAGGGCGGCTGGGACGTCGGTGCGGCGGGGACGTCCGCGGCGGCGGCCACCGACGTCGTCCTGGACCGCATCGGCTGAGCGGCTGTGGCTAGCCTGGCGCGCGTGAGCGAGACCGACCCCCTCCCCGCCGAGGCGGACCCCGCCGACCTGGCCGAGCAGCAGCGCGCCGTGGCGCCCAGCGAGGACGCCGACGAGGTCGGCCCGCTGGGCGACGTCGAGGCCTCCGAGGCCGACGTCGTCGAGCAGCGCCTGGCCGTCCCCGACGCCGACGACGACGAGGAGCCCCGCGCGTGAGCGAGCTGCGCGAGCGCCTGGCCCGGGCGCCCAAGGTGGTCCTGCACGACCACCTCGACGGCGGCCTGCGCGCCTCCACCCTGCTGGAGCTGGCCGACGAGATCGGGCACGACCTGCCCGAGTCCACCCCGGAGGCCCTCGCCGCCTGGGTGCAGCGCCAGGCCGACTCCGGCTCGCTGGAGTCCTTCCTGGAGCCGTTCTCGCACACCACGGCGGTGCTGCAGACGCCCCACGCCCTGGAGCGGGTGGCGCGCGAGAGCGTGCTCGACCTGGCTGCGGACGGCGTCGTCGTCATGGAGAGCCGGTTCGCCCCGGAGCTGTCCACCGCAGGAGGCCTGAGCATCGAGGAGGTGCTCGACGCGGTGCTCGCCGGCCTGCACGCCGGTGCCGCCGAGGCCGCCGACGCCGGCCGCCCGATCCGCGTGGGCGCCATCGTCTGCGCGATGCGCCAGGCCGACAGGTCGCTGGAGGCGGCGCGGGCGGCGCTGTCGCGGCGCGACGCCGGCGTGGTCGGCTTCGACATCGCCGGGCCAGAGATCGGCTTCCCGGCCACCGACCACGCGGAGGCGTTCGCGCTGCTGCGCTCGGAGCTGCTGCCCTTCACCGTGCACGCCGGAGAGGCCGTGGGCCCGGAGTCCGTGGCGCAGGCGCTGGCGGTCGGCGCCAGCCGCCTCGGGCACGGCGTGCGCGTGCTGGAGGACGTGACCGTGGGCGACGACGACGGCGCGGGTCACGCCTCGGCGCGCCCGCGCTTCGGCCGGGTGGCGTCCTACGTGCGCGACCGGCAGGTCCCGCTGGAGGTGTGCCCGCGCTCCAACACCCAGACGGGCACGTCGCCGTCGATCGCGGGCCACCAGGTGACCGCCCTGCGCGACCTCGGCTTCACGATCACCCTGTCCAGCGACGACCGGCTGTGGACGGGCACCACGCTGACCGACGAGATGGTGCTGCTCGCGGAGGAGGCCGGCTGGGGCTGGGACGACTTCCGCCAGGTCACCCTCGACGCCCTCGACGCGGCCTTCATCGGCCAGGACGAGCGGATGGCGCTGCTGGAGCACGTCGTCCTGCCCGGCTGGGCGGACTGACCCACCCCCGTCCGTGATCATGGGCATCCGCCACCCCCTCCGGTGGCGGGCGCCCATGATCACGAGGGGTGGGGGGGTTCCGGGGTGTCGGTGGGCGGTGCCACGCTGCGGTGGCATGAGCAGCACGAGCGACGCCCAGACGGCTCCCCGGAGCACCCTCGTCTCAGGCGACCCGATGGAGACCCCGGCCACGAGCACCCTGCGCACCAGGCTGGAGCTGGTCATGGTCGGCGTCTCCGACGTCGACGCGGCGAAGCACTTCTACGCCGAGGTGCTCGGCTGGGGCTGCGACCACGACCAGCGCGTCACCGACGACCTGCGCTTCGTCCAGGTCACCCCGCCCGGGTCGGCGTGCTCCATCGCCTTCGGGCAGGGCATCACCCCGGTGCGCCCCGGTGACCAGAAGGGCCTGCAGGCGGTGGTCGACGACGCCGACGCCGCCCGCGCCGACCTGCTGGCGCGCGGCGTGGAGTGCACCGAGGTCGACGAGATGGCGTGGGGCCGGTTCGTCTTCTTCACCGACCCCGACGGCAACGCCTGGATCCTCCAGCAGGTCCCCGCCCGAGGCTGAGGCGCGCGCCCGACCTAGCCTCGTGCGGTGAGCACCACCGCACTGCCGGACCCGACGTCACCGCCGGGCGAGCGAGCCGTCGAGGAGGCGCTGCGCAGCGCGGAGTCCGGCGCGTCCCTCGAGCCGCACGAGGCCGAGGCGCTGCTCGCCGCGCGCGGCCTCGGCGACGGCGACCCGCTGGACAGGCTGCTGCGCGTCGCCTCCGCGGTGCGCGACGCCGGCCTGGCCGCCGCCGGCCGTCCCGGCGCCGTCACCTACTCCCGCAAGGTGTTCGTCCCGATCACCACGCTGTGCCGCGACCGGTGCCACTACTGCACCTTCGTCGACACCCCGCTGCAGCTGGCCCGCGCCGGCCGGGCGCCCTTCATGAGCGAGGAGGAGGTGCTCGCGCTCACCCGCGACGGCGCCGCCCTGGAGTGCAAGGAGGCGCTCTTCACCCTCGGTGACCGCCCCGAGGCGCGCTGGCCGGAGGCGCAGCAGTGGCTGGACGCGCACGGCTTCGCCTCGACGCTCGCGTACGTGCGCCACCTCGCCGTCCGGGTGCGGGAGGAGACCGGGATGCTCCCGCACCTCAACCCCGGCGTCATGACCGCCGCGGAGCTCGCCGACCTGCGGCCGGTCGCGGTGTCGATGGGGATGATGCTCGAGACCACCAGCCGCGACCTGTTCGAGCGCCGCGGCGCCGCCCACTTCGGCAGCCCCGACAAGGACCCGGCCGTGCGGCTGCAGGTGCTCGAGGACGCCGGCGCCGCCGCCGTCCCGTTCACCACCGGCGTGCTGCTGGGCATCGGGGAGACGCCCGCGGACCGGGTGGAGTCGCTGCTCGCCGTCGCGGCGACGGCGCGGCGCCACGGGCACGTGCGCGAGGTCATCGTCCAGAACTTCCGCGCCAAGCCGCGCACGGCGATGCGCGGCGAGCCCGACCTGGCCCTGCAGGAGTACGCCGCCGCGCTCGCCGTCTCCAGGCTCCTCCTGGGACCGGACCTGCGCGTGCAGGCGCCGCCCAACCTGTCCGACCCCGCCGAGCTCGCGCTGCTGCTGCGCGCCGGCGTGGACGACTGGGGCGGCGTCAGCCCGCTCACGCCCGACCACGTCAACCCCGAGCGGCCGTGGCCGCACCTGGACGACCTCGCGCGCTGGTCGGCCGGCAGCGGCTTCGAGCTGCGGGAGCGCCTCGCGCTGCAGCCCGAGCACGCCCTGGACGCCGAGCGCTGGCTCGACCCGGCGGTGCGCCCCGCCGTCGCGGCGCTCGCGGGCGCCGACGGGCTGGCCGTGCAGGGCCGCCGCCCGGTCGGGCTCGCCCCCCGCCGCCCCGCCGCCTGAGCCCCGCCCCTCCCGCTGCGCACTTGCCGCGGAAAGCGCGGTACCCGCGCTGTCAGGAGCGCACTTGCCGCGGAAAGTGCGACAGGGGTGGTCGTCAGAAGCGCACTTGCCGCGGAAAGTGCGGAAGGAACGGGGTCAGCTGGCGGCGTCGCGGGCGTGGTGCGCCCCGTACGCCGCGGGGTCGAACCGGGCGTTGCGCGCCCGGAACTCCGCCGCCGACGCCGGCCACAGCAGCGCCAGGCGGCCGCTGCGGTCGTCGCGGTACCAGCTGGAGCAGCCGCCGTCGTCCCAGACCGTGCCGGCGGCCATCGCGTCGACCTCGCGCAGGTAGGACGCCTCGGCGGCCTCCCCGACCTCCAGCGGCGCCGCCGCGGGCCCGAGGCGGCGCAGGTGCTCCAGCGCCCCGAGCACGTGCTCGACCTGGGCCTCCAGCACGTCGATCGCCGAGGAGTGCCCCAGCACCGCGTGCGGCCCACCGAGCAGGAACAGGTTGGGGAAGCCCGGCACCGCGGTGGAGGCGTAGGCCGCCATGCCACCGGCCCACCGCTGCGCCAGGGTGCGCCCGCCGCGCCCGCGCAGCCGCTCGGCGATGGGCGGGCGCGTGGTGGTGAACCCGGTGGCCAGCACGAGCGCGTCCAGGTCGTGCCGCGCCCCGGAGCCCGCCACCGCCGTCCGCCGCTCGGGCCCGGCCACGCCCACCAGCGCGCTGGGCTCCAGCGAGACGTCGTCGCGCAGCAGGGCGGGGTAGAAGTCGTCGGAGAGCAGCACCCGCTTGCAGCCCACCTCGTAGGCCGGCGTCAGCGCCCGGCGCAGCTGCCCCTCCGGCACCTGGGAGGCCAGGTGCTCGAGCGCGCGGGCGCGCAGCGCGTCCAGCGCCGGGCGCTCGCGGCGGCGGGCGGCGATGCCGGCGTCCAGCTCGGCCAGCAGCTGCGCGCGCAGGGCGGCGACGGCGCCCGGGTCGCGCTGGAGCGCCGTCCGCTCGCCCGGCAGCACCTCGGCGTCGCCGCGCGGCACCACCCAGGGGGCGCTGCGCTGGAAGACCACCACCTGCCCGGCCACCCCGGCCAGCTGCGGCACCACCTGCACCGCCGACGCCCCCGTGCCCACGACGCCCACGCGCAGCCCGCGCAGGTCGAGCCCGGCGTCCCAGCGCGCCGTGTGCACCACGGGTCCCTCGAAGGCGTCCAGCCCCGGCACGTCGGGGGTGCGCGGCTCGGCCAGCCGGCCGACCGCCGTCACCAGCACCCGCGCGCTGACCCGCAGCTCCCCGTCCGGCGTCGCGGCGCTCACGCGCCAGCGCCCGCCGTCGTCGTCCCAGGTGGCGTCGCGGACGTCGGCGCGCAGCCTCAGGTGCGGCGCCAGGTGCTCCTCGCGCGCGCTGGTGCGCAGGTACTCCTGCACCTGCGCACCGCGCGCGTAGCGGTGCGTCCACGCCGGCTGCGGGCGGAACGTGTAGGCGTACAGCGGCGCCGGCACGTCGCAGGCGACGCCGGGGTAGGTGTTGTCGCGCCAGGTGCCGCCGACGTCGTCGCCGCGCTCGAGCACCACGAAGGTCTCGCGCCCGCGCCGCCGGAGCTGGATGGCCGTCGCCAGGCCGGCCACCCCGGCGCCGACGACGGCGACGTCGACGGCCAGGTGCTCGACAGCCGGGTGCTCGACGGCCGGGTGCTCGCCCGCCGCCGCGCGAGGTGGCCGATCGTCCACGATCACGGCAGGGGGAGGCGGCGGTCGGGGGGGACGTCGGCGTAGGTGGTGGTCCGCTGGCGCGGCGTGCGGCCCAGGCGCCCCGCGACGGCGACGACGTCGGCCGCGGTGAGCTGCAGCCCCGCCTCCGCGCCGGCGTCCGGGCGCACCGAGCCGTCGAGCAGCAGGCCGCCGAGGTCGTCAGCGCCGCCGGCCAGCACCTGCTCGACCAGCGGGCTCGTGCCGCCGCCGAGCTTGGTCCACGCCACCTGCTGGTGGACGATGCCGCCCGGGCCGCCCCCGCCCAGGAGCAGCCGGGCCACCGCGTGCAGCGCCCGCACCTCGCGCGCGGACGGACCCGGTGAGCGCCGCGGCAGGCCGGCGGGCAGCGGGTCGGGCAGCGGTCCGGTGAGGGAGGGCACCCACGGCATGAGGATGAGCTCGGTGAAGCCGCCCGTGCGCCGCTGCACCTCCTGCAGCCGGCGCAGGTGCGCCACCTGCTGCGCGGGGGTCTCGAGGTGGCCGTGGACGAGGGTGGCCGTGGAGGGCAGGCCCACCTCGTGGGCGGTGGTGACGAGGTCCACCCACTGCTGGGAGGTCAGGTCCGGCTGGCCGGGCGGGGCCAGCCGCGGGCGCAGCGCGTCGTCCAGCACGCGCGCGCCCGTCCCCGGCACCGAGCCCAGCCCGGCCTCGCGGGCGGCCGTCAGCCACTGCCGCGGCGTGCGGCCCGAGCGCGCGGCCGCGTCGAGCACCTCCGCGGGCCGGAAGGCGTGCAGGTGCAGCTGCGGCGCCCGCTCGTGCAGCGCGCGCAGCAGGTCGAGGTGGCCGTCGTCCCTCCCGCCGGCCGCCGCGCCGGACGGCGGCAGCGGCCCCTGCACGCACAGCTCGGTGGCGCCCAGCGCGACGGCCTCGTCGACGAGGGCGTCGCGCAGCTCCGCCTGCGCGGAGCCGGGAGGCCCGGCCACCGCCGCCGTCGTGAGGTTGCGGTTGACCACGAACGTCAGCGCCTCGTCGCCGCCGCCGGCGGTCAGGGCCCCGGCGCGGACCGCGTCGGCGGCCGCGCACAGCGCCTCGAGGTCGTCGCCGTCGGCGCCCAGCAGCTGCGCCCACCCGTCGTCGTCGAGCGCCGGTCCCTCCTCCACGGCCCGGCCGAGCAGCTCGGTGCAGGACCGGCGCTGCGGGGTCACCAGATGCGCACCCGCTGCTCCAGCGGCGTGAACAGGGCGTCGCCCTCCACCACGCCGAACGCCTCGTGGAAGGCGTCGAGGTTGGTGACGACGGCGTTGCAGCGCAGGTCGGCGGGGGAGTGCGGGTCGATCGCGAGGCGGCGGCGGACCTCGGCCTCGCGGGTCTTGGTCCGCCACACCTGCGCCCAGCCGATGAGCACGCGCTGGGTGGCGGTGAAGCCGTCGAGCTCGGGGCGCTCGGCCAGCCCCGCCTCCTCCAGCGCGATCCGGTACGCCTTCAGCGCGATGGTCAGCCCGCCGAGGTCGCCGATGTTCTCGCCCACGGTCAGCTCGCCGTTGACGTGCGCGTCCGGCGCCTCGCGCGGTGAGAGCGCCGCGTACTGCGCGATGAGCGCGCCGGCGCGGCGCTCGAACTCCTCGCGGTCGGACGGTGTCCACCAGTCGACGAGGTTGCCCGAGCCGTCGTACTTGGAGCCCTGGTCGTCGAAGCCGTGGCCGATCTCGTGGCCGATGACCGCGCCGATGCCGCCGTAGTTGGCGGCGTCGTCGGCGTCGGCGTCGAAGAAGGGCGGCTGCAGGATCGCCGCGGGGAAGACGATCTCGTTCATGACCGGGTGGTAGTAGGCGTTGACGGTCTGCGGCGTCATGAGCCACTCCGACCTGTCGATCGGCTGCCCGATCTTGGCCAGCTCGTACGCGGTCTCCCACGCACCGGTGCGCCGCACGGTGCCGACGAGGTCGGTCCCGTCCACGACGAGGGAGGAGTAGTCCTTCCACCGGTCGGGGTAGCCGATCTTCGGGGTGAAGGCCTCCAGCTTGGCCAGGGCCTTCTGGCGGGTCTCGGGGCCCATCCAGTCCAGCGCCGTGATGGAGCGGCGGTAGGCCTCCACGAGGTGGGCCACCAGCTCGACCATCCGCTCCTTGGCGCGGGGCGGGAAGTGCCGCTCCACGTACAGCTGCCCGACGGCCTCCCCGAGGGTTCCCTCGACGAAGGAGACGCCGCGGCGCCAGCGCTCGCGCAGCTGCGGGGTGCCCGACAGGGTGCGCCCGGAGAAGTCGAAGTGCTCCTCCACCAGCGCCGAGGACAGGTAGGGCGCCAGGGCGCGCACCAGCCGCACCGCCAGCCAGGCCCGCCACTGCTCCAGCGGACGGGCGTCGAGCAGGGCCGCGGCGCCGGTGACGAAGGACGGCTGGCGCACGACCACCTCGGCGAGCGCGTCCGCGCTGACGCCGGGCAGGCGGCTGGTGCCGTCCTCGTCGAGGTCCAGCAGCGCCGCGCGCCACGCCTCCCAGTCGAGCCCGGGCGCGCTGGCCACCAGCGCGTCCCACGTCATGAGCGTGTAGGTCTTGTGCGCGTCGCGGCGCGAGACGCGGTCCCAGCTGACGCCGGCCAGCGCGGTCTCCAGGTCCAGCACCGTCGCCCCCAGCGGCTCCAGGCCCGCGAGCGCGCACAGCCTGTCGAGGTGCTCGACGTACTTCCCGCGCACCTCGGCGTGCTCGTCCAGGCGGTAGTACGCCTCGTCGGGCAGGCCCAGCCCCGCCTGCTCGGCGTAGACGACGTAGCGGGAGGAGTCCTTGGCGTCGGGGGAGACGTAGGCGGCGACCAGCGCCACCAGGCCCTCGCGCTGGTACCTGCCGAGCAGCGCGGCCAGCGCGGAGCGGTCGCGGACCCCCGCGACCTCCTCGAGCAGCGGTGCCAGCGGGGAGGCGCCGAGGGCCTCCACCCGCTCCTCGTCCATGAACGCCCGGTAGGCGCGCCCCACCTGGCCCAGAGACCCGCCGGCGGCCTCACCGGAGGTGGCGGCCGGAGCGCTGGCCGCGGCCTCCTCGACGATGGCGCGCACCTGCTCCTCCGCGGCGTCGAACAGCGCCCGGAACGCGCCGTCGGAGGAGCGGTCCGCGGGGATCTCGTGGGAGGCGAGCCAGGCGCCGTTGACGTGGCCGAACAGGTCGTCCTGCGGGCGCACGGAGCTGTCGACGTGGGCGAGGTCGAGGCCCGAGCGCACCGGGCCCTGCGCCGGGCCCCGCACCGGGGCCGTCACCGGGGGCTGCGCTGCCGGGGAGGACGTCGGGGAGGTGGCCATGCCCCATCCTCCCTGCTGGTCGCAGCGCGGCGCACGAGGCCCCGCCCTCGCGGGCCTCCGCCCCGGCGGCGGGCAGGATGGGCCCATGACGACGCAGGACAGCACGGGCAGCAGCACGGACAGCGGCACGGGCAGCACGACGACGTGGACGGCCGCGCGGGTCGCCCGCCTGGTCGACCACACGCTGCTCAAGCCGGAGGCGCAGGCGGCCGACGTCGTCGCCCTGCTCGCCGACGCCCGGGACCTGGGCGTGCTGGCGGTCTGCGTCTCCCCGTCCTTCCTCCCGCTGGACCGCCTTGAGGGCGCCTCCACCGACGGCCTCGTGGTGGCCACGGTGTGCGGCTTCCCCTCCGGCAAGCACACCAGCGAGGTCAAGGCCGCCGAAGCGGCGGCCGCCGTGGCGGCGGGCGCGCACGAGGTCGACATGGTCATCGACGTGGGGGCGGCCCTGGCCGGCGACGTCGAGGCCGTGCGCGCCGACATCGCCGCGGTGCGCGCCGCGGTCCCCGCCCCGGGCGTGCTCAAGGTCATCGTGGAGAGCGCGGCGCTGCCGGACGACGTCCTGGTGGCCGTCTGCCGCGCCGCCGAGGAGGCGGGCGCCGACTTCGTGAAGACCTCCACCGGCTTCCACCCCGCCGGCGGCGCCAGCGTGCACGCCGTGGAGGTCATGCACGCGACGGTGGGCGGCCGCCTGGGGATCAAGGCCTCCGGCGGCATCCGCACCGCCGAGGCCGCCGTCGCCCTGCTCGAGGCCGGCGCCACCCGGCTGGGCCTGTCGGGGACCGCAGCGGTGCTGGACGGGCTCCCGCGGGGCTGAGCGCCCCGCCGGACCGCCGGGGCTGAGCGCCCCGCCGGCTCAGGCCGGTGAGGAGCCCGCCGCGGGCAGCAGGGGCTGGTCCCGGCGGGCGGCGCGGGCGGCCCGCTTGGCGGAGTACATCGCGGCGTCGGCCGCCAGGAGCAGCTGCTCGGCCTCGCACGGCTGCTCGGCGACCGCCACGCCCGTGCTCGCCGTCACGGCCGCGCGCGCGCCGCCGGGCAGCTCCACCACCCGGCGCGCCTCGCGCCGGACCCGCTCGGCGAGCTCCTCGGCCTCCTGGGCCCCGGCCAGCTCGCGCAGGACGACGACGAACTCGTCGCCCCCCGTGCGCGCCACGACGTCGCCGGCGCGCAGGCACGCCACCAGCCGCTGCGCCACGGCGACGAGCAGCGCGTCGCCGGCGGCGTGGCCGTGGGCGTCGTTGACGGCCTTGAAGCCGTCGAGGTCGACGAAGAGGACCGCCGAGGGCGCCTCGGGGCGCGCCCCGCGGGCGGCGCGCGCCAGCGGCCCCTCCAGCCCGCGGCGGCCCAGCAGGCCGGTCAGCGGGTCGTGCAGCGCCGCCCGCTCCAGCTCGGCGAGGTGGGCGCGGCGCTCGGCCTCCAGGGCGTCCGCGGCGCGCCGCGAGCGCTCCAGCAGCTGGGCGGTCAGGGCCATCGAGGGGACGGAGAACGCCAGCAGCGCGGTGCCGACGGTCGCCGCGACCAGCGTCGGCACCACGCCGTCGACCCAGCCGGCGGCCTGCGCGGCGAGGGCGGCGGCGGAGGGCACGAGCACGGCCCCGGCGACGGCGGCGCTGCGGTGCCGCTGCAGCACGAGCATCCCGTGGAGCGCGACGGCGGCGCAGGCGGCGGGGACGACGACGCCCAGCCCCAGGGCTGCGAGCAGCGCGGCCACGGCCAGCGACAGCAGGCCGAGGACGGCCCACCCCCACCGGCCCGCCGCCGCCCGGTCCACGGCCGGGCGCACGCCGGGTGCGCCGACGGCGCCGAGCACGGCTCCGGCCGTCCCGGTCAGCAGCGGCTGCACGTCGACGCCGAGCCGCTCGCACAGCAGGCCGACCAGGGACATGGACGCGAAGGAGGTCACGGGCAGGGCCAGGGCGAGCGCCCAGGCCCTGGCCCGGCGCAGCAGCCGCGGTCGCGCCACGCCTCCTCCTCCGGACGGCCCCCACCGCCAGCGGCGGTCTTCCCGACGACCATCGGCAGGGCGGGGGACCGGCTGGAGGGCCGGCGCGCGATCTTCCCCCGGACGCGCCTCACAGCGCCAGCAGCGACCTCACCTGCGCCGCCAGGGCCTGCAGCCGCTGCCCGGCGGCCTCGCGCGCCGTGCTGAGCGCCGCCTCGGCACCGCCGTCCCCGCCGGCGCCCGCGCCGACGGGGGTGACGACCTCGAGGTAGCACTTGAGCTTCGGCTCGGTGCCGCTGGGCCGGACCACCACGCGCGCGCCGTCCGCCGTCGTCCAGCGCAGCCCGTCGGTGGCGGGCACGCCCGTCGTCTCCACCGACCCCCGCGCGAGGTCGTCGACCCGCTCGACCGGCGCCCCGGCCAGCTCGGCGGGAGGCTGGGCCCGCAGCCGCGCCATCGCGGCGGTGATGAGGGAGAGGTCCTCCACGCGCACGGAGACCTGCCCGGTGGCGTGCACGCCGTGCTCGACGGCGAGCCGGTCCAGCACCGCCAGCAGGCCGCGCCCGTCCGCTGCGCGGCCGCCCTGACCGGCGAGCAGGTCGGCCGCCAGGGCGGCGACGACGACGGCCGCCGAGACGCCGTCCTTGTCGCGCACCAGCCGCGGGGCGACGCAGTAGCCGATCGCCTCCTCGTACCCGAACACCAGGCCCGGCGCCCGCGAGATCCACTTGAAGCCGGTCAGGGTCTCCGCGTGCCCGAGCCCGTGCGCGGCGGCGATGCGGCCGAGCAGGCTGCTGGACACCAGCGAGCAGGCCAGCACGGCGCCGGCCGGCAGCCCGCCGAGGCCGCCGGAGGCGGTGTGCTCACCGAGCACCGCCCCGAGCTCGTCGCCGCTGAGCGGGCGCCACCCGCCCTCGCGGGCGGGGTCGGGGACGGCGACGGCGCACCTGTCGGCGTCGGGGTCCACCGCGATGACCAGGTCCGCCTCCCGCGAGCGCGCCAGCGCCAGCGCCAGGTCCAGGACCCCGGGCTCCTCGGGGTTGGGGAAGGCCGTGGTGGGGAAGTCGGGGTCGGGGTCGGCCTGCTCGGGGACGACGGTGACGTCGGTGACGCCCGCCCGGCGCAGCGCCTCCACGACGACGGCGCCGCCCACGCCGTGGACGGGGGTGAGCACCACGCGCAGCGCCGCGCGGCGGCCGTCGGCCGGCGGGGGACCGGGCAGGGCGGAGACGGCCGCCAGGTAGGCCTCCAGCACCTCACCGCCCAGCACGGACCACCCGTCCTCGGCGCGCGGCACCTCCGCCGCGGGCGGCTGGGCGGCGATGGCGGCGGCGATCTGCGCGTCGGCCGGCGGCACGATCTGGGCACCGCGGCCGGGGTCCTCCGCTCCGGTGGGCCCGCCACCGGGGGTGCAGCGTCCGCCGAGGTAGACCTTGTAGCCGTTGTCCTGCGGCGGGTTGTGGCTCGCGGTGACCATGACCCCGGCGTCGGCGTCGAGGTGGCGCACCGCGAAGGCCAGCACCGGGGTGGGCAGGGCGCGCGGCAGCAGCAGGGCGCGCACGCCCGCGGCCGTCATGACGGCGGCGGTGTCGCGGGCGAACTGCGCCGACCCGCGCCGGGCGTCGTAGCCGATGACGCACAGCGGCGCGCTGCCCTCCGCACCGCCCTCCGCACTGCCCTCCGCGCCCGCTGGCGCGGCGTGGCGCAGCAGGTGCTCGGCCAGGCCCGCGGCGGCCCTGACGACGACGGCGCGGTTCATGCGGCTGCTGCCCGGGCCCAGCGCGCCGCGCAGACCGGCCGTGCCGAACTCCAGGTCGCCCGCGAGCGCGGAGGCGACCTCCGCTGCCGCTGCGCGCTCGCCGTCCTCGGCGCGGGCGAGCAGCGCCAGCAGGGCGGCGCGGTCGTTCTCGTCGACGTCGCCGGCGGCCCAGGCGCGGGCCCGCTCGGCGGTGGCGGCGTCCAGCACGCTCACGGCCTCCCGCCCGGCTCCGGCCCCGGCCCCGTCCCCGCTCACAGACGGGGCTCGGCGAGCGCGCGGCGGACCACGGAGGCCAGCAGCGCCCCGATGCGGGGCCCGGCCTCCCGGCCCGCGTCGACGACCTCCTGCGGGTCCAGCGGGGTCGGGCTGACGCCGGCGGCCAGGTTGGTCACGAGGGAGAGGCCCAGGACCTCCAGGCCCGCCTGCCGGGCGGCGATGGCCTCCAGGCCAGTGGACATGCCGACCAGGTCACCGCCCAGGCGCCCGGCCATGCGGACCTCGGCGGGCGTCTCGTAGTGGGGGCCGCGGAACTGCACGTACACCCCCTCGGTGAGGGAGGGCTCCACCTCGCGCGCCAGCGCCCGCAGCCGCGTGGAGTACAGGTCGGTCAGGTCGATGAAGGTCGCCCCCTCCAGCGGTGAGGTGGCGGTGAGGTTGATGTGGTCGCTGACCAGCACCGGGGTGCCCGGGCCGCGGTCGGGGTCCAGGCCGCCGCAGCCGTTGGTGAGCACCAGGGTGGAGCAGCCGGCGGCCGCCGCGGTGCGCACCGCGTGGACCACCGGGCGCACCCCGCGGCCCTCGTACAGGTGCGTGCGGGACAGGAAGACCAGCGCGTCGGCCCGGCGGCTGCTGCCGTCGGGCCGCTCGACGTCGACCCGCACCGAGCGCACCCTGCCGACGTGCCCCAGCGCGGCGGCCGGCGGGAAGCCCGGCAGCTCGGTGACCTCGAGCTCGGCGGTGGTCTCGCCGACCAGGTCGGCGGTGACCTGCCAGCCGGAGCCGAGCACCAGCGCGACCTCGTGGCGCTCCACCCCGGTGCGCTCGGCGATGACCCGGGCCGCGGCCGCGGCGACGTCGAAGGGGTCGGTCGCCGGGTCGGCGAGGTCGGCTGCACTGCTCTGGGCTGCACTGCTCATGGCGGGGAACGCTACCGAGCCGCCGCCCGGGGCCGCAGCGGCGGCTCAGCCGACCGAGCGGCAGGGGCGCGAGCGCAGCTCCGCGACGTAGTCGTCGGGGGCGCCGGCCGCTTCGGCGGCGTCGGCGAGCATCCCGAGGTAGAAGGCGCTGGGCAGGCCCCCCTCGTAGTCGTCCAGGACGTAGGTCCAGGCCAGCCGCTCGCCCTCGAGGGTGTCGACCCGCACCTTGACCTTGGTGTAGAGGCCGATGTCGACGCCCTCCCACTGGTCCAGCTGCTCGGCGTCGGCGTCGGTGAGGTCGTACAGGGCCACGAACACCTGGTGCTCGACCTCGGCGTCGGGGTCCTCCGAGGGCGGCACCTCGACGACGGTGGCCAGGGCCCCGTCCCAGCCGCGCTCCTCCCCGCCGAAGGTCAGCCGCCAGCCGCGCAGCCAGCCCGTCTGCTCCAGGGGTGAGTGGGGCGCCCGCACGGCCATCCGCTCGGGGTGCAGGTTGCTGGCGTACGCCGCGTACAGCGCCATGAGCGGTGAGGGTAGCGAGGCGGGGGCCGGGCCTGCGGGGACCCGCTGCGGCGCGCGCCCGCGGGCCCGGCGAGCCCGTCCTCGCGGGCCTGCTCCAGCAGGGCCGCCAGGAGCGGCGCCACGCGGGCCCGCACCGGCGGGGCAGCGCGCGGACGGCGTCCTGCAGCGGGCCCGCGCCCGCACCGAGGCGCTCGAGGACCTCGAGACCGAGGCGCAGGGCGTAGGCGCGGTGCCGCAGCGGGTGCAGCCTCGGCGAGGGCCAGGCGACGACTCGGGCCCACAGGTGCGCGTCGTCGGGTCGGGTCGCCCCGTCCGCGGTGGTCCTCGGCACGGTGATCGGCAGCGGGACCGGGTCGACGGCGAAGCCCTCGCGCGACCAGCCCCAGTGCCACGTCGACAGCGAGACCTGGACCAGCAGCGGCTCGTCGGCCAGGACCGCCTCGAAGCCGTGCGGCAGGAGCAGTCCCGCGGCCGCCACCGCGTGCAGGCCGGTCACGGAGGTCCCTGACGGGCAGACGAGCAGTCCGGCTCGTGCCCGCAGCAGCGGCGACCAGCCGATCGCCACGGGGACCCGGACGCCGCGGAACGGCGTCCAGAGGTCGTCGCTGCGCAGGCGCTTCGCCGTCACCCCCAGGGTGAGGGCCTCGGCCACCCGGAAGGGACGGTCGGCGAGCTGCGGCGGCAGGGGCGTGGCGCGGTGCACCGTCGCACCACGGCGCGGGTGGACCGCCCCGCGCTGGCGCCGTCCACAGGCCCGTCCACAGGTCAGGTCGCCGTCCAGGTCGCCGTCCAGGTCGCCGTCCCGGTCGCCGTCCCGGTCGCC
>NZ_JBQXXG010000021.1:0-60223 GCF_052644995.1 Quadrisphaera sp. KR29
CGCCCGCCGCACCGCCCGCCGCACCGCCCGCCGCACCGTCCGCCGCACCGTCCGCGTCGGCAGCCCCGTCAGCAGCCACGTCAACAGCGACGTCAGCAGCGACGTCGGTGGAGCGGCACGACGCCTCCAGGTCGGCGGCGAGGTCTGCCCACAGCCCCTCCACCGCCCGCACCAGCTCCACCCCGGGCGTCAGCGCCGCCCACGCCAGCGCCGCCTGGTCGCGCACCCCGACCAGGCACGCCTCCGGCGGCAGCGCCGGCGTCCCCTCGGCCGATCCCTCAGCCGCTCCGTCAGCAGGTCGGGCGCCCTCGTCGTCGTCGTCCTCGAAGGGACCGTCGAGCAGGCGCACCTTGGGGTCGAGCTCGTACTCGGCGGGGTGCACCGACGCGGCCTGCCACCACAGGCGCGCAGCGAGGCGCTCCTCCAGCAGCGAGACCGACGTCGAACTCATGTCCACATTCCACCACCCACCACCGACAGCCCGGAGTGCACGAACCACCACACCCCCACCAGGCTGGACGGCGTGAAGCCGGTGACCAACGAGGCGATGCTCATCACCTACGCCGACAGCCTCGGCGGCGACCTGCGCCAGCTGCAGCAGCTGCTCGACGGTGAGCTGGCCGGCGCCTTCGGCGGGGTGCACGTGCTGCCGTTCTACCCGTCCTCGGGTGACCGCGGTTTCGCCGTCGTTCACTACGACACCGTCGACCCGCGCTTCGGCACCTGGGACGACGTCGAGCGCCTCGCCGAGCGCTACACCCTCATGGCCGACTTCATGATCAACCACGTCTCCATCCGGTCAGCGGAGTTCCAGGACTACCTCGCCCACGGCGACGCCTCGCCCTACCGCGGCATGTTCATCCGCTGGGACGAGTTCTGGCCCGACGGCGCCCCCACCCCCGATGACCTCGAAACGCTCTACAGCCGCCGCGAGGGCGGCCCCGTCCGCACCTTCACCCGCGCCGACGGCACCGAGGTGCAGCTGTGGAGCACCTTCTTCGCCGAGCAGGTCGACGTCGACCCGTTCCACCCCGCCACCCAGGAGTACTACCGGCGCACCCTCGGCCGCCTCGCCCAGCTGGTGCCGATCGTGAGGTTCGACGCCGTCGCCTACGCCTTCAAGCGGCCCGGCACCAGCTGCTTCTTCGTGGAGCCGGAGATCTGGCAGGTCTTCGAGATCGGCACGGAGCCCCTCCGAGCGCAGGGCACGCAGGTGCTCCCGGAGGTCCACGAGCGCTACGAGATCCAGCTGGCCATGGCCGAGCGCGGCCTGTGGGTCTACGACTTCGCGCTGCCGATGCTCACCCTGCACGCCCTCATGACCGGGCGCACCGACCGGCTCGCGCACTGGCTGCGGATCTGCCCGCGCACGCAGTTCACCACGCTGGACACGCACGACGGCATCGGCGTGGTCGACGTCGCCGGGCTGCTGTCCGAGGACGAGGTCGACCTCGTCAGCGAGCGCGTCAGCGCGGTGATCGCCGACAGCCGCCACCTCGTGCAGGGTCGCGAGCCGGTCGTCCGCCGCGACGGCCAGAAGGCTCGCCGCTACCAGCTCATGTGCACCTTCCACGACGCGCTGGGCGACGACGACGCCCACCTGCTCGCCCGCGTGCTCCAGCTCTTCGTGCCGGGGATCCCGCAGGTGTACTACGTGGGCGCGCTGTTCGGCGGCAACGACCTCGAGGCGCTCGCAGCTGTCGGCGACCCGCGCGCCATCAACCGCCACGACTACACCGCCGACGAGGTCCGCGAGCGCGTCGCCCACCCGCACGTGGCGCTGTTCCTCGACGTCCTGAGGTGGCGCAACCAGAGCCCGGTCTTCGACGGGGAGCCCACCGTCACCGAGACCGGCGAGCCCGGCGGGCTGGTGCTGCGCTGGACCAGCGGTGAGGAGGCCGCCGAGCTGCGCGCCGACCTGGTCGGCCTGACCTTCGAGGTGGTCGAGGAGCGCGACGGCGGCGAGCGGGTCACGGTGTTCCGCAGCCTCCGGCCGGCGCCCTGACCGCGCTGGGGCCAGGAGATCAGGACGACGACGGGCGCGCCGCCCCGGCGGCGCCCGTCAGTCCCCGGGATGACGGTGGTGCGGCCCACGGGTGATGACCGTGCGTCGACAGTCCGGCTGCGCGCTGATGCCGGCGGCGGTGGTGGCGCGGGAGCCTTCCACCATGAGCGACCCGGCCGCCGTCACGAGCCTGCCCAGTCCCCCGCGGGCTGCCGCCCGGCGAGGCGCTGGGCGGCGCGCTGCCCGCGCAGCTGACCGAGGCGCTGACCGGGGCGCTGACCGAGCAGGTCTGCGGCCGGTGCCGCTGCTCGGAGCGGCGGTGCTCGTCGGGCTCGCGTGGGGCGCGGCGACGTCAGGCCTGCAGACCGTGCTGCCGTGGCCCTTCGCCGGGCTGGCCAACGCGGTGGGCCCGTGGGTGGCACCCGCGTTCCTCGTCGGGGCGTGGAGCAGGCGCCCGTGGGCCGCGGTGTTGGCCGGGGTGCTCGTGTGCCTCGGGGAGGTCGGCGGGTACTACGCCACCTCGTCGCTGAGGGGCTTCGGCATCAACCCCTCCTGGGTGCTGCTGTGGGCGGCCACCGCGCTGCTCGGCGGACCGGTGCTCGGGGCGGCCGGCTGGTGGTGGCGGCGCGCCCGGTCGCTGCGCCTGGCTGCGCTCGGGGCAGCGCTGCTGGGCGGGGTCTTCCTCGCCGAAGGGGCTGTCACGTACGGGTACTACCTGGGCTACGTCGGCGACGCCGTCGTCTTCTGCGCGCTCGGGGCGCTGCTCGTCGCGGCGCTCGGCGCGACCGGCGCGGTGGCACGGACGGCAAGGTCGCGACGGCGGGGTGTAGGTGCCGCGGCGGCGTGGCTGCTGCTCGTGCTGCCGCTGGGGGTGGCCGGCGAGGTGCTGCTGCACAGCGTCCTGGTCTGAGGCACGGGCGGTCAGCCGAGGCCGTGCACCCACAGGTAGCAGACGCCGACGAGCGTTCCGAGCAGCCCAAGCCGCACCAGCGCGTACTCCGCCTTCGACTGCGGAGGACGACGACGGACGCGTCGCTGCTGCACGGCTCGTGCCGATGGAGCAGCCGTGCGCGTCGAGCGCAGCAGGAGTCGCCGGCCGGGAGGACGTCGTCGGGCCCACGGCCAGCTGCTGGGCCGGGTGGCCTTGGCGTCATCGGCATGAGCGGGCGGAGAACCACAACGCTCAGGTCTGCTGCAGCAGCCAGGAGCTGACCTGCTGCACGAAGGCGGCAGCGTCGGCGCGCGCCCGAGGCACAGCAGCGGCCACCAGCTCCAGGTCAGCCCGCACGGACTCGTGGACGAGCAGGTTCCGCATGCCGACCGCCTGCCGGAAGGACCAGGCCAGCTGCTCGTCCACCAGCCCGAGCGTCGACGCCGCGTCGAACGCACCGCGGTAGCTCGTCGGAGGGCTCGTCCCCCGGCTCGACACCACGTGGCTGCACACCGAGGCAGCGCGGTCGACCACCTGCATGAGCATCCGCTCGACCGCGCGTCGGAGCAGGCGGTCCTCCAGCAGCCGGCCGCCGCCGACGGCGCCCACGGCATCGAGGTCCTCGACGAGCTCGGCCATCAGCGCCAGCTTCGCCTGCACGCTGAGGGGGTCGAGGCGCGGCGGTGTCATCCGGCGGCCATCCGCTCCAGCGCAGCCTGCCGCAGCCACTCGGTGTCGAAGACCTCAGATGCTGCAGCCATCTGCGTGGTCCCCCAGCGCCCTGGGCCGTCCTGCCAGAGGGGCAGCGCGCCCGTCAGACCGTTGAAGCGGGCCTCCGGGCCGGCGTCGTCGAGGACCATGAGGTCGACGCGCTCGGTGCCGCTGAGGTCCATGAGCTCCTCGAGGACGGCCAGCTCCGCAGCGGCGGTGCGCTGCGCGAAGAGGACGGCGACGTCGAGGTCACGCGCGGTGCTGGCGTCGCGGACTGCACTGCCGAAGACGGTGACCAGGGCCAGGCCGTGCCGTCGGGCGATCTCGTCGAGGTGGCCGTCGTCAGCGGCTGCGACCAGCCGCATGAGCGCCTCTGCGATGCCCATTCCGTGACGGTAGCGCGGTGGAGCTGGTCGGCGGGTGGTCCGGCGGCGCGACGCTCGCCCCGTGCCGGTCATCGGCGACCGCGGTGGAGCCGCGCCACCTGGGCCTCGACGGCGTCCAGGTCGAAGGGCGCGCCGCCAGCCCTGTCGTCGTCGAGCCGGTCATCGTCGAGCCCGTCGTCGTCGAGATCGTCGTCGTCCCCGGCGGCCTCCACGCCGGCACGAGCCAGGTGTGCGCCGGTGCCGGCCAGGCAGGACGGGAACACCAGGGCCCGGCTGTCGTCCGCGGAGACCGTCCTGACCACGCGCAGGTGCAGCACCGGGTCCTCGACCACCGCACCGGCCGAGGTGCGCAGCGGCAGCTCCCATCGCTCCCCGAGGTGCTCCACCAGCGACCTCACGCTGACCCTCCACGCACTGACGACCGCGTTCGCCTCTTCGGGGTCCTCGAGGCACGCGACATCCCCGACGGCCAGCATCCACGGGTCGTCGGGGTCCGCTCCGGCGGCGGTCAGCAGACCGGCCTCACCGAGGCTCGACGGCAGGGGCACGCCGCTCCGAAGGCCGATCCGGCCTTCGTGGCGCAGGCCGAAGACCGTCATGACCAGGTCGGTCAGGACGCTCACGCGGCTGGAGCCGCTGATCCGGACCAGGCGCACTCGACGCTCGCCCGCCACGTCCACGCTGGCCTCCACTTCGTAGGTCGGGCCTGTGACGCGGGAGTCGGGATGGCGGGGCTCGGGAACCCGCGGCTCGTCCAGTGCGCCCGCGAGGGTCTCGAGCAGGGCCTTGGCATGACCGTGCGCCTCGAGCGACGCGCCGGCGTCGAGCACCCCGAGCCACCGCAGCCGGTCCAGTCCCCGGTGGACCTCGGGCAGGAGCAGGAGGCTGCCGAAGGGTCCGCCGCGCGCCTCGAGCTGGCTCGCCGTCCACGGCTGAGCGCTCGCCGCTGCCGCGACGACCTCCGCGAGGAGGGAGGACGTCTGCTCACCGTGGTAGCTGCGGCCCGGTAGCGAGCGCACGACGACCTCCGCCGCTGCCGCGAGGAGGAAGGCACGGAACCACGTCCGCGTGCGTGGGTCGTGGGAGGTCCACAGCGCAGCACCGGGACCGGGGTGCAGCCCGTCGTCGTCCTGGGAGAGGACGTGGCAGTGCAGGCAGGCGGTCTCGAGGAGCCGAGCACGGGCCTCGACGTCGCTTCTAGTCTCGTCCTGCTCACCTGCGGAGCCAGGAGGAGTGCCGGGTGGTGAGCTCTGCCGCGCCACCCGGGCCAGCAGCGCATCGACGTCGCGCACGGCAGCCAGACCGTCGACCCAGCTGGCGAAGCCGGGCTCGCTGAGGGCGCTGGACAGCGGCCTGCAGTACTCCCACTCGGGTCCCGTGAGGCCGTCGGGGATGACCGGTGCCGGCCCGGCCACGACAGGCTCGGCGGTTGCGGGCGTGAGGCTCGCGCGCCGACCCCCGCGTGGACGCGAGCGGCTCTTCGGTGCAGGACGACGGCGTGTGCGGCGCTTCGGCATGGCAGCACCGTGGCGCAAGGCCACGACCGCTCGGTGATCTTGTCCACAGGCTGTGTGCTGTGGGCGGACGACGTGGTCAGCGGGACGGCGGCGCCTCGCTCGCCCACCGCGCTCCGCACGCGCGGCACGCGCTGTCGACCCACGTCCTCGGCGAGCGCGGGCGCACGGAGCGGTCTCCGCGCACGACGTCGCGCCGGTCGGCCTCCGCAGCCCGGCCGGGGCGTGGAGAGCCGAGCACCAGCCGCACGCCCTCGCGCTCCCCGCAGCCGGGGCAGGTGAGCGGCGCCGCCATCACCTCACGGTAGCCCTGGGGCCGGGACCGGTCGCCGACGACGGCCAGCTGGCACCCGACGCCACACGAGTGCGAGCGTGACGCATCGGTGTGAGGCAACGGCCGCGGCGTTGTCCCGCGGTCGCCGCACCGGCGACGGTCGAGCGGTGTCCCTGACTGCCACCCCGGCCACTGCCCGTCACCTGCCTGCGGACGCCCTCGACCTCCGCCTGCGCCTGGGCGAGTGGCTCGACCGACCGGGCAAGAAGCGGGCGCGGGTCACGCCGCACCGGTGGGACCGGCTCCCGCTCCTGCGCGCGGCGCTCATCGACGCCGCTCGCCAGCGTCGGCGCCTCACCTACGAGGAGGCGTCCGCGGCATCTGACGGCATCGCCCGGCCGCAGGGCATGGGCGAGGTGCTCTTCCTCATCGGTGAGGACTGCCGCCGTCGGGGCGAGCCCGACCTCGCCGCGCTCGTCGTGGAAAAGGGGACGCGGGAGGTCGGCGCTGGGTTCTCCGGTGACGCGGTCCGCATCCGCGAGGCCTGTTACGCCCGGTGGTCGTGACGCTGACACCCCTCGGTTGGGCGATCTGAAAGCGACGGTCCGCGGCCTCTCCTCGGGTGATGGCCCCCGGCTCGGTCAGTCGTCCGTGACGATCGACGACGACCGGTGACATGCTCAGGACGTCGGTCAAGCCGATCCCGACGTCGTCCCTCTGACGTCGCCAGGCCCGTCCGCCACTCCCTGTGATGAGCTGTCACCGTGGACGTCGACGTCGAGCGGGATTTGAGGCAGCGGATCATGGCCTGGGTCGCCGACCGAGCTGCGCGCAACGGGGGCTGGATCTCCCGCTCAGACCTGCTCGGCCACACCTTGGAGGACGGCACGTCCCTGCCGCTCATCGACTTCTCGCGCGGCATCCGCAACCCGCAGTCGATGGTGGCGACCCTCGCCATCGTCAGCGCGACGGACGGCCCGTACGAGGACAGGGACACCGGTGACGGCCTGCTCCACTACGCCTACCGCCGCGGCTCGGGTGGCGACAACCGCAAGCTGCGCGAGGCCCACAAGCGCGGGCTACCGCTGATCCTCTTCCTCAAGCCGGAGAAGAACGTCTACATCCCGGTGCACCCGGTCTACGTCGTCGACGACGACGAAGCGGCGGCCAGCTTCACCATCGCCCTCGACGAGTCCTTCCTCTTCATGAGGGACGTCGCCCACCCCACCGAGGACCAGCGCCGCTACGCGGTCCGGCTGGCCAAGCAGCGCCTGCACCAGCCGTACTTCCGCGGACAGGTCATCCGCGCGTACGCCACGCGGTGCGCCATCTGCTCCCTGCGTCACGCCGAGCTGCTCGAAGCGGCGCACATCTACCCCGACAGCCACCACGAGGGACGGGCCGTGACGACCAACGGCCTCAGCCTCTGCACCATCCACCACCGCGCCTACGACGCCGACCTGCTCGGCATCTCCCCCGACCACCGGGTGGCGATCAACCAGGCGCTGCTCGACGAGGTGGACGGCCCGATGCTGCGCCACGGCCTGCAGGACATGCACGGCCGAACTATTGACCTGCCACGGCGCCCGCGAGACCGCCCTGACACAGACGGCCTCGCGTGGCGCTACGAGCGCTTCGTCTCGGCCGGCTGATGCGACGCATGCCCAATCGCGTGAGGTCGCTGCGGTCAACGGGCGCTTCGCACTGTGGGCAGTGTGTAGCAGCCAACTCGCCGCTCACCATTTTGTATAGCGATTGATGACGAGTGCCGCCGGTTCGCGCGCACCCATCACTACGCAGGATTTATGAACACGTGGAGGTCCATCATTTGCTTATGCACCACAGCTACGTCTACCAGCACTCAGATGGCTGATTTCATACGTGCCACTAGAGCGCTTTCAGCTCCGAGCAAGTGTCGTCGCGACTCTACGCACGCCATGCCTTGCCGGGCCTGCTCCTCGGTTGCCTCCTTGGAGGCTTCATGACGGGTGCAGGAGCGGCTCCGCGTTCACATGAACAATCGCCCAGTCGCCTCACGGCAATGAGCGCTTTGCGGCGTAGGGCAGACGCGGGCGCTCCCTTAGCGATGTCGAGAGTCGTGAGCAACGGTGGTTGCTTCAGCTCCTTCAGCATGGCGATCGCCCGATGAACTAACTGTCGATCATATCGGCACTGGGAACAGGACCCTGCCTGAGTGCTCAACTTCCCAGGTCTCCGATACGTTGGCGCCTCACTTGCATCAACAGTCGTGCGCCACTGGCTCGGCTTGCGGCCGCCGGTTCCTGCGCGGACATCGGCCGCGCTCACAGAACCCGAATTCAATCGAACCCGTCCCACCATTCCTCCCGCCGAGCCGAGCTACGTCGCGAGGCGACAAGACCAGTCACCTGAGACCGCTGTATTGATCATGCCGTTCGATCCTGTGATCAAGCAACACTTCTCTAGGGAGAGGTTGTGGACCACCGTGGACCTCAATCGTGGTCGGGGGCGCTCACGTGCTGGTGGTCTGCTGACCGGCGGGCTGCAGTTCGTGACGCTCAGGCCGCGAGCACCAGGTGGTGCGTCCGGCTCACCGCCGGCAGGTGCACCACCTCGCCGTCGCGCAGCAGCGCGTACGCGTCGACGTACGGGTCGGCGTCGCGCGGGTCCTCCGCGACCGCGTCGGCCGGGGCGTGCCTCGCGAAGCTCCGCGCCCGCCACGCCTCCGTCACCACGTCCGGCTGCCCCGCGGCGTCCATGAGCGCGGCCTCGACGATCGAGCGCCAGTGCAGCTCCAGCAGTCGCGGGTGCTCGAAGACCTCCATCGACACTACGTGCCCGCCGATCCCCACGATCACGCCGCGCTGCGCCGGCACCGGCCGGGTGCGCGCCGCCGCGGCGGCCACGTGCGCCTGCAGCTCGGCGTGGACCTCGGCGTAGGAGCCGGTCGCCGAGCGCACGAAGCGCTGCTGGACCCGCTCGACACTGGCCCACACCTCGCCCTGCCGCTCGTGGCCCTCGGTGCGCCGGGCGCGGCCGTCGGCCCCACGAGCCACGCCGTGCAGCGCACCACGCGTCGCTGCCAGCACCCGGCGGGTGCCCCCGCCGTGCGACGTGCCACCGCCCCAGCGGCCCTGCTCGACGCACGCCACCGGCACCACCCGGGTCTGTCCGGGCTCGACCAGCACGCTCATCGCGACGGCGCGGGTCTGCCAGCCGCCCTCGAGCACCGTGCCCTCGCACAGCAGCAGCGGGCGGTGCCGGGGGTTGGAGACCTGCAGCGCCTCGACCGTCGGTCCGCCCAGCAGCTCGTCCACCTCGGACACCACCCCGCCGGTGGTGACCACGCGGCGACGGGGGCGCAGCGGAGCCCCCGTCCACACGGGGAACAGCGACACCGGACCGACCTGAGCGGCCCAGCCGACGTGCAGCGCTGTCAGCGCCATGACGACCACCTCTTCACCTAGTAACCTCGTTGATGCGTTAACTCTAGCGGGCCGGTCGGACGATTGGCGCGCCAGCGCGTTAACCTCACCCGTGTGGACGCCGACACTCCTGCCGTGACCACCCACCGCGGGCCGCAGACCTACGTGACGCCGGCCCTGGCCGTCGACGTCGCCGCCCTGACCGTGCTGCCCAAGGAGGCGCCGGGTGGGCTGCGACGCCTCGGCGTCGTCGTCGTGAGGCCGGACGGCGAGGACGGCTGGCGCCTGCCCGGGGCCTTCGTGCACGCCCCCGCCCGCTGGGCCGACGCCGGGCGCAACGTCGGCCCGTCACCGGCGGACGAGGTCCCCCCGCTGCGTGCCGCCGTGAACCGGGCACTGCGCAAGGCGGGCCTGCGCGAGCGCCTGCCCGAACAGCTGCACGTCTTCGACGCGCCGGACCGCGACGACCGGGGGTGGGTGATCAGCGTCGCCCACCGCGACACGCTGCCGCGGCGCGAGATCCCAGGAGCCGGGGTGGAGGTCGGCCAGGGCCACGGCCACCAGGTGGCCGTGGCGGTGGTGAAAGGTGAGGACGACGACGTCAAAGCCTTCCTCGACGGCGTCCCGCTGCGCCTGCCGTACGACCACGCGCACGTGCTGGCGGTGGCCGTCGCAGACCTGCGCGCCCGCTACGCGGTCGAGCCCGACCCCGGCCACCTCCTCGGCGAGTACTTCTCGGTGCGAGAGCTGCGCCGCGTGCACGAGGCGGTCAAGGGCGAGGAGCTGCAGGCAGACACGTTCCGCCGGCACTTCGAGCACACCTTCACCATGACCGAGCAGTGGGCTCCTCGATCTGTGGGTCGCCCTGCCTACCTCGCACAGCGCCTCCCCCGCGAGAGGTGGGGCCGCCCGAGGGGTGACCGACCGCTGCGCACGGCCGCCGCACGGGCGGCCAAGCTCGACAGCCGCGACTGAGTCGCCCGACAGTCAGTCCTTCGGCGCACCGCGCCGGTCGAGGTCAGCGACGAGCGACCCCCACGGTGCTCCTGCGGCAGCCAGCCGCGAGCGCAGCCCTCGCAGCTCGGCGGCCAGCTCGCGCTGTTCGTCCGACGCGAGCAGCACGGCGAACCGGTCGTCGAGGAGCCAGGACTCGTCCGAGCTCGCCCGGGCGGCCAGGGCGTCGAGGAACAGCTCCACCGCGCGCGCCCGGTCCGGGACCTCGTCGCCCGGCATGGAGTGCCACGCGAGCTGGCCGTCCCAGAGCTGCCCCCGCAGGCTGCCGCCCTCGACGTCGAGCACCGTGCCGAACGCCCGCTCGACCCCGCGCTCCTCGTGGAAGCTGGCGACCTCGTGGACGAGCCGCAGCACGTTGTCGTCGGTCAGCGACGCGCCCACGACGAGCAGGTGCCGCGTCAGCAGCAGGGACTGCAGGACGGCCGCCGCGGGACGCGAGCCGGCGTCGTAGCGGACGAAGTCCCTGCGCGACAGCACGATCGAGCGCTCGTCCTCCACGTCGCCGTGCATCTTGAGCAGCCACGGCGCGCGGCCCACGTGGGTCGAGTGCGGGAGCACCGTGGTGAGCGCGTCCTTGCGCACCGCGTCGTGCGCCCGCTCGTAGCAGTCGTCGAAGTTGGTGGTCACCACCTCGGCGCAACCGAGCGAGGCCAGCAGGGAGTGGCCGATCGCATGGCGGTCGGTCCGGCAGGCCTCGATGACCAGGCGCTCGAAGTCCGGGACCTGCTTGCGCAGTAGCTCGGCCTGGTCGAGCGGCCCCAGCCGCTGGAACTCCTCGCGGGGGTAGTCGCGACCCTCGCTCAGGCCGGTGACCAGCTGGGTCCACGTCGGCAACCCGGCGGGGACGCTGACCCCGGCGCCGAGGAAGAGCGCGAGGCTCCCCTCCCGGGCCTTGCCGGCCAGGTCCTGCGCGAGCGCGAGCAGCGACTCGTCGAGCTGCCACCAATCGCCGCCGTCGCTGCGGCGGACGTGCTGCATCGCTGCGTAGACAGCGGGGTCGTTGGTGACCACGGCGACGTCGACTCCCCGCGCGCGGGCGACCTGTCGCGCGGTGCGCAGCAGCGCCAGGACCACCTCACCGCGCTGCTCGGTGAAGCCGCCGCGCCCGATGCCGACGAGGGGGATCGCGAGCAGCGGCCGAGAGCGCAGGACTCCCCCGTCGCGGCGCGCAGGCCGCAGCCCTTCCTCGGCCATCGCCTCGAGCACCTGGCGGACGCCGTCCACCAGCCAGGCGGTGTCGTGCTCGGGCAGGAAGGAGCCGACGTCGACGAACCACACGCGGTCCTGGGCGCTGCCGATGCGCGCCCCACCCTCGGCCCAGCCCTCCGGTCGGACGGGTGCGCCGCCGATGGCACCGCGCCAGTGCGCACCCACCGAGAACCGCCAGTCCGTCGGGATGGCGACGGCGTCGAAGGCGAGCGCGCCGAGGTCGCCGTGGACCACGAAGACGTGGCCGGGCCCCGTCCACGAGTTCTGCGCAGCTGTCACTCACCCAGCGTGACAGCCGTATCCCAGCACGGAGCCGTCCATCTGGGGGATGCAGTTAACGCGCAGATGCGGTTATCCGGTATGTTGGCGCACAGTTGAGTCAAGGAGGTGGGCCACGATGGCTCCCACGCAGCACCAGCGCCTCACCAGCGCGCAGACCGACCGCGCCACCGGCGTCCTGCTCGGCCAGGCCGTAGGCGACGCGCTCGGCGTGCCGTACGAGTTCGGCACTCCCCCGACCGGCGAGGCGCAGATGCTCGGCGGCGGGCTCGGGGGCTACGCCCCCGGGGAGTACAGCGACGACACGCAGATGGCGGTGGTCATCGCCCGGGTCGCGGCCACCGGCGCCGACCTCACCTCCGAGGCCGCCCTCGACGCGGTCGCCGACGGTTTCATCGCGTGAAAGCAGAGCGGCCCCGCGGACATCGGCGTGCAGACCTCGTCGGCGCTGACCGGTGTCGTGCCCGGCCCCGGCTCGGCCGCGAGGCTGCGAGAGCGGGCGCACGCCATCGTCGCCAGCGGCCGGCGCGCCGGCGGTAACGGCGCGCTGATGCGGACCGGCGTCGTCGGGATCTCCAGTCTGCACGACCGCGAGCGCACCGCCGCCGCTGCGCGAGCTGTGGCGGAGCTCACCCACGCCGACCCCGACGCGCTCGACTCCTGCGTGCTGTGGTCGGAGGCGGTGCGTGTGGCGGTGCTGAAGGGCCGGTTCGACGTCGAGGGCGGGCTCGACCTGCTGGCGCCCGAGCGCCGGGCTCTGTGGGCGGAGCGCCTGGCCGATGCCGAGCGGGGCGAGCGGGACAGGTCGGCGTCCAACGGATGGACCGTGGCCGCCCTCCAGGACGCGTGGACGGCGATCCGCCGCACCCCCGTGCCGGAGGAGTCAGCGACGACCTCGCCGTGCGAGCACCTGCAGGCGTCGCTGCACGCCGCCGTCAGGTCCGGCCACGACACCGACACCGTCGCCGCCATCGCCGGAGCCCTCCTGGGCGCCCGCTGGGGCGGATCCGCCGTGCCCGCCACCTGGCGGCGGCGCATCCACGGCATCGGCGAGGTCCGGTCCCGCGACCTGGTCCGCCTCGCCGTGCTCTCCGCCCGCGGCGGCCGCGCCGACAGCCTGGGCTGGCCGTCCGGCGCGCACGTCACCTACCCGTGGGCGGCCCTGGACGACGGCGTGCCGCACCCCGCCGACCCTGGCGTGGTGCTGGGGACCACGGGCTCGGCGCTCGGCCGCGCTGCGCGGTCCGGCGCGTTTGGGGCCGTCGTCTCGCTGTGCCGCCGCGGCGTCGAGGACGCCGTGCCCGGCGTCGGCGCGAGCGAGCAGGTGGACGTGTGGCTCATGGACTCCGAGGCGTCGGGGGACAACCCGAACCTGGCGTTCGTGCTGCGCGACACGGCCTCGGTGGTCGCCGAGCTGCGCGAGGAGGGCCACACGGTGCTGCTGCACTGCGTCGCGGCTCAGCAGCGGACGCCGACCGCAGCTGTCGCCTACGCCGCGCACCGCGGCGAGGACCCTCGGGCCGCCGCCGCTGCGGTGTTGGAAGCCCTGCCCAGCGCGCGCGGCCACGGCCTGCTGTGGGACGTCGCCCGGGGCAGCGCCTCGGCCTGACACCGACGTCGTCGCTGCTCAGAACGCACTGTCGGTGGTGCGCTCTATCGTCGCGGTGCTGGTTCGCCGAATGTGCGGAGGTGCGGTGCAGGTCGTCGCCCATGTCAGTCCTGAGGAGCTCAGGTCGCTCATGCCGCTGCTGCGCGACGAGCGGCTCCTCGACATCCGGATCGACGTCGACGCCGTGGGTGACGATCTCGAGCTCAGTCCCATCGCGCTGACCGCGCTGATCATCCAGCTCGGGCTGCCGCCCGGCGGCGCTCGGAGCACGCTGAGGGTGGCGGCTCCCCAGGGTCCGTCGCACGGGACGACGACGGACATCGACGTCATCCGTCACGAGCACGGTGTCGTGGTCGTCGCGGTCCGGCTCCCGCTCGACGAGACGTTCACGCAGATCTCGGCTCCGGAGGGCACATCGGGCTGGGTGCCCGCGCCGACCGATGACGGGTCGCCGCGCTTCGAGGACGCGGTGGAGCAGGAGATGGGTGCGCTCGCGGCAGCGGGCGGCATCCTCTGGTTCACGCTCGACACGCTCTGGGGCGGCTCACCGACGCTGCGTCGGATCACGCAGTCACCGCTCGCCCTCTGCTGCGACCACACCGCTCAGCTCTTCTGATCACGGAGGCCACCATGGTTGTCGAGGAGTACTCCGATGTCGAGGCGGCGATGGCAGCGCTGCCCGTCTCCGTCGAGCGACGGCCGGAGGTGCGGCGGCTCATCGCCGGCCTGGTCTACCGGCGCGTGTGGATCCCGGAGAGCCGCAAGTACGTCGCGCTGGCTGATGACGGTCCCGTCGTCGCCTATGTCAACCGCGGCTTCGTGGACGTCCGCGACGCAGCAGGCGGCCACAGCACGCACTTGCTCCCAGGTGCTGACGGCGATCACTCGCGTGCAGCAAGGAGCCGCAGCGGCACAGGCGCTCGGGTGGCTGGTCTGTGCTCGACGTGCTTCACGCAGCTGCCGCTCACTGGCGTCTGCGACGAGTGCGGCTGAGCGGCGAGGCGTCAAGGCAGCTCTCCACGAGCTAGGGCTGCCGATGCCGTCCGGCCCCGCCGCTCAGACGGGTACACCCCCGGCCGCCATGACAGCGTCCCGCAACCTGCCGAGGGTCTCAAGCATCCACCCCCTGACAGCCGGCCAGGAGTCTTCGTCGTCCAGAGTGGCTCCCGGCATCACGACCTCCACGCGACACGCCTTCCGGGACGGCAGCTCGTCGAAGTGCACGTCTGGCAGGGCCGCGCGGATGGCCTCCTCATGCTCCAGGAGGAGGCGGAAGCGTCGGAGGTTCTCCGTGGCGTCGCTGGAGCCGAAGTACAGCTCGACCTTGGCGCCGCCCTTGCCGAAGTTCACGCCCCACACGGCACCTCCCACGCCGGTGGCGAAGTTCCACCAGTTCTCAGCCGGTGGGGTGCCGGTCCTCAGTCCGAGTCCCCCCACGCCGCTGGCCAAGGACGTCCAGTACTCCCGGTACTTCTCCTGCTTGGACGTCGGCCCGACCGCATGCCCTTCGGCCTGGCTCTTGGCCGCTGCGACGTAGTCGTTGGGCCTCACCACGACCTCGAGCTGCGGCGCGACGAGCGTGGAGGAGCCTCCCTCGACGGCCACGATCGTCAGGCGTAGCCCGAAGAACCGGATCTCCGCAGACGTCGACCCGTTGAGCCAGTCGAGGGCAGCCCGGTGCTCGTCCCTGAAGTCCTCGGCGATCCAGATGATCGTCGTGGGCTCGGTACCACCGGCGTAGGTGAGCAGCTGCCCGAGGTGCCGGTGGTCCGTCATCCCGTACTGGTTCTCGACGATCACCCGGCGGTCGCTCTGCTCCACCTCGCTGCCGATGAGGTCGAGGGAGTAGGCGCCCACGGGGTGCTCTCGAGCCTCCAGCTGCACCTCCAAGCCGATGGCCTCGCTGAGGGCAGCGCTGTTGGCCAGCAACCAGGGGGTGAAGTGGCCGTACTCCGTCGGCCACACCTCGCGGATGGGCACTTCGACCAGCCGGCTGATCGTGACCCCTGCCTTCACGAAGCTCGGCTGGTCGTTCCCGGGCCCCGTCAGGGCGTCCTCGTCCACGTCGTCACGCTCCCACGTAGCAATGACGGCGTGCAGCCCTCATCAATCACGGTCACAGCAAGGAGACGCCCTCACAGTCCGAGGCGCTTGGCGACGTCGTCACCGCCGACCCAGCGGACGAAGTCGGGATCTCCGCACACCACGAGCTGCTCGCGAGCCCGCGACAGCCCGACGTAGAGCCGCTCCCGCGCTCGGTCGCGCGTGCCTTTCTCGTTGAGCGCCAGCACCACGGCGCGCCGCTCTAAGCCCTTGAATCCGAAGACGTGGCCGTAGAAGACCAGCGCGTCGTCCCAGAACGAGCGCCAGTAGGCGGCCGGCCCGTCCTCCCAGCGGGACACCTGCTCGGGGTGGCGGCTGCCGGTGGTGATGAGCGCGACGTCCTGGGGGCGCCAGCCGGCGTCGAGCAGGTCATCGACCGCGTCGTCGGCCTCACCCACGGCGTCGTCCGGTGAGCACGCGCGGAACTCGACCTGCGGGCCGTCGCCCCCGCGCAGCTGCATCCGCGAGCCGACGAGCGGGGAGAACGCCGTCGCGATCTGCTTGCTGTTCCGCAGGTTGTCGTCCAGAACGAGCGGCACCAGCCCCAGCTCAGGGCGTGAGTACCGAGGGAACAGCGTCTGCCCCTCGTCGGAGAAGACGTAGAGGCCTCCGGTGTCCGGGTCGGAGAGCGAGGCGACGAGCGGCTCCCACCACGCCGGCGCGAAGTCCTGCGCCTCGTCGACGACGATGGCGTCGAAGCGCTGCCCCGGTGGCAGCGCGTGCGCCAGTTCCGTCATACGAGCCGGAAGCTCGTGCTCCCAGTAGGCGGCGTCCTCGCGACCCTTGTGCGGCTGGCCCGACCACTTCGCGCCGAGGTCGTGGAAGACGCCGACGTACTGGGGCCGGTGCTTGTGGTTCTTCCACGCGCCGGTCGCGCGCTGGAGGTAGCTCGCCAGGCCCAGGGAGTAGCACAGCAGTGCCACCCGCTGGCCGTCCTGGCCGAGCCGTCGCGCTTGCTCCAGCGCCATGAACGTCGTGCCGCTGCCCGCTCCTCCACGGACCTCGAGACGCGGCAGAAGCCGAGCGGCTCGGAGAAGCGCCAACTGCGTGCTGGTGAGGACGTCGACCTGCGCCTCGTGCTCAAGCGCCTGAGCCACCACATCGCGTTGCGGGAGGTTGCGACCGGCCAGCTCCTCGGCGAGCAGGTCTAGGTCGGCTCGCTGCGCCTGCCGGTTCCCCGTGCCCTGCTGCGCGAGGAGGTCCTTGAGGAACGGCACCAGACCGTCGAGCTGGTTCCTGTCCGCGACGGCCCAGCGCGGGAGGTCCGGAGCCGAGAAGCCCGCGGCCAGCGACGTGGTGGGCAGCACGACGGCGTGGCCCCACTTGAAGCGCTGCTTCGAGGTGCCCCGCCACTCCGCAGAGCCTTCGATGAGCGCCCGCAGGGCGTACATGCCGTCTCGCGCTTGAGCCGCGGGGTGGATGACCTTCTCGCTGCCGGCCGCCCGCTGGTGCCAGTCGAAGCCGTCGTGCCAGACCTCACCGCCCTTGACCTCGAGCACCACGACGCCGTGACCAGCGAGCCCGACGACGACGTCGAGCTCGTGGTCCTTCTCGTGGGTGGTGACCCTCTGGTTGGCCACCAGGAGGTCTTCCTCGCCGAGCGTGTCGCGGAGCTTCTGCCAGACGATCTTCTCCGTGCTGGTGGCGAAGCTGGGGTCTTCGGGTAGGCACCGCGGCACCTGTTCACCGTGTCAGGTGGGCAGCGTGAGGGCCACCCCTCCCAAGCATGACATCGCGGCACCCGCCAATGGCAGGGCTGTCAATGACAGCCCTGCATAGATATCGTGCTCTCGGTTCACGAGCCGCAGCGACAAGCCTCGACTTGCTGCGCAGCAACCCCTCGTCAGGGTGCTTCGAGTGATGAACCGGCGCCGACCGGCCGGCAGGCGCAACGACCGCGGCACGAGCCGCAGAGCTGGAGCGCATGTCATGGTTCCTTGTCGCGGCGATGGCGATCTACCGACCGGATGCCGCTTGTTCCTGCCGGGACATCGCACACACCCCATCCAGGCGAGGCTGGGCCGGCAGGGCACGGACCGCTGGGTCGACGCCCTGGCTCACCTCGACACCGATGTGCACACCATCGCGCTCGACCTGTGGACGTCCGGCAGGCGGATGACGGTTTGGCACCACGCCGCGCTGGGGGGCTTGCTGTCAGACGGAGCGCCGGTACGTCTGCACCCGGACCTCAACCTCATGCGGTCCGGCGATCTGCTGCTCTGCGTCGCCCCTGTCGACCATTGACGAACGTCATCCAGCAGCGTCCAGCAACTGGGGCAGATCTGCCGTCGTGATGAGGCCGACCAGCGGCTCCCTCCGCTGTCCAGACTCCGTCACCAACAGCGCGACAGCGGGGCGGCCTCGCTGACCGCCGTGCTGCAGCCGAGTCGCGGCATCAGCAGCGGTGATGGTCACCGGCACGAACACCGCCGCATCGACCTGCTCGACGTGCGGAAGAAGGTCCCTGATGGGGACGTCTTCGACGAGACCGATGCCAGGTGGGGTCAGGTTGGCGCCCAACCACATAGCAATTCCGTCCGTGGTCAGCAGCCCTGAGTAACCGTCCTTGGCGTCGTACACGGGGAACTGCGAGTACTGGTGCGAGGCGGCGACCAGGAGGACTTCGGACAACAGGTCGTCTGGCGCGAACGTCGCTGGCCGCGCCAGGTCCAGCACGTCGCGAGCCTTGGCCGGGCGGAGCAGCCGCTCCCGAAGCCTCTCGATGGCTCTGACGACCTCGGGGACCGGCTCAGCGAGTGGACGGCCGTTGATGTACCTGCCGTGCACCAGAGCGTTGCGGAGACTGGCCAGGGTGGACAGTTCCCTGCTCTGCTGTTGAGTGAGAAGCTTTTCGTCCTGCCCCCATCGGATCAGCTCCGACAAGCGCTCACCGTGCCTGGCCGTCAGCTTTTCACGCAGGTGGTTCTCGACCTCGTTGAAGGCAGCCAGGAAACGAAAGGCCATCGTCATCCGTACAGCGCATCCCCACCGGCGAGGGCGTACACGGTGGCGTCGTCTCGCTTCGCGCGGTATCTGTGCGTGGTGAGAACCTTGACCAAGTCCGCCTCGGCAGCCCGTGGGATGACAAGGTAGTCACCGTTGAGAACCGTGTCCTCATGCTTCACCCCAGGGAGCTGGCGCAGGTCGTTGAGCACGTCCTGTGGCAGTGCGAGGGTGAGGCGAGACGGCATGGGTGGCCAATCCCCGTCCTCAACGCCTGGCAACTGACTCCAGCTGTACTCCGCAGCGTCGTCCACGTCGCCGTCATCGTCCTCGAGGTCGGACAGCCAGTCGTCTGCTGTCGCCGGCAAGAGGCCGTCGCCGACGTCCGTGTAGACCGCGCGCATCTCGCCGACCGTGGTCGCAGCCTGTGCTCGCTGCACCGCGCCGGCGAGCAGCTCTGCGTCTTCGGCGCCGATGACAGCCCACGTCTCATGGAACGCGTACCAGCCGTAGATGACGTCCTCGTCAGTCACGGTCCCCAGTGTGCCCGCTGCCCGGAGTCATTCGCTCGCGGGCCATCACAACGTGTGGGCCGACAGCGCGCCGGTCAGAGTGGCGAAGCGGGCTCAGCGGTCAATAGTTCTGATCACTCCACACGGCTGTGGGCGAAAGCACGACAGGACGAGCCGCTGCCGCCTTCGCGTGCTGGTGCTGGCGATCACGACACGAGGCGGCGGACATGACGTCCTCCGTCACCATCGAGGCCACGGTCGCTCCGGTGTGGAGATGCGCGAAGGCCGCAACGCCGCGCTTCCTTGCAACTGCGAGCCCAACAGCCACGAGGTCGCCGACGCCGGCGCCGAGCTGACCGTCGAGGTGCACGAGTCCCGAAGCGTCGTCAGCCGCTCTTGGCGCGCCTCATCGACCTCCGGGCAGGGCAGCGGACCAGGCTGGCGGGCCTACAACCGGCGTCGGCGGCAGCTGCGCCGATCCGAGCAGACGAAAACCGACCCGCCGTCGTGCTCTCCAGCGCCTCATCCGGCGACAAGCTCCAGGGCTGGCGGGAAGTCCGCGTCGAGCTCGCCGCTGGAGAGCACACATCACGGCACGGCTAATGCATTGGACACCCCAGTGGCCAAGGCATCCCGAAGCACTCGAGCGTCGCCAGCATGGATCATTGCTCACGGCGACGTCACGTGGTCGCCGGGACGGCCTGGTCCGGAGGCGCTCGTGACCGAGGGGAAGAGCGGCCTTGCGGTGGTGGATGCCGAAGGCGTCAGGGAACGGGGACGGTGACAGCCCACACAATGGGGGCAGTGCCCGCGGGCTGACTGATGCCGACGCGGGGAAGCTCGGACCGCTGGGAGACCACGCGCAATTTTTGTGCAACCATCCCCTTCGGCGCGGCGATGCAGCCGCCGCGACGTTGCGACCGCTGGGGGGCTGTGTCCATCGAGCACTGCGTCACCGTCTTGGTGGCCTCACAGGCACTCCCCGCCACGAGAAGGTCATCGCCGTCCGCGCACAAGCCGCCGCAGATGCGCATCTTCGAGCGCCGGCTGTCGAGGCGCACGGCGCTCACTGGACGGCTGCGGCACCGACAGCGCAAGTGCGCTGATCTGATCCCTGGTGACGCCGCACTCGCCAGTCCCGCGGATCGCGTGCAGCTTCTAGGCAGCTGACGTGTCGTACGAACAAGCACTAGCTGCCCTGCGCGCGGACATGGAGCGGCTGGCCGATGTACAGGGGCGCATGCCGACCCCTGGTCAAGTGCACGCCCTCTTGCGGCGTCACAACGTCGACACGGACCAGCTCGAGGCGATCCTGGCCGCCATGCCTGCCGCGACGAGGAGCGAGCGGAGGTCGCCACCCACCCAGATGGCGCGTGCAGCGCGAGCTGCCACGAAGCACCAACCAGCAGCCGATCCAGGAGATCACCCTCCCCTCGCCGTCGCTCCGCGTCAATCACCACCCTTCGAACCTCATCCCGATCTACCAGGCGAGACGCAGGAGGACGAGGACGAGGACTGGAACGACGCCGATCCCTTTGCAGTCACCGACTCAAGATCGCACCTAGCGAGCGCTACCGACGATCCCGTCGTCGAGCAGGTCGCGTCCGACCTGCAGGACGACTATCTGAGGGCCGGCGCGCTGACGATGGTCGATGTAACGACGTTGGCTCACCGTCGAGGGCTACGGGGGGACGCCATCGAGCACGTCCTGCTTGCACTGTCGGCAGCTGGAGTTGAGGTGACTCAAGAGCGGGTCCAGCACGCCGATGACGCGGTTGACGACCTCGACGGCGGACGGGTCCGCCGGCAAGTCGGAGCTGTCGAGCGGGACCAACTGCAGGCCTACTTCGCCTCAGTTGGCCGGATCCGGTTGCTGGACGCGGCGCAGGAGGTGCGACTGGGGCGCGCCGTTCAGGCTGGGCGTCGCGCGCTGGAATCCCAGAAGATGGACACACTCCCGCAAGCGCCGGCAGGCGAAGGGGGGTCATCGACGTTGACACTGATCGTCGAAGCGGGCAGACAGGCCCATCGAAAGCTGGTCAGTGCAAACCTTCGTCTCGTCATCAGCGTCGCCAAGCTGCCCCGGTACCAACACAGCGGCGTGGACTTCGCCGACCGCATACAGGATGGCAACCTCGGGCTCATACGGGCCGCCGACAAATTCGATCCTGAGCTCGGATACAAGTTCTCCACCTATGCCACGTGGTGGATCCGCCAAAGCATCGACCGCGGCATCGGGGATCGTGGCCGCGCGATCCGCCTTCCGATCCACATGCACGACCGCGTCAAGAAGATCCGAGCTGTGCAGGCTCGCCTTGAGCGTGATCTCGACCGCGCTGTCACCCTCAAGGACATCGCCGACGAGGTCGGGATGGACGTCGGAGCAATAGCCGCCGCGGTGACCTGGTCCGAACCAGTTATCAGCTACGACGTGCTGGTCGACGCCGACGACAGTGTTCGCCTCGTGGACCTCATCAGCCCGGGAGCCGCGCAGGACGCCATCGCGGATCCGGCTCTTGTCGTCATGGGATACCAGTGCAAGAGGGACCTGACAAGGATTCTCGACGTCGTGCTGACGCCGCGTGAAGTCGAGGTTCTAGAACATCGCTACGGCTTAGACGGAGCCGAAGCCGACACGTTGGACAACATCGGTGATCGCCTGGGCGTCACTCGCGAGCGGATTCGACAGGTGCAGAACAAGGCGTTGAAGCTGCTGCGTGAGGATGCGCGCATCGACGACCTGTACGAGTACCTCGTCGACTGCGCGCGCAGCGACACGCTGCGCACACCGCTGGGCGAGCGTGCGCCCTCTCCGCCCGGCGCGATCACGACTCGCAAACGACGCAGGGACAAGCCATGGACGTGAGCACCTCCACCGGCACGCAGTCGTTCACGGCTGCAGCGGAAGCCTTCACCGCGTGGCTCGACCGACAGGTCACCATCGCGGGCCGCGGCGACGGGACAGACCGGCTCGGCGTGGCGCCGGCCTCTACGTTCTGGCTGGGTCGACTGGCCACCGAAGAGGAGGTGATGAGCAGCGACCTCGGCCAGCGCGCGGAGCGCCTCGAACCGTGTGCGATCGGGATCCGCCTTCGACCAGAAGAGCCGGGACCATGGGCCTTCACCGTTCGGGTCCAGGCTCGAGCATGGGTGCTCGAGGACAAGAACACCTGCCCCGACCCAGACCGGCCGTGGCGAGGTCTACCGGCAGTCGACGTGCCGGTCAGCGTCGCTGTCGACGCCGACCGGCCTTGCGCCGGCGCAGGTGCCGGCGCGCTGGAGCTCCAGCAAGCCTTCGCCGACGTCGGAGCCGCCGGTCTGGGCGCGGAAATCCGCGTCGAGCTCGAGAGCTGGGAGGGCGAACCGGAACTGGTGATCCAGCTCATCAACACCAGTCCCGCCAAGCACTCCCAGCTGCAGGACACCCACCTGTACGAGACAGTCCTCGAGGTCACCGGCCTAGCTACACGTCCTTTCCGCCTTGATGCCCTCCCGGACAGCTTCCGCTTCGACCGCAACGTGCCTGCCTACGGCATCAACGTCGGTGTCGACCAGCTGCCGGGGGCTTCGGGCTTTCGGACCACAGACACCGTCGGTGTCACCACCCGCCGTCCGGAGTACTGGAACAGTGAGCGCCCGGTCCCCGACTTGACGTTCGCTGCTCTCGCACGTGACCCGCTACCTCCTTTGCAGGCTCTCGTGGAGGCACTGGCCGAGTACCACCGACAGCAGTGGGAACCGCTGCTCGGCGCTCACCCGGAGTGGGATGAACCCATGCGCAGGGAAGCGGAGGCGGAAAGCCGTGCCGCTGGTGACGAGGTCGATCGGCTCCGCAAGGGTCTGCGGCTGCTGCAGTCCGATGCAGAGGTGCGACGCGCTTTCCAGTTGATGAACGAGGCCATCAACCACAGCGCGGGAGGCAGGTATGACAGCTGGCGCCCGTTCCAGGTCGGCTTCCTCCTCGGTGCGCTGAACTTCCTCGTCGATCCAGCTGAAGCATCAGTGGTGGACACCGTCTGGTTCGCCACCGGAGGGGGCAAGACCGAGACCTACCTCGGCCTCCTCGTCACCGCCGCGTTGCACGACCGCATGACAGGCAAGACCAGCGGTGTGACTGCCTGGTCTCGGTTCCCGCTGCGTCTGCTGTCCCTGCAACAGACCCAACGCTTCGCCGACGCACTCGCGGGCGCGGAACTGGTACGCCGACGCGAACGCCTCAAGGGCGCCCCGATCAGCCTCGGGTTCTTCGTCGGCTCCGGAGGCACCCCCAACAAGATCGTCAAGACCGCCACACCAGAGGGCCGTGACCCTGACCCGGACAGCCCTGGGATGCCGGATCGCTACCAAGTGCTGCTGCGCTGCCCTTTCTGCCGTAGCGCCGACGTCCGCATGCACTTCGACCGACGGTGGTGGCGGCTGACCCACCAGTGCCATGGGAACGACTGCCCGTGGCCCGAGGCCGCCCTACCGGTCTACGTCGTCGACTCAGAGGTCTACCGGTACCTGCCGACGGTGGTCCTGGGCACCCTGGACAAGGCCGCCAGCGTGGGGATGCAAGCAGCGATGCGAGGGCTGGTCGGCCCGCCCGTCGGATTGTGCAGCGAGGGTGGCCACGGCTACACCTACACCCCCCGGAAAGCGACGCCGAGTGGTTGCCTGGTCCCCGATTGCACAGCGACTGCCCGACCTCTGCCCATGCCAAGCGCTCGTTACGCACCGACTCTGCGCCTGCAGGACGAACTGCACCTGCTGCGCGACAGCCTCGGCGCTGTCGACAGCCACTACGAGAGCCTCTTGGACCACCTGCAGAGCGCACTGGGCGGCCCTCCCGCCAAGATCATCGCCAGCAGCGCCACCCTCAGCGGGCACGACCACCAGGTGGACGTCCTCTACCAGCGAGACGGGCGAGTCTTTCCCCAGCAGGGTCCGACGGCAGGGGAGTCCTTCTGGACCCGTCCCGGCTCCCCACCCCTCCGACACTTCGTCGCCGTCGCACCCCGTGGCGTGACGCTCGACCATGTCAGCGACCGCAGCCTCGACGTGCTGCAGCTTGCCGTTCGTCGCCTTGCGGAAGACCCGGCTACCGTCTGCGCCGAAGCGAACGTCGACCTCGTCCATGCAGAGAAGCTGCTGTCCTACTACGGCACCGATGTGGTCTACGGCAGCACCCTCTACGACGTCGAGGCTGCTACCCGCAGTCTGACCAGCAACACCAGCAGCAAGGGCATCGAAGCGGTACAGCTCACAGGGCAGACCGACTTCGAGGACGTGCGAGCCATCCTGCAAAGACTCGAACGACCCGAGATCGACTTCTCCGAGCGGATCCATGTGGTCGCAGCGAGCAGCATGCTGAGTCACGGCGTCGACGTCGCCCGCCTCAACGTCATGGTGATGTTGGGCCTCCCGCTCTCGACCGCCGAGTTCATCCAGACCACCGCTCGCGTGGGGCGCACGTTTCCTGGCCTGGTATACGTCCTGCACAAGATCGGACGCGAGCGCGACGCCGCGACCTTCCGGCACTTCGCCCAGTACATCACCCATGGCGACCGCTTCGTCGAGGCGATTCCGATCACACGTCGGAGCCGCCGCGTACTACGCCTGACGATGCCAGGCATCGTCGAGGCTCGACGCCTGGCCGTGATGGAACCCGCGTCAGGAGGGCGATTGACCACCATCAGCGCCCTTCGCAAGCACATGCACGACGCAGGCCTAGGGGCAGCCGACCAGGCCCGGGCCATCGCCGCGATCCTCGGCTTCGATGGTCCTGTCGACGATCTGCTGCGTGAGGAGATCCGCAAGTGGCTGGGAGTCTGGTTCGCCAACCTCGACGATCCCGCCAGCACCCGCACGTGGCCCAACCAGCTGGGCGCCTCCCAGCCCATGACCAGTCTGCGCGATGTCGAGGCCAGCGTTCCCATCCACGACTGACCCTGATGCCCAGTCCAGCCGGCATCACCAGCGCAAGACCGTCCATCGCCGCCAGGACATCGACACCCACCGGTCCTCCCTTCCGGGGGACTAGTTAGGAGCGACATGAGCGATCTCGGAACCCGTAGCGCAAGCCAGGTGCTGCGCACCTTCCTGCCGCAGCAGACCGCTGATCTGCGCGGGGGCGTCTACCGCGTCGTCGACTGGACCGGTGCCGCGCCGCTGGCGATCGACGACACCGCGGTGCGCCGCCGCTTGGTCCGTGAGGTGCACCTGTGGGAGCAGGCCGGTAACGACGGTGGCTTCGCCGACGACCTGCGCCGCCACGCACCCCTGCAGGTCGTCGAGCTCGACGAGGACCGCGGTGTCGCCGTCGAACGCTTTCCCCGGGTGTGGTTGTGCCCCACCTGCAAGCGGATCGGCAAGGACCGCCGCAACCCGTGCCGTTGCGGAAGCACGAGGTGGGGACAGCTGCACTTCCTCGGCTTCCACGAGTGCGGAAGCGTCGGCGAGCCTCGTATCCCCCGTTGTCCAACTCATGACGACGTGCAACTGATCGGCACCACCAGCACCCGCACGAGCGACTTGCGCTTCACCTGTCCCCGGTGCCACCGCGAGATGCAGAAGGGATTGGGCTTCCAGCAGTGCCCGGGGTGCCGCCAAGGCGGTCTGCACTGGAACGTGCACAAGGCCCGCACTGCCTACACCCCCCGCGGTCTGGTGATGGTCAACCCCGCGCGCCCGGACCGCCTCCAAACCCTGAAAGCCGCTGGCGGTCCCTCCAAGGCCCTCGACTGGGTCCTGGACGGTCTCGCGGCCAACAGCCCGGCGACGATGACCGGACTGCCCAGTCCGGCTGAGTTCCGCGCTCAGTTGTTGAGCAACAACATGCAGCCGGAGATGGTCGAGGCCCTCGTCGCTCAGGCCGACCGCATGGGCCAGCTCGCTGAGGGCACTGCTTCTGCCGCTCTGGACGCCATCCCCCCTGACCGGCGCGAGGCCGCCGAGCAGGAGGCCTTCGACATCGCGCTGGCCCTCGGCGAGGCCCGCACACCCACCACTGCCCTCATCGCACCCGCTGGAAGCTCCCTCGCACAACGCTACGCTCAGGACTACCCCGCAGCCCTGGAGCGTGCTGGGCTGGCTGGCTTGGACCTGGTGGAGACCTTCCCCGTCCTGAACGTCATGTACGGATTCACGCGTGGGGACAATGATCCAGCCAAGTGTCGCCTGATCCCTTTCCGCCATCCCAAGCGTGACGGCTATCGCCTGATGGGGGACCTTGCGGAGACCGAGGCCTATCTCGTTCGACTTGATCCGGTGCGCGTCGCGGGTTGGCTCACCGCCCGCGGACACACGCTGCCTGGGTGGTCGCCCCAAAGCACGGACGCCCGTACAGCGCGCATCGCCATCGCTGCTTCGAGTGACATCCCGATGCCCGGCGATCGCCCGGCGGCGGCAACCGTGGGATCCGACGTCCTGACGCTGATCCACAGCTACGCCCACCGGATGATCCGGCAGACCGCCGTCTACGCCGGTATCGACCGCGACGCTCTCAACGAGTACCTCGTGCCCACGCACCTTGCATTCTTTCTGTACGCCACTCCGCGCGGCGCCTTCGTCCTGGGTGGACTGCAAGCCGTCATGGAGACCGACCTCGACGAGCTCCTCGGAGCTGTCACCAACGCCGAACCACGCTGTCCACTCGACCCTGGTTGCGCCCGTGGCGCCGGCGCCTGCAGTGCCTGCCTGCACCTCGGAGAGACTTCCTGCCGCGGTTTCAACACCTTTCTCGACCGTACGGGACTCTTCTCCCCTGGTGGATACCTGCGGTGAAGTAACCCCGCCGGAGGGGCCTGGATGTGCACGCTCAACTGCAGCACAGGCGCGGAAGGTCACGTGCGCATCGCGCAGCAAGGCATCACCAAGAGCGCAGATTCCCATTCGCGACGAGGTCGGCGAAGCGGCGGGTGATCTGACTAGCCACGTGAGTTCCATGCACCAGCAGGCCAGCTTCCAAGTTCTTCTCCACAGCTGCATAGGAAAGGTTCGCGCTGGTCACCAGCGCGATCCGTCCGTCGATGACGAGGACCTTCGAGTGCTGGAGGCGTGGCTGTCCGGAGTCAGCGTCGTAGAAACCCAACATGCGCACACGAGGAACTGCCCTCCCGATCGCTTCCGCAGACTCACGACAGTTGCTCACATCCGCGACGACAGTGATCCGCACTCTCCGCTGCGCAGCTCGAGCCAGAGCCTCGACGAATGGAGCTGTGGCACCGCCGGAGTAGGTCGACGCGAGCACCGACTCCTCGGCGTCGTCGATCATCCGCACGATCGCGGACGTCGTGCGGACCGAGTCACCTGGAAGCTGCGGACTGCTCCACACGAGCGTCGGTGGTGGCGGTACCCGCTCGGCGGTGCTGGCGATCGCTCTAAGGGCGGCGGCGACTGCCCGGTGATTGCCAAAGCCGTCGATCACCCCTCGGACCAGTTCCTCCGCTCGGTCGCGCTTCTCCGGCGCGAGACTCCGGGTGGCACGCCGCGGCGCCCGGTCGATGTCGAGGCCGTCAGCCACCCTGCGCAGCTCCGAAGGCCCCAGGAGTGCGGCGAGCGGCTCCAGGCACGCGAGCCCTGCCTCTGTCATGAGTCGACATCGGCGAGTAGACCAACCACCCCTAGCTCGACGAGCTGGGCGGCGTAGAGCGTCGACACGAAGCGCCGGTCCAGGAAGCGGTTCGCACCGTCGCACGACGTCTCGGACAGGAAGGTGCAGAAGTGGCACGCCGCTCCATGCAGGAAGTCCTCCTGCCCCCGTGGCACACGGTGCGAGCAGACCGGGTCCGACGAGCAGCGAGACGAGCGGAGCAGAGCTCGGCGGACGAGTGCCTGCATCGCCTGTGGCGTAGACAGCTCGACGAGGCCACCAAGGGTGCCGTCGCTGTCGGGTGAGGTCGTCGAGATGAGGAAGCCAGCAGCTGGGCCGTGGTCTCCGCTCTCTCTCCAGGCGTAGATCCGCTCTGTCAGCGAGGCCGAGCCGTAGCCCGCGTCGAGCGCCATCTGCCGGATGACGAGGTGGGCGAGCGTGTGCACCGCCCAGTACCTGGGCGGCTCAAGGCGGCTATCCGGATCGATGGCGGCAGCTGAGGTGCTCGTGCGGCGCGCGATGTTGCGCCGGTGCGCAGACCTGTGGGCGTCCCATAGCTGGGACCCGAGGACAGCGTCTTCCCAGGGGCGCACGACGTCCTCGCGCAGGCGGACGAACACACCTTCACCGTGGTCCTCGGTCGCCGGCACCCACGAGGGCCTCTTGCGAGCGAGAGGTGCCAGACGCTCCGACGCATCGCCGATCCTCTCGAAGGCGTCCACGCGCGTGAAGCCGACGAAGGCGTTGACCTTCTTCAGCCGGTCGACTGCGGCCACCGTCTCGACAACCGGGCGCAGCGCCTCCGGCACCTGCACGTCCCTGATGCGGAAGTCGCTCTCGCGAGCGTGCTTGGCGAAGTCAGCCGGTCGGATGAGGGTGTTCCACTCCGGTGAGCGGAGCTCGACCGTCGTGTACGGGGTGGTGCGACCCGCATCGGCGCCGCCGTCGGCGGCGACGAGCGTCAGGGCCTGCCAGACCGTCGCGTCCGGCACGTCGGCGAGATCGAGCCCCTGCTGCTGCAAGAGCATCTTGAACATCGGCACCGTTGCCTCAGCGGTCACCATGCCACGGACTTGGTCCGGGACGGCCTGGAGCCGTGCTGCCACGTCCGCCACGGTGAGCGTCTTGCTCTCGGGCACGACCAGCAGGCTAATGGTGGCGGGAAACCACTGGTTCGCGGCGCCGAGGAGCATGAACTTCGTCTCGGCCCCGCACTTCGCGAACGTCCCGAGGTGAGGGTGCCTCCCCCGACACCGCGGCATCCGCGCCGCGCCAGCTGTGCCCGTGAGCTCCCGCATGCTCCTCGTCGACTGGCAAGAGACGCAGGTGACGCGAACCTCGGGCCCGATGTTGCTGCGCCACTCGAGCATCCGAAGCGGTGTCGGCGGGTTCAAGCCAGGCGTCTTGTCACAGGTCCATGTGCCGCCGTGCGAGTGGTGAACGAAGGCTGCGTAGGGAAACTCGTCGAGGTGGCCGTTGAGGCAAGCCACGAGGTAGCGGGCAGGAACGGCAACGCTTTCGCGCGCCTTGCCGCTCCCCCGGCGGCCCCGGCACCCCTTGTGGACGAACCTGGCCTGGTCCGGGCGCATGCCGATCGTGTTGACGAAGGTGAACGAGCCGCTCTGCCCTTCGAACGGCGCGAGGAGGTCGCATCCCGTACAGCGCAGCCACCGCGGGAAGACCGTGGCGGGCACTCCGAGCCGAGGTACCTCCCGCGGCTGGACCTCGACGCGCGGTGGGCGCCGAAGTTCCCGAACCTGGCGCCCGAGCTGCGCCTTGACAGCCTCGAGGAGTCGGGGTTCGAAGACCGGAAGCGCGCCGCCCATCTGCGCGTACGCCCGCTGCCAGGAGTCGAGGCCCTGCGGCATGACAGCGATGTGCGGCAGGTCGACGGAGGCACCGATACCGGCGGTGTAGAGCAGAGCTGTCGGTCGGAGCGAGCCGACGCGGCCGAAGTTCTTCGGCTTCACCAGGTCGACTCCCTCGAAGGGGTCCACGACCTCCGATGACGCGATGTAGGCATCCGCGCCCTGTGGCTGGTCCGATCCATCCTCAGCCGGACCGGTTCCAGTGCCCGCGCTCATGCCTGCGCCTGCGCGTCGAAGATCCACGCCGGCGCGTCCGGCGGATCAAGATCGGTGACACGGTCACCGAACGAGCGGACGATCAGGCTCACCTCCGGTTGGACCTCGCGCATCGAGTTCGCCACGCGCAGGTAGACGTCCTCGCCGAGCACCACGCCGTCCTCCGGGCTCTTGAGCAGCGAGCCCTGGCCGGTGTAGGTGATGGCCGGCACACCCTTGGCCTTCGCGTACCACGCATCAAGACGGCGGGTCACCTTGGCCTTGACTTCCTCGACCCGGTCATCGGCACCCGAGCTCGCAGCCCGCCGCGCGATGACATCCACCAGGTTCTCAAGCGTCGAGAAGCGCGAAGTGATGCTCCCGGCGCCCTCCTGCGGGGAGTACGAGTTCTGCTGTCCGACGTCGAGCACCCGGGCGATCGACACGAGAACTCCGGTCAGACCACGTTCGAGAGAGCTGTCCGAGTAAGGCGTGACCGAGAGTGCTTCCACATGTGCATAGAACGTCCGGTGGTCGTGCTCGAACTGCTCGTAGTGGGCCATGTCGCGCGGGCGAGAGCGGTTGGCCAGAGTGACGACCAATCCCGGCTTGTCGGAGACGCGTCCGACCCGCGACGAGGCCTGGATGTACTCGGCCGTGTTCTTCGGCTGTCCGACCACGAGCATGAGCCCCAACCGGCCGACGTCGACACCCACCTGGAGCATCGAGGTGGCGAGGACGACGTCGAACGGCCGTTCCCCTGTTCTCCTCGGAAGGGTCTTTCCGTCCTTGCGGAGCGTGGCGTTCTGGCGGTGCGCCTCGGTGGAGTCCCACGCCGGGTCGAAAGGCGCCGAGAGCCGGTCGAGGGTCTTGGTGATGTCTGTGGAGGCAATCCTGGAAGTGAGCTCGCCGATCTCCAGGCCGACGACGCCGCGGCGGGGGTAGCCGCTGGCCTTGTCGGGGTTCGTGATGCGCGTGGTGACGTCGTCATCGAGGTAACGACGCATGCCGGCGAGCTCGCGTGTTGCGCTGAAGTACCCGACCAGCGTCATGTACGGGTCAGCCGCCTCGCCGTGCGCGTCGAAGAGCTTCTGCCCGGCCAGCAGCAGGATTTCGCTGACCCGGATTTCTGCCAGCGTGAGCTTGGCGCCGTGGGCGCAGACCCCGAGGTAGCGCCGTCCAGGGCTCTCCGCGGAGACCGGGATCTCCTTCGAGAAGTAGGTGTCGGACACGTCGAGCACCTGCGGCGGGAAGATCTCTACGTCGCGCCCGTAGAGGCGCCGGACCTGTGCCTCGGCGTTGCGACTGGTCGCCGTGGACGCGATGACGAGCGGGCGCACAGAGGCGGCTGTCGCTGCATCAGCGCCCCGCTGCCAGCTGCACAGCGTGTCGACCGCAACCTCGAAGAGCCCGACGGCTGTACCGAGGGCACCGGTGATGAGGTGGAGCTCGTCCTGGATGACAAGATCGGGCGGCCGCAGGCGAGCGCAAGGTTGCACGGTGACCTTGGGGAGGGCTCCGCTGGCGTTGTGGCGCCCGCCGGAGCACACGTCGTTCGGGGTGTCCGGGTGCCGGTAGCCGTGACGAAGGCACCGCTCCGCGACGTGTCCGAACAGGTGAGCCGCCTGCCCCTCTCGCGCGATGCGCGCGAACTTGTCCACCGTGGCCAGCAGGAAGGTGGGCGGGTATCGGTAGATCTCCTCGTCCACGGTCAGGATGGGCAGGCCGTCCTCCACGTCGCCACCCTCGGCGAAGGGACACTCGGTGCCGAGCCTGGCGCCGCAGTGGACGACGATGCGGCGCCGTCCCTTGTCGGGGCGGATGTGCTGCTTCGGAGAAATGGGGGTACCGCACCACGGGCAGCGTTGGAGCTGGAGGACGGTGACGCCGTAGGGGCGGCCGTCGTGCTCCAGGGCGCGCGCGATCTGCTCCTCGCCTTCGGTGAAGGACCGAGGGCTCACGTTGCTCCCGACCCACAGGCCGATCCGGAAGGGTTCTTCCCCCCAGGTCGTCGGGTCCTCGCGGCGCACGAGCTCTGCAGCACACACGAGGGCGGTGGCGCGCTGGAACTGCTGAGTGGTGAGCAGCCGAAGGGTGTACCGCATGACGACGGCCACGCCATCGCGGCCGTCCAGGGGCCCGTCGGGCGACTCGACGGCACCCTGGAGCCGGCGGACGGCGAAGGTGTAGGCGGCGAGTCCTAGGTAGGCCTCCGTCTTGCCACCGCCGGTGGGAAAGAACAGCAGCTCAGCATGTGCGGCCTCGCTGCTGCGGCGCAGAGATGTCGGATCAGTGAGTGCAGGCAGCTGCATGAGGATGAATCCGAGTTGGAAGTGCCTCCACGAGGCGGCCTTCTCTGCCCTGGACGCCACCTCCTCGACAGCCGCCTTGATACTCAGCGTCGAGTCCTCGGAACGCGCCTGGGCCACCTGGCTGTGGAACCGTTGGTCAGCCATGACTCGGTTCATGAACTGGAACGCTTGAAACGTCTGTGGGTCGTCTCCCAGAAGCGCGAGGCCCTCTGCCAGCCGGTCGGCAGCCACATACGCATCCTCGATGGCAGTCTCGGCCACGCCCTTGAGGTGCGAGGGGAGCGCTGCGGCGTCTGTCCCGCGGTCGGATAGCCAGGCGCGGTAACCGTCCACCAGCGGGCGGAGTCCTTCGACGACCTCGCCCCGCTGAGCCGTGGCCAGACGTCGCATCGACAGCATCGTTCCCTCGACGCCAGAGGCGACCGTCTGCGGAACCTCCGCCTCGGGCACCCAGGTCGTCCTGACGCGGTTGGCCGTGCGTAGCCCTGGGGTGAGGTCCCGCTGCCACACCCCGTCATCCGACGGGTCCACCGTCGTCCACGTCGCGGAGCACGTGCGGCCGACTGCAAACTCAAGTCGGTCGCGGTACAGGAGCTCGAGCCTCTCCTCTTCCTCGACCAGCCCGGGAGGGAGCCCGTCGAGCGGGTCGTGGATCGGGAGGAACGCGTTGCTGCGGTCGGCGGCGGTCACCTCGAGCTCTGCCTGGAAGAGCCACTCGCGTGGGGGGAGGTTCCCGTCGGTGATGCGACAGTTCTGTAGGGCCACCTCGACAACGAGGGTGTCATCGCCATCGGCCAGCACCTCGACGGAGATGGAGACCTCCACGGATCCATCCCGCTTGAGGACCGGGCGAGTAAGATCTGCACCGGCCACGAGCTCGTCGGCTCCAACGTGGGCCGTGTACGCGTGCGGCGTTCGATCGAAGTACGTTCGCGTGCGGCCGTCGTCGCTCACCTCCCGTCGCGAGGCATAAGCACCCCACCGGGCCGTCATGGTGAGTCCGGGTCCGCCAGCAGCAACACGGAAGCGGAGCCCCATGGACGACGGAGCGATGAGCTTGGACGCCGGACCCCTGTCGTCGGCCTCCCCCGGGTCCTCGGACTCAGTGACCTCCAAGTCGTCGATCTCGGGCACACCGGTCACCGAGTCATCGACCGGCGCGAGCAGCGGTGCTTCAACGGTGCGAAGCTCAGCGACGTCCGCACTAGCGTCGACACTCAGCGGCTCGTCCGGCGCGCGGTCCGGGTCGACCTTCACCGGGGCTAGGGCGCCCGCCAGGTAGCGGCCTCGCGGGTTGCCGACAACCGTCTCCTCCGCACCACCCCAGGGCCCTACAAGGTCTGCGACCAGCAGGCGGTGCAACTCTCCACGGACGTCGGCTGACGTCGGCGCCATCTCGATCATGCGTCCTCGTCCTCCAGTAGCCCCAGCTCGTCCGCATCTCGTGCGGCGACCCTGACATCTCCGTCCTGGGCGGCTGCGCGGCGGTGGTTCTCCTCCAGCAGCCGGTCGAGCAATTCGACGCGCGCCGCGGGACTGACGGTGAACCGCTCCATCTGCCGGTAGGTGTGAAACCCGTGCCCAAGGCGGATGTCATCCCACCCATACGCGCCAGCTACGGCTTCATCCAGAGCGACGTGAATGTCCCTGAGCCGGTCGACGTCAGCATCTCCTCTGACCTCGGGGTCGTTGACGAGGTTATACAGCTTCGTTAGGCCGAGCTGGCGACGCACCATGACGTCCCGACGCTCTTCATCGAGGGTCCTCCCGACAGTCGCAAGACTCCCCGACTGCTGTGGCCGCGGGAAGGTCTCGAAGACGTCGGACGGCGTGTACCGGATTCTGGTCTCCAAAGTAGAGCCATACGTGACAGCCCACGTCTGGTGCAAGCTCGACGAAAGTATGGCTTGATCCTCATGGTCATCCGTGACAAAGACACCCAACATATGGCTAAAAACCTGCCCCGTCGAGACACGTACGGGCATGACCGCCTTACTCACTAGTGCCACAGCAAGGACTTGCGTAAACTCGGATGCGACTTGATAGAGTTTTTGGGCACGACTCTCGTAACGCCACCAATGCTGGCGCAACGCTGGCTTATTGGTCAGCCCAGACCTATAGGGCAACAGTTGCCGCTCAAGCCAACGGAACGGCTCCACGAATGATCGGACCTGTTGCTCATCCATGGAACCCATGTCGATGACCCAGCGGCTTGCCGAGCAATCCACCCTGCCGTTAAGATCTTCTCCGTTGAGATAGGGCCTCAAGACGGCCGAGTTCCGGGGATCCGCGGCCATCATCTGCCTAGCTTCCGCCTCGGGCAGGATGAATCCGATGCCATTGATGTTCGAGCCGATGAATGCGATACCACGGTTTTCGACGAGCCTGAATGGCCTTCCCGCGACGCGCCCCTGCGCCTCAAGGCGCGTCGATATTGCCGCAACCTCTACACCGCTACAGACAAATGAGGTGCCCGGCGCAGGCGCTGAAGCCGACGCCCACACCGCGGCATACTCCAGGTTGGCACTCCTGGCTGGCCACGGCGCGCTCTGAAGAGCTCGCCTCAAGACCACACCCCGACTTATCATGCGATCAAGCGCGACTTCTCGCGTATCTCCTTGTGCGATCGTATTCGTCGCGACGAGGCCAAGCTGCCCGGTAAGAGAACTCAAGAGCGACTCGGCGCGCAAAAAAAAGTATGCGACAAGATCCGCATTGCCGGAGGTCCCGCTCGCCACTTGTTCCACAAGCCATGACCGCACGTTGGCACCCATCGCCTGACTTATTTTCTTGGCTCCCAAGAAGGGTGGATTACCGATGATTGCATCGAAGCCGCCGCCTTCGAGGACGACGTCGGGGGCCTCGAGCACCCAGTGAAGAGGTCTCCACCGGTCGTAGTCGGTCTCTGCAGACGGCGCGAGCCCCTCATCGATGATTCGGTTGAGCATGGCTCGGTCGCCGACCTCTTCTCTTAACAGAGCGTAGGAAAGGTTCTCGTACGCCTCATCTAGCGCCCGCCCTGGCTTCCCACCCAGTCTGAGGCCGGCCGCGACGACGCCATCGGCGAGGGCGCGCAGCTGGGTCAGCTGATCATGGAGCTGCTGCATCAGCCGTCGCTTGGCCCGGGTGGATCGCATCGCGTCGCCATCGGAGACGGGCGACGCGAGCTGGTGTCGTATTTCGGTGGCGCGCTGGATGGCCTCCCGCACGTCAACCGTGAAGCCGGGGTTGCGCAGGCGTGCAGGGCTCGGGTTGATGTGCAGCCCTTCAAGCTGGCGTAGCTCCGTGAGACCGAGCAGCGAGTTGCCGCAGAAGATCTTGTCATCGACGAACGAGAACGGCCGATTGGGGTCTAGCGAGACGAGCCAGAGGGACAGCTTGCACATCTCGACGGCCATCGGGTTGATGTCAGCGCCGTAGAGGCACTGTGCGATGACCTCTCGGCGGGCCTCGACCTCCCGACGGCGACGCTTCTCGGCCGTGGTGTCGCTGCGAGTGATTCCCTCGCGGTCCCATGCCTCCAACAACCGGTCGCCGAGGTAGCGCGCTGCGGCGACCAAGAAGGCGCCGGACCCGACAGCGATGTCTGCGACCTTCAGGTCGAGCAGCTCAGAGGAGGACACCGGCATCCACTGGGTCGTGTCCGCGGTTTGCAGCGGGCCGGGCGAGTAGACCAGGGGTTCGAGGGCGTGGTGGACGACCTCCTCGGCCAACGACCGTGGCGTGTAGTGCGTCCCGGACGTTGCGCGGGACCGCGTCTCGACCACGACCAGGCCACCAGCAGGGACGACGAGAGGTAGGCCCCGCGGGTCCTGGCGCATCAAGGTGTAGTAGCCGGCGAGCTCCTCGACCAGATCGCCGTCGCCGACGACCGGGCGCAGCCGCCGGCGCGCCTCGTCCTCCACAGCGGTGTCCGCGTTGGCGGCGTAGGCCTTCGCCAGTTGACGCGCGGTGCGGGCCTTGGCTGCTGGCTGATCCTTCTTCAGCCACGCCACCAGCTGGGCCGCGAACTCGTCCGGGTCCTCCCCCGCCTCGTCCGTGAACTCGTGCAGGAGCTCGAGGGGGACTTCGGGCTCCGCTCCCGCCTCAGGTCCTTGGAGGCCGACGACGACCTCCTCGGTGTAGCGGGCGGAGTAGCCGAGCAAGCCCTCGTAGACGTAGCCGATCTGCTCGACGTCGAGCTCCCGGAAGGAGACCTGGCGGTCCTCCCCGTCGACCACGGCGTGTTGCACCGATCGGAGCACGTGGTACATGACCCGGTCGTCGACGAGCACCGCAAGGCCACCGGTACTCGGGTCGACGGCTGTCAGCCAAGGAAAGCGCGACGGGTCGAACAGCGAGCCGCCGTAGGCCGGCATGCGCAGGTCCTCGAACGTCGCTCCGTCGAAGAGAGCCCGACTCGCCGCCAGCAGCCGGTGCCAGGTGTCGTACGTCGCGGCCAGCGCCTCGTCGCCCTCCACCCCGACGGCGTGCCGTCGCCGCTCATCCAGGCGATCGAGGACGTCGGAGATGGCATAGGCCTCCCGGTACAGCTGCTCGGTCGGCAGCAGCTCGTTGGCCTCGGCGAAGAGCAGGAAGACGACGCGCATCATCGACGTCACCGCGGCGTCGTAGACCTCATGGCCGTCCGCCGGCAGGGGGGTGACGAAGCCGTCCGCCAGAGCTCGCAGGTGCGAGGTCGAGAACGACTGCACCAGGAGCTCTACGGATGCCCGGACCTGCGAGCCCAGCGCGTCGGTGATCTCCTCGGCGCTGACCACGCTGGCCTCAAACAGCGCATGCAGACGGCGGTCGCTGGAGCCCGCGGCGAGAGATGTCAGGCGCGCCAGGGCCCAGAACGCGTCCCTGAGGTCGGGCTCCTCACGGAAGAGCGCGCCGTCGAAGACGCCGGAGCCTGCAGCGCCCTGTGCGCTCTGCCACGCCAGGGCCCACCAACGCCCGTCGGTCACCACAGCAACCGGGATGCGAGCCGTGCCCCCCTCGCCCGAGGCGCGGAGCAGTGCAGCTGCCCGGTCGAGCGCTGTGGCCGTCCACCCGTCCGCCCCCGGAGCCGCGAGGTCCTCGGTCGGCTCGACGACGAGCACCAACGCCGAAGGCCCGTCTGCGACGCTCAGCATACCCGTGCTCGTCACCGTCACCGAGCGGTCGAGGTTGGACGCCGTCACCTGGACGGCGTCGCTCATGTCGAAGTACTCCCCCCACCCGAGGACGTCGGCGACCATCGACTGGACCCACGCGTCGCGGACATCGAGGTAGCGACGCATTGAGGTGGACTCCCAGCGGTCGCCCGCCCGCACCCATGCGGTCCAGGCACGCTCCCACTCCGTGAACCCCGCCCGGAACGCCTCTCGCACGCCGTCGACGGCGCCGTCCGGGCGCGGCATACCGGACGGGAACTGGGCCTTGAGCGCAGGGCGGGACAGAAATGGTCCCTCGGTCACCAGCAGGCTCAACCAGTTGAACGGGTCCTCGCGGGGACGACCTGGACGGCTCGGCCTCATCGTGCGGCCTCCTCGGCATCGGCGGGGGTCAGTGCGAAGACGAGTGCTGCGGTGAACACGTGTGCGGTCGGCTTCGCGTACCGGGCGCGGACGGCCTCTCGCTCTCGCGCGCGCTCCTCGGCCAGAGCGTCGAGCCGCCGCTGGACCTCTCGGATGTCTCGTCGGCGCTGTGCGGCGCTGCCCTCTGGTTCGAAGAGCAGGCCCTCGGCTTCACGGGCTTCGCGTTCCATGCGGGACAACGATGTCGTCAGCGTGGCTTCGAAGCGCTGGAACGTCCCGTCGACCCGGGCGAGGTCGGCGTTCAGACGGTTGTCCAAGTCCGCTTGCAGATCGCGTAGTCGGCGGTCCCTCCGGGCGTCGACGGCGCGCTGGACGCGGTTCCGCAGTCCGTCGACGTCCTCGGCGTCGTCCGAGTTCCAGCGCGCCACGACGGGCCGCAAGGCAGTGAGCGGGACACCGACGAGTCGGTCTCCGTCCAGGGTCGCGGCCAGGAGTTCTTCGGAGAGCTCGCCGCCGAGCTCCTGCCGACGACGAAGGCGCGTCCCGGCGAGGAACACCTCCTCGTGCAAGCGCTGCCCCATCGCCCCGGTGAGGACGAGGCGCGCCACCGCCGCGGCGAAGGAGTCCGGCAGGCCGGGAACCACCACCGCTGTCGCCCGGCGGATGGACGGCGCTGGTTGCCAGAGCTCCTGCCGCAGCGTTCGGGTGGCCATCCGCACCAGGGGGTGGCCGAGGTGGGCGTGGACCACGTCCGTCCTGCCGTCGGCGACCGCCTCAGGGTCGAAGCTGATCGCGCGGCGCTTGTGGGTGAGCGGGTCGTCGAGGTCCGCCGTCGCCAGCTGCCAGCTCGGGCCGAGGCTGCGGGGCACCTCGTAGACGGGGACGTCGGTGTCCTCGTCGCCGATCTCCACGAGCGCGGGCTGGCCCTGCAGGGCGAGTGCCGTGTCCACCACACGCCTGACGTTGGCCGGGCGCAGGTGGAGCCTGTCGCGGGCTGCGCCGAGCTCGTCGACGATGCGCGTCAGGTCCGAGGAGACCCGGCGTTCACCGGCGAGCATCTCGTTGACCGCCTTCTGCGAGGCGTCACGGGGCGTGCGCGTCGGGCGCGCTGGGCGGCCGAGCAGCTGCCGTTCGATATCCGGTGCGAGGACGGGGTTGGCCGACCCCAGGTCGGCTCGTACGTTCTGCATCTTGTTGGTGAGCAGCCGCAGCAGGTCCATGTCTCGCGCTAGCGCCGACGCCCCGGTGCCATCTGGGGCGAAGTGCCAAGCCGTCGGCGTCTGCTTCTGCCCGTACCGATCGATCCGTCCGATGCGCTGCTCAAGCCGGTTCGGGTTGAAGGGCACGTCGAAGTTGACGAGGCGGTGGCAGTGCCGCTGGAGGTCGATGCCCTCACCAGCCGCGTCTGTCGCCAGCAGGACACGCACGGGGTGCTGAGTCGGGTCGGCGTTGAACCGACGCCTGATGTCCTCGCGCTCCTCCTGCGGGGTCTGCCCGTGGATGATCGCCAGGCGGGTCGAGTCGTAGCCCGCACTGGTGAGCACGGTGCGCATCCACTCGAGGGTGTCCACGTACTCGGTGAACACGACGACCCTCTCGTTGAACCACACGCCGCCTGGACGCACGACGGCGTCGAGAAAGGTGACGAGCTCGCGCAGCCGGGAGTCGGCCGCCGCTTCGTGGCGCTCGCCCCACGCGATGAGGGCCTCGAGGTCGTCGACGTCCTGTTGCGGGAGTTCAGGCAGGACCCGTCGCGCGTCGAGGAGGGTGTCCAGCTCCACCTGCGCCGCACGGCCCTCTTCGTCGTCGGAGGCGTCCTCTCCCAGGACGTCGTCGTAGTCAGGCAGCTGCGGGTCACGACCATCGCGACGCGCGTCGAGGTAGGCCCGGGCGGTGCGGGCGAAGGACCAGGGCGAGGACAGGAAGCGCTTCTTGAGCAGCAGCGCTGTGATGTCGGCTGCACTCTCCCCGGTCGACCGAGCGGCCCGCTCCCGTCGTCGGAGAAGAGTGATGAGCCGGTCGTAGGCGGCTGCCTCGTCGTCGCTTGGGGCCCAGGGCAGGCTCTGGACCCGGCGCTGCTTGAAGTCGTTAGCGGGCAGGTCCGACTTGAGACGTCGGACGGACACCTCACCGAGGGCCAGGCGGTCGACTTCGGCCCCTCGGGCGAAGCGGTGGTCGTCCACCATCTCGAGGAGCGCCGTGAAGGATTCCTGGTATCCGTTGTGCGGGGTGGCGCTGAGGAAGAGCCTGTGCTCGGTCATGCGGGCGAGCTCGCGCACCGCGAGAGTCCTCTGCGAGTCGATGGCGTAGACCCGCCTATCGGAGGCTCGCTGCGGCGCTGACGGGGCGACGTGATGCGCCTCGTCGACCACGAGGATGTCGAAGGCGAACGCGTTCGCTGCCGACCGTCGGCGGGCGACATCGAAGGCCGCCTGGAGGAGACGCTGCGCGCGCGCCGTCGGCAACCAGGACATGGACACGATGACGCGAGGGAACAGGACGAAGGGGTTCGCATGGACCCCGTAGCGGCGGCGGACCTCCCGCATCGCATCCGAGCTGACCACCTCGAAGGAGAGGCCGAACTTCTCCGCCATCTCGTCGCGCCACTTCAGCACCAGACCCGCGGGGCAGACGACGACGACCGATCGTGCACGGTGCCTGAGCAGGAGCTCTTGGACGACGAGGCCGGCCTCGATCGTCTTGCCGAGCCCGACGTCGTCCGCAAGTAGTAGGTTCGTCCGTGGAGCAGCCAGCGCACGTCGCAGTGGTTCCAGCTGGTAGGTCTCGACGCGGGCTCCGCTGCGGAACGGCGCCTGGTAGGCCCTGGGATCCGCTGACGTCACCGCTCCCCAGCGCAGAGCGTCGACGAAGGCGGCGAGCGTCGCGGGGTCGTCGACGTGCTCCGGATCGAGGTCACGCGGTAGGCCCTGCTCTGGGACGAGGTTGGTACCCGCTTCGATCTCCCAGACGACACGGAGCTCGTCGCCGTACCGGTCCTCGCTCATCGCCTGCAGCGTGACCGCGTTCTGGAGCTGAGCCGAGCCGTCGTCGGCCGAAGACCGGGGTAGGCCCTGTGCCGTCACGTCGGTCACGACCCAACGGGTGCCTCTCGCATCGACGAGTTGTCCCACCTCAGGTACTGCTGTGGCCACGGTGCGGAGCCCTCCTTGGATCGAGTCCCGAGTTGACCCTAAGCAACCGGCCAGTGCTTCCGGACCGGGACCGCAGAAGACGTCATCGGATGATGCGCTAGCACTTGCCGCTCAGCGCTTGGCGGCCGGAGCGCTGATGCTTGCGGTGTGGCGAAGACTGGGAACGGCGTGGCGCGAGCGACCTTCGATGCGGGGCGCCATCCAGGCTCCTCGGATGCCGTGTACTCGCGTCGGATGCAGCAACTCAAGCGGCGGGACAACGCCGTTGAGCTGGCTGTACGCCAGCTCCTCCATGCCTCGGGGCTCCGCTACCGAGTGGCCTTCCCCATCCCCGGACAGCGTCGTCGCACGATTGACATTGCCTTCACGCGAAGCCGCGTTGCGATCTACCTCGACGGATGCTTCTGGCATGGCTGCCCGATACATGGGACCTCACCCAAGGCGAACTCGGAGTGGTGGCGCACGAAGATCGCGACGAACAAGGCCCGCGATGCAGATGCGACTGCCCAGTTGACCGACATGGGCTGGACCGTGCTCCGCTACTGGGAGCACGAGGATCCGGCAGCGGTGGCCGCCGATATTCGCACTCGGCTGGCGAGTCAGGGAGCCCAGTAGCTGACGTGCGCGTCGAGCGCCTGCAGGAACTCGTCCGTGTAGCGCAGCCGGCTCCGTACCAGCCTGTCGCGGAAACCCTTCGTCGCCCGATAGGACAAGGGCTCGGACCCGTGCTCGGCGAGGACGCGAACGAGGTCCTGCTGGTCGCCCTCTCCAGGCGCCCGGGGATACTCGGAGACATAGGCACGCCACCTCTTGCCCTCGCCGCCTCGCGCGGCGGCTGGCCAGGCCGCGCCGTCAGCCAGCAGTTCTTCACGCCAGACGGTGTCAAGCAGCTCCGCCCGCGCGATGAGGCGACCGCCCACCCAGTCGGCGACCCGCGTGCTCACTGCATTGCCGACCAGCTTCCACCGGTCACGTGACGGGGCAGCAGCCGTCCAACCCGACCTGAACCCTTGAAGCACCTCCGCCGCCTCGATGCTCGGACGCACGACCTGCCGCCCAGGTGGTTCTCCAGGCAACCATACGGCCGGCGGGCTGGCGACGCTGACGGTCGACCCTCCCTTGAGGGTGGGGACAGCACCGCTGGCCCACCCCAACCCGCGATTTCCCTCGGTCCAGGAAAAGCCAGCGGCGGCCGCCTTCAACGGGGCGGGCGCCGGACCCTCGTCCTCGGACAGCAGCAGTGGCGCAGGGTCCCTCTCCAACGAAGCCAGGAGCATCACCCGACGTCGCCGTTGGGCTAAGCCGGTGAACCGGCTGTCGACCGTGCGGTACGCCCAGAGGTAGCCCGCTCCCTCGAGGTCTCTGACGATGCGTTCCATGGCTCGGCCCTTGGAGAGGTAGAGCATGTTAGGCACGTTCTCCAACATCAGCCAGGGGGGTCGGTGCCGTCGTACCAGTTGCAGGACACCGAGGACGAGGCCGGACTGCTCCCCCTCAAGACCCCGCGTCCGTCCCGCCTGACTCAGGTCAGTGCATGGAAATCCTGCGGTTACGAGCTGAGCGCCCCTCAAGTCCGTGAGAGCGGCTACGTCGTCGAGGACCGGTACGTCGCTGAACTGAGCCTTGAGGACCGCAGTGGCCGGCGCCCAACGCTCGCAGAACGCGTCGACCTTGCTCGCACCACTTCGAGCAAGGCCAATCTCGATCCCGGCAATGCCACTGAACAGGGATAGGGTTTGCAGTGCCGAGACACGCGGCGCCCGAGCCTTACTCATTCGCGGCTCGACGCCAGCTCGGGAAAAGCCCTCAGAGATGCCGCGATGAGCTTTTGTGCAGTACCAGCGCCGCATTGAAGATCCTGGCTAGACTCGCGCCCACTTGCTCGTTCACCGCTCCATGAACTGGGGTGCAGCAACCTGCCACCACCCTCTCCAATCACCACATACTCGCAATCTACCTCCCTAGGGTACGCCTGGATCATCTGCAGAGAAGGCGTAAGCCAACGAACTGTGGCCATGAAGCCCTCTAATAAGTGACACAACAACATTGAAACCGCTCACATCGAGCACAGAGACAGGCGATGGCAAGTGGCGTTGGCAAGGAGAATAGCAGCCTACCGCGACCGGAGCGGCCTGGGAGACAGGGGCACCGTTGCGACAGGACGTCGGCACGAGAGAGCGTGAAGACCGTCTGCCAGACCGTGTTGATAAGGGCAGCGTTGACTACCGCCAGGACTTCCACGGCGGCGGATGCTGATCGGCAGGTTGTTCGACGCTGTCTTGCTCATTGCCATGGACGACGGCGCACGACTGATTGTGGTGAATTCAGCCGTTATTGTGACCCTTGGACAGCTGCACGCTCGGCGTTGCGATGCGCCGCGATCATGTCACCGTGTACCGACGCCAGGCGCCTAAAGTCATACTCCACCCACAAAGACGTGGCGCTGAAGACGCAGGCACTGCGCCACGTGTGCGTCGACGACCTGGCGGAGTGACTTCAGCAGAACCGCGTGGGGCAAAGCCATCCCGGGACATTGAAGTCGTCATCGTCGTCGAACGATCCGCCAACTGAGCCGTCCACATCCAAGCTCCCGGCGCTTCCACCTTCTCCACTTTCCTCGTACACCGGGTCGGGTTTGTCCTTCACGGTGAGCACCAGCATCCGGCCGAGACGGACCTCTTGCGCCTCCGACGGAAGACTGCGAACGACCAGCGATCCGTACTCGCTAGCCTCGGGAAGAGACAGACGAATCTGGCGCTCCCCTGGCGGCTCGGAGAATGGGTCCGGATAGGGAATCGCGTCCCGTTCACGCACATAGGAACTAGCGACTTTGTGCTCGGGCTGCGCGCCAGGCTCGTACCGGAATTCTACCAATTCCTCGACGTCATGGAAGAGACCACCCTCGTCAATGAGCACGCTTGCCTCCACGTCTGAGGGCACCGGCGGCATCGACGGATGCGCCTTGAACCATGCCGCTTCCTCGTTCCGCAGCACGAATAGATAGACATCCTTGTCCGTCTGCACCGATTCTCCAGGCGCTGGGGCTGAGCCAACGACCGTCCAATTCTCGTCCTGTATGGGGTTGCGACTGAGGGGAGAGGCGTCAATCGTGTTTGCCCAGCCCTCCTCGGCGTCTCGGAGAAGGTCTTCCCGGAGTTCTTCGTCGTCGGTTTGCTCCAAGGCTCGTGATCGAATGGCCTCCTCGACCCTAGCCCCATACTGCTCGTGTGCGGCAGAGGGCAGCTTGCCGGATAGGTCGGGCATGTCGAATGACGCGACAAGCGGTTCCTTCTCTGCCTCACTCGGTGCGGTGAGAGCGCCGTATCCCATGCAGCCTCCCACAAGAACCAGAAGGACAAGCGACAAGCAGCCTCGACCGCTTGAACCATCAGTCATCTGTGAACCCCCCCCAGTTAGTGTGTGCTTTGACCGCGCGGTCGAGCCCGTGCCTTCGCTCCGCGCCATGTATTGCCAGACCTATTTGGGTCGCGTCGCCTTTTCATCGACGACCTCGAGTCCCGCCTATTGACGGACGGCGCCCTGACCTTACGCGGGTGCCGCAGTTAGTCATCGCCCTAGCGGCGGCGCGCATAACTGCGTGGCGATCGCGTGCGCGGACAGGTCCGGCACCGAGCGCGCGGTGGAGTGAAACGAAGGCACGAGCATCGTCAGCTCCGACGGCTGGGTTGTCTCCGAGGTCGGTACAGCAGCCGGGGTGGCTGGGCGGAACTCGACCTGGCGGCGTCAGGGGACAAAGCGGCTCACCGAGCACGCGCACCTGTGGGATGACCGCCCCACCAAAACGTACGGGGCTGTGGCTCCACGTCTGTGAGTGTTAGCGACCGCCAGGAGTAGCCCGTTGAGTGTGATCTGCCGGTCACACCCGAGGGGCTACTTTGCGGACGAGGCCTTCTCGCGCCGCGCGCTGAGCCTTCGAGTGGACCACGCGGAGCCTCAGGTGGTCAGCACGGCGTCAATGAGGCCGCAGCGTCACTGACCACACCGGAACCTCCGAGGACGACAACGCTGGTCGCTCCCAGCCGTCGGATCTCGACGAGGGTTGATGCGGGCACGCATTCCTTCTGCGTGAGAAGTAGTGGGCGATTCGTCGGCCCGGACACGGCAGCGCCAGCGAGCCCGTCAGGGAAGTTGGTACCGCTGGCGAGGAGAACCGTCGACGCTTTGGCCGGGTAGACCTCCTTGCTCGCCGCTGCCGCGGTGGCGTAGCGGTCGTCCCCGTAAGTGCGTGTCACGGCAACACCGGGAAGTCGGGTCTTGAGCTGCTCGAGCACACGGTCGGAGATCACGTTCGGGCCGCCCATCACGACCACCTTGCTGGGCTTGATGTACTCAAGGTTCACGGCCAAGGAGTCGGGGAGGTTGTCTCGCTGCGTCAGCACGAGCGCGCCACCCACCCGCCCGGCGGCGGTACCCCCGCCGAGGGCGTCGGCGAAGGTTTCGCCCGATGCTACGTACATCGTCTTGCCTCGGTCACCGGCGATGAAGGCGGCGTCAGCGGCGGTCTCATAGCGGTCGTCACCATCGAGCCGCAGGACGGAGGCGATGTCCTTGAGCTGGCTCTCCACGACACCGCTGATCGACCGCTCCCCGCCCAACACGTAGATGCTGAGTGGGTCGAGCCGCTTCAGCTCTCCCACAACGTTGGAGGGCAGTGCGCCATCGGCAGGCACGAGCAGCAGAGGCGCCTTCCTCTCCGCGGCGATCGCGCTGGCGGCAAGTGCATCGGGCCAGTTCGCCGCCGAGGCCACGAAGACCGTGTACGCCTTGTTGTCACCGGAGTAGGTGGCCTGGCTGACCGCGACAGCGGTGGCGATGCGGTCGTCGCCGAAAACGCGGGTGCTGTCCGCTGCCTGTGCCGCTGACGCTGTCGCCGCTGTCAAGGCAGCTGCAGCGGCCACTGCAGCAATCCACTTCGCTCCGCTGCGCATGATGTCGTCCCCCGTCATCGACCGGCTGATCCGGCGCACGACCCTTCCATGACGCACTTCGGCCACAGGGGCGCCACGCCGTGGTTGCTCGAGCCCACTGTCGACGACGAGTTCGTCTGGGTCAGCTCGACATCTGGTCGGCGGCCTCCTGCGCCGCGCGCCACACCAGGTCCCACCCGGCGCAAGCTCCGCGGCCCGTTCGCAGGCCAGCACCAGGCTCGCCTCTCGCGCGACACCGGTGCCGGCGATGTCGAACGCCGTCCCGTGGTCGACCGACACCCGCACCACCGGCAGCCCCACGGTGATGTTCACGCCCTGGTCGCCGTACACCGCCTTGAAGGGCGCGTGGCCCTGGTCGTGGTAGCAGACGACGACCATCTGGTAGCGCCCCTTCACGGCCGCTGGCAGCAGCGCGTCAGCGGGGAGCGGGCCCACCGCGTTGATGCCGCGGGCGCGGGCGGCGGCGACGGCGGGCGCTAGCACGTCGGCGTCCTCGTCGCCGAACAGGCGCGACTCCCCCGCGTGCGGGTTCAGGCCCGCGAGGGCCACCTCGGCGTCCGGGCGCCCCAGGGCGCGCGTGAAGGCCCCCGCCAGGCGCAGCACCGCCTCGGTGCAAGCCGTTTCGCTAACGAAGCGTGACCGACGCGGCCGCCTCAGCGCCGGCATCGCCCGTCAGCACGCACGTCACCCCCTCGGCACGGCGCTCTGCCGTACCGTTCTCGCTGGCTCACGAGCTGCAGTGACAAGTACCTGGCTTGCTGCACGGCCTCCTCCTCCGCGGAGGTGCCCCAGGGGTAGAGCTGGCCGAGCGTCCGTCTCGGTCACAGCGGAATCTCCACGGTGCGGCCGAGGGGTTCCTCAGAGGACCCGGAGGCTTTCATGTCCCTTGCACCCCTCAACACCCCCGGCCGCGACGACGTCGTCCTGCGCGTCGAGCGCCGCCGCCCCGCCCGCGAGCGCCTGTTCCAGCGGGTGGTGCGCCAGCCGACAGGCGAGCTGACTGTCGACGCCACCCCGTGGCTGCCGGTCTCGGTACCCTTCAACGACGGGGGCCGCGACCTGCCCTGGCAGCCCGTGGACATCCCCGCGCACCGGGACCTCACCGCGCTGCTGAAGGCCAGCCGCGCGCTCACCGCTCTGCTGCCGGACCAGGACGCGCACTACCGCGTCACCGAGGCGGAGTTGTCGCGCCACGAGCTGGCGGGGCTGCTGCGCCCGTCCCTCGGCGGCGGCCCCGAGTATCCGGCCACCGGGGACGAGGGCGGACCCGACGAGGAGCAGGACGTCGACGTCCAGGGCGCCGTCCCGTTCCACCGGAGCGCGTCGGTGAACGGCGCCGCCGTCGTCGTCCTGAGGCTCCCCTCCGCCACGAGCAGTGCCCCGCGCGCCGCGGACCTGCTCTGCCTCCTCGCCGACGGCGAGGACGGCGGCCTGCGCGGCAGCGACGTCATCGCCTCTTCCTTGTGGTGGAGCGACGACGAGATCACCAGCTGGGACGGCGGCAGCGTCGTCGAGCGGGCCGGGCGCGCAGCGGTGCTCGTCCGCGGCACCGGGGACGAGATCGGCACGCCGGTGGTCCGCCGCTGGCCGAGCACTCGGCGGGCCCAGGCCCAGCTGCTCGCCCGGTGGGTCGAGGAGCAGAACGCCGAGGTGACCGCCGCCCTGTGCTGGGAGCCGCTGGACCCGACCCGCCGGCGGCTCACCGCCCGCGAGCGCTTCCGGTGGGAGGAGGCGCTCGCCGGGGTGAGCGCGACGGTCGAGGTCATGGACCCGTCACTGCGGCGGGCGGTCCAGGCGCTGCTGCGCGCCGATGAGGCCTCGCTGTACGCCGGCACCCGCCGCGCGCTGCTGCACCCTCGCAGCCCGGAGGGCGAGGAGCTGTACGAGCGCCTCGACGCCGTCGCCTGCGGCGGGGCCCTCGGCGAGCTCCTCGCAGGCTGACGGGACGACGATGAGCGAGCAGCAGCCCGCGCAGGAGCCGGGGTACGACGACAGCGTCCGCGTCAGCGGCGAGGAGCGCGACCGCCTGGAGCAGCCGGCGGAGTCCCGCGGCGCCGCCTTCATCCGGTGGAAGGCGCGCGGCCGGCTCCACGCGATCGACCGCGGGCAGAGCCAGGGCGTCCACGAGGTGCTGTGGATCGCTGTCGGTGGACGCGCGACGTGCTCGTGCGGACTGCTGGTCGACCAGGACGACGACGGCCGCTCCGAGACGTCGCTCCTGCGCGCCCACGGCCACCGGGTCCTCCCACAGCTCGGGGGCCCCGAGTGGGTGCTCGTCACCGGCACGACGACCAACCGTGACCACCCCGGCTGCACCGTCACCTGCCAGCGCTGCGGCTGGCGGCGCCGGCCGAGCACCTGGCTCGACGCCGACCGGCTGCGACGCGAGCACCGCGCCGGCGGCTGCGTCGGCGCCTAGCGCACGCCCGTCGACGGCTGACACCCAGCGCCTCAGCAGCCGGGGCAGCGCCCCGTTGCTCCGTCCGTGTCGCGCTGTCGGGGGTGCCTCCCACCCTTCGAGCACCGGCACGCCCCGCTCACCGCCACCCGCTCTCCTGACCCGTCCCCTGAGAGGCCTCCCATGCCCGCGAAGCGCCGCACCACCCGCCGCACGGCCGCCCGCAACGCCACCCGCCGCGCCCAGGCGACGGGACGCCGCCCCGCCCCGAACGCCGCCCGCACCCGCGAGGTGGCCCGCCAGCGCGCCACCGCCCTGCTGACCGCCGTCCACGACGGCGACCCCGCGCTGATCACCGCCGCGCTGTCCGACGTCCGCTCCCCGCAGGCGTGGGTGACCACCGTCGCGGCGCTGCTGCACCACCACGTCGTCAGGCCCTGCGCGGAGCTGGGCGAGCTCTTCGGCACCTCGGCCGCGGAGGAGCTCGCCGGGGTCCTGGCCGGCGCACCCGAGCTCTGGGACGGCGAGGCGAGAGCGGCGCGCGACCTCGCCGTCGCCGCCGTGGCCACAGCCGACGGGGATTTCGGGCCCGACGCCGTCGCCGACCAGCTGGTCGCCAGCACCCCCGCCGACGACCTCCACCTCCTGGTCGACCTGGCCCTCCTCGCCGGCGCCTGCACCCAGGCGCGCGCCGAGGCTGAGGGGCAGGACTGGCAGGACGACGTCCAGCGCCACGCCCACGGCGAGGCCTGCGGCTGCCACAACGAGATCGACGCCGACGTCGTGGAGGACCACGTCGAGGCCTGTCTCGCCGCCCGGCTCAGCGCCGACCCGGACCTGCTGCGCAGCGCCGCCTCCCGCCTGCGGCGCAAGGGCTCCCTGCCGCGCGCCGTCGCGGAGGAGTTCGCCGACCTCGGCGGCACCGCCCGCCTGGAGGCCCTCGCCGGCACGGACTTCCACGACCTCGACGACGACGACGCGCGCCTCGTCGTCCTGGCCCTCCTCGACGCCGTGATGATCAACCCGGACGGCGCGACGGTGGCCGAGCGCGTCGAGCTGCGCTGGCGCGCGTGACCGCCGACGAGCGGCCGTTCCGGCCCGTGGAGATGCGCGACGCGGTCGTCGTCGGTGACGCCCTCCTCGACGACGACGGCGTGAGCAGCGGCTTGCAGCACCTCGAGCGGACGCCGGGGCCCGTGACGCTCGCGGACCGGCAGGGCGTCTTCGTGCACAGCTTCAAGTGCCTGGAGTGCGACCTGGAGTTCGCGACGTTCAGTTGGCGCGCGTTCCGCCACCGCGCGGACACCCTCGCCTGCCCCGAGTGCCGCACCGTCACGCCGAAGATGCACTGGGCCAGCCAGCTCTCCGGCGAGGCGACCTTCGACGGCGGCGGCGCCTCCCCGGAGATCTGGACCTGCGTGCCGCTCTTCGGCGGGACGCTCAAGGACGACTCCTCCGCCCCGCCCGAGCACCGCCACCGCCACCCCGACGGCGAGCCACCGGCGGGGCAGCCATGACCCGGCCGCCGTCGGTGCGCGCGCTGCACCCCCGCGACCCCGCTCGGCTCGGCCCGTGGCAGCTGACCGGCCGGCTGGGCAGCGGCGGCGCGGGCACCGTCTACCTGGGGCGCGACAGCTCTGGGGCGACGGCCGCGGTCAAGGCGATCCGGGCGGACGTCCTCGACGACGACGGCGACGGCGAGGCCCTCGCCCGCTTCGCCCGCGAGGCGGCCGTCATGGCGGGGGTCGACTCCCCCGCCGTCGCCAGGCTGCTCGGCGCCGACGTCGCGGCCGACCCCGCGTGGATCGCCGTGCAGCACGTGCCCGGGCCGTCGCTGTGGCAGCGGGTCGGCGACCACGGGCCGCTCCCGCTGGCCGACTGGTCGGTGCTCGCCACCCGCCTGCTCGACGCGGTCGCCGCGCTGCACCGGGCCGGGGTGGTGCACCGCGACCTCTCCCCGGGCAACGTCATCCTCGGGCCGGACGGGCCCGTGCTCATCGACTTCGGGCAGGCCCTCTCGCCGCTGGCCTCGCGGGTCACCCGCGCCGACCAGGTGCGGGGGACGCCGGGTTACATGTCGCCCGAGCAGCTGGCCGGCGCGCCGGTCGGCGCTGCTTCTGACGTCTACAGCGCCGCCTGCCTGCTGGTGCACGCCGCGACCGGTCGCCCGCCGCACGGCGGCGGCAGCCGCTCGGAGGTGCAGCAGCGGGGACTGCGGGCCGACGTCGACGTCGAGGGCCTGCCCTGGCTGCAGCGCCGCTTCCTCGGGGAGCTGCTGCTCCTCGACCCCGCGGCGCGGCCCAGCGCTGAGCGCGCCGCGCAGCTCTGGCGGGAGGTGGTCGAGGTGGCCACCGTGGGCCGCACGCTCGTCCACGCCGTCCCGCGCGTCACCACCCGGAACGCCGCGCCGTCACGCCCGGCGGTCGTGGCCCCGCCCGTGACGCGGCTGGACGTCGCTGCCCCGGCCGCGGGTCGTCCCCCGGCGGCGTTGCCGGCTCCCGTCGCGGCGCCGCCTTCGCCAGCACCGGCGCCCGCCGTCCCGCCAGCGCCCGCGCCGTCCACGGTCAGGCCGTCCCCCGTCAGGCCGCAGCACGCTGCCCGCTCGGTGGTGCTCACGGCGGTCGCTGCGGGTGCGGCGGGCGTGCTCGTCGGCGCGGTGGTCGGCGGTGCCGTCGCGGCGGGGCGCGACCGCAGCGCCGAGGCCGACCGGTCGGTCGCCGCGTCCAGCCCCACGACCTCCGCGGCGGCCGCCCCGCCCACCCCCTCGGCAGCTGCTGCGGCGGCTCCCTCGGCGGTCCCGGCGACGGCCTCCTCGGCGAGCCGGTCCGTGTCCGGCCCCGCGTCGACGTCCGGCCCGACCGAGCCTGCACCAACGACGGCGCCGCCTGACACCGCAGCCGACAGCTCCGCGGGACTCCTCGCGCTCGCGCCACCGGTCGGCGCGGCGTCGTCGAACGTCCCGCCTGGCTCCTCGACGGGCGCCAGCAGGAGCGCGCTGGTCACCGCGGTGCCGACGCCCGCGGGCGACCCCACCACGGCCGCGGACCTCGCAGCGCTCCAGCAGGCCGCCCTCGCGCGCGACTACCCCTTCCCCGGCGGCAGACTGCGGTTCACCAGCGCACCCCGCACAGCCTCCGACGGCACCACATCCGTGGAGGTCGACATCACCGCCGACTTCGCCCGCACCGTCAACGGCGGGTACCGGCTGAGGGTCTTCACCGACGGCATGGGCGGCAGCTCGGCCTGGTACTGGACGTGCCTGCGCCAGGTCGGGGGCACGACCGTCCACGAGGACCTGTTCGGCTTCGACAACACCGCGCGCGACCGGTGGACGTCGATCCGTGTCGAGCTCGACGCGTACGCCGGCTGCAGCGCCGACCCGAACCTCCCGCCGACGTCGGCGTGATCGCCGGGAGAGGCGCCGTCTCCTCGCGCCCCTGACCCGTCGCCGCCCGCGACGATCAAGGACGTCGCGCACGGGCCGCGCGTCGACGGTCCACCGCGTGGGTGCAGGATCTGACGCAGCGTGAGCCTTGCACCTCGAGACGACGGGTACGTACCGTGCTCGCGCAGCCGGCACTGGCGCCGGCACGAGCCCGGGGGGACTCTCATGCACCACTCGATCCGTCGACTCCTCGCCGCAGCCGGCGCCGCGGCGCTGGCCGGCGCCGGCCTCGTTGCTGGAGCCGCACCCGCCTCCGCGGCGACCGCCCTGCCGACCGACCTGCTGCGCCAGCTGGTCGTCGAGCCGGAGTCCAACTCCCCCGCCTACGACCGGGACCGCTTCGAGCACTGGGTCGACGCGAACGGCGACGGGTGCAACACCCGCCGCGAGGTCCTCAAGCAGGAGTCCACGGTGCCCTTCCGCCAGGGCAGCTCCTCCTGCAGCCTCACCGGCAGCTGGGTCTCCTACTACGACGGCGCCACCACCACGAACATCGCCGACTTCGAGATCGACCACGCGGTGGCCCTCGCCCAGGCGTGGCGCTCGGGGGCTCGCAACTGGAACGACGACCAGCGCCGGGCCTTTGCCAACGACCTGGACTTCGCCGGCACCCTCGTCGCGGTGTCCTCGGCCTCCAACCAGGCCAAGGCCGACAAGGACTTCGCCCAGTGGCGTCCCCCGGCCGGCCAGCAGGCCGCTTGCCGCTTCGCCATCGAGCAGGTGCAGATCAAGTACCGCTGGAGCCTCAGCGTCGACCAGGCCGAGCGCGACGCCCTGGCCACCTTCCTGCCTTCGTGCGGCTCCTCCCCCGTGGAGGTGCCCGCCAAGGCCGGTGCGCCCGCTCCGGGCGGCAACCAGGGCGGTGGCGGTGGCGGCGGGAGCACCAACCTCGGCTCCCAGCTCTCGCCCGGGCAGTCGATGAGCGGCGGGCAGTGGCTCATGGCGCCCAACGGCCGCTACGGCCTGGCGTTCCAGCCCGACGGCAACCTCGTCGCCTACGGACCGGACTACCGCCCGCTGTGGCACGCAGGCACCTACGGCAACCCCGGCGCCCGCTTCACGCTCCAGGGCGACGGCAACGCCGTCATCTACGCCCGCGACGGCCGGGTCCTGTGGCACACCTACACCTGGGGCTACCCCGGCTCCACGCTGCGCGCCCAGTCCGACGGCAACGTGGTCGTCTACCGCTCCGGCGGCGCTCCCGCCTGGTACTCCGGGTGGGACACCGGGCAGCGCGCCCAGGGCGGGAGCCGCGGGGTCAACCTCCTCGGCCGGTGAGCCGCACGCGCGTGCACGTCGCGTGACGACAGCGCCCCGGTCCGTCGGCGGACCGGGGCGCTGTCGGTGCACCGACGGCGCTCGGTCAGCCCCTCGTCGACGCGTCGCGCCCCGCGGCGATCCGCTCCGCCACGCGCCAGGCGTTGGCCATGATCGTCAGCGTGGGGTTCGCGCCGGTGCCGGTGGGGAAGGAGCTGCCGTCGACGACGAAGAGGTTCTCCACGGTGTGCGCCCGGCAGTCCCGGTCGAGCACCGACGTCCCGGGGTCGTCGCCCATCCGCGCGGTGCCGTGCTGGTGGGAGCAGTTGCCCGTGACGCGGTCGGGGTAGACCTTCTGCACGCTCGTGGCGCCCGCCGCCTCGAGGATCTCCGCGCTCCTGTCGATGAGGAAGCGCCCCATCGCCAGGTCGTTCTCGTGCGGCGCCAAGGTGATGCGCGCCACCGGCATCCCCCAGTCGTCGACCAGCTCGTCGTCCAGGTCCACGCGGTTGTCGTGCTGCGGGAGGTCGTGCACCACCATCGAGGCGGCCATCGAGTGGTTGAAGAACTCCCTGTCGATGCGCTTGGCCTCCGCACCCCACGCGGGCCGGTCGGGCAGCGACCAGTTGATCGGCAGCGGGATGCCGACCCCCGACGTCGCCATGTGGCCGCCGCCGGCGAAGCCGCGGCTGTCGTCGTGCCCGTAGAACTCGAAGGAGCTCGCGCTGACGTAGCCGCCCCCTGCCCACGCGTAGACCGGGTCGTCGAAGGTGGCGACGGCAGAGCTGAACTCGTGGAACGTCACGTTGCGGCCCACCAGGTCGTTCTCGTTGCCCAGGCCGTGGGGGTGGGCGGCCGAGCGCGAGAGCAGCATGAGCCGGGCGGTCTCCACCGCCCCGCAGGCCAGGACGACGACGTCGGCGCGCTGCTCGTGCAGCCGCCCCTCGGAGTCCTCGTACACCGCGCCGGTGGCGCGTCCCCGCGCGTCGACGGTGATCTCCCGCACCACGCTGTCGGGTCGCAGGTCGTAGCGCCCGGTGGCCACCGCCTGCGGCACGAAGACGTTGAGCGCGCTGGAGCGCGTGCCCGTGGGGTCACCGTGCTGCTGGGCGAAGGCGCTGATGACCGTCGCCGGACGCCCGTCGAACGGCTGGGACAGCGCCGCCTGCGGGGTCGGGAAGGAGTTCCAGCCCAGCGCCGCAGCGCCCTGGTGGTACTTCTGCGCGTAGCGCGACATCGGCATCGGCGGGCAGGGGTAGCCCTTGGAGCGGAACGACTCGTACTTGTTGGCGCCCGCCTGCCCGGAGACGCCGAAGGCCCACTCCACCGCCGTGTAGTAGGGCTCGAGCTCGGCGTAGCTGATCGGCCAGTCGGCCAGGGAGGCCCCGGGGACGTCTCCGACCACGGAGTGGAACCGGAAGTCCTCCTCGGTGAACCGGGGCAGCCAGCCCTGCCAGTGCACGGTCCCGCCGCCCACCATCTGCGGGACGGGGCAGAACAGCTGCGTGGTCGCGGGCTCGTCGAGGCCGGTGCGGTGGGTGCGGGGGTTCAGCAGCGGGTCCGGCCAGAGGTCGTACCGGTTGATGCTGGCCAGCTCGTCACCGCTGAAGGTCTCCTTGGTGCGCCACGGCCCCTTCTCCAGCGCGACCACCCGCAGCCCGTGCTCGGTGAGCACCTTGGCGGCGGTGGCGCCGGATGCGCCGGCACCGATGATGAGGACGTCGGTGGGGTCGTGTCGTGTGTCGGCGGTCATGACAGGCCTTCCGTGCCGGGGTGCACGCGGTCCTCGGCGAAGTAGTCGATGGTCGTGTAGCGGCCCTGGTGGACCTCGGCGAGGCTCGCGGGCCCGGGGAAGCCGATGACCTCCCAGCCGACGTGGTCGCGGTTGCCGCCGTAGACGGGGTCGGCGTAGAAGCCCTGCCGCGTGTGCAGCGCCAGGAGGGGCACGAAGCCGAGGTCGACCTCGGCGCTGGTCTGCTGCAGCGCGGTCTCGACAGGGGCCCCGTACAGGGCGACCTTGGCGCGAGCGGCGTCCGCCTCCTGCTCGCGCCCCTCGGGGCGCTCGAGCTCGTGCAGCACGGCGTCCTGGTCCTCGGGCCCGAGGTCCACGAAGCGCCCGCCCCGCGCTGCGGCGGCAGCGTCCAGCGCCGCCACCCCGGCCACGTACCGGGCCCGGACCACGTCCAGGCGCTCGGTCCAGGCCTCCAGCCTGCGGCCGGTCAGCACCTCGAAGCCGTTGCCGTCCGGTGCGGCGTAGACGTACCCGGGACCCGACAGGTACCTGTCGAGGAAGTCGATGGTGCCGGCCTCGGCGGCACCGGGGGTGTCGTCGGTGGGGATCATCCGCGCCATCGCCGCGGCGATGGTCGCCCGCTGGTGCGGGTCGAAGAAGGTGGCGCTCACTTCCGCCTCGCCAGGGCGACGGCGAGGATGATGATGACGCCGCGGACCACCTGCTGCTGGCTGGTGTCCAGCCCCGCGAGCACGAGCCCGTTGTTGATGAGGCCGATGAGCAGGGCCCCGACGAAGGTGCCCACCACCGCGCCGGACCCGCCGAACAGGCTCGTGCCGCCGAGGATCACCGCGGCGATGGCGGACAGCTCGTCACCGCTGCCCCACTGGAAGCGCCCCGACTCCAGCCGGCCCGCGTAGAGCATGCCCGCCAGCGCCGCCAGCACCGAGGAGATGACGAGCACCGAGAAGGTGATGCGGCGGGTGTTGACGCCGGTGAAGTCGGCCGCCATGCGGTTGCCGCCGGTCGCCAGGACCTGCCGGCCGAACCGGGTCTTGCTGAGCCCGACCGCGCCGACGGCCACGACGAGCGCCATCCACACCAGCAGCCCTGGGACCGGCCCGAAGTTGCCGCCTCCGAAGACGAGGTTGTAGGTCGGCTCGAGGATCGGCTGCGGTGCGGAGTCGGTGATCCACTGCGCCACGCCGACGGCGATCCCGAGCATGCCCAGCGTCACCAGGAACGACGGGATGTTGAGCATGCTCACCAGGGCGCCGTTGATGCAGCCGACCACCAGGCCGACCAGCAGACCGGCGGCGATGCCCACCACGAGCCCGTAGGAGGAGATGGCCATGGCGGTGACCACGCTGGCCAGGCCCGCTGTCGACCCCACCGACAGGTCGATCTGGGCGCAGGCGATGACGTAGGTCATGCCCACGGCGATGATGGCGATGATCGCCGACTGCCGGACGATGTTGAGCAGGTTGTTGGTGGACAGGAACCCGTCGTCGCCGAGCGTGACCGCGAAGGTGGCGAAGACGACGACGAAGCCGATGTAGATGATGTAGCGGCGCCAGTCCAGCTGCTGCAGGAGCGCGCTGCGCCGCTGCGGCGCGCCCGGCCCAGCGGTGGCGGGTGGGGACGACGTGGTGGTCATGCTGGGGCTCCTTGCACGGAGAGCTGGAGGGCGTTCTCGTCGGGGATGGCGTCCCGGTCCAGGACGCGGTGCACCGAGCCTTCGCGCAGCACGACCACGCGGTCGCTGACGGCGAGCAGCTCGGGGTACTCGGAGGAGATGACGACGACGGCGAGCCCGCCGTCGGCGAGGTCGCGGATGGTCTCGAGGATCTCCGTCTTGGTGCCGATGTCGACCCCCGCTGTCGGCTCGTCCATGACCAGCACCGAGGGCTGCGTCCCGAGCCACTTGGCGATGACGACCTTCTGCTGGTTGCCGCCGGAGAGCCGCCGGACCGCCTTGGCGTCGTCGGCGACCTTGACGCGGAACCGCTCCACGAGCCGCCGGGCCTCGCCGCGGGCGGCGCGGTCGTCCACCAGCGGGCCCGCCCGGAACCGGCCGAGCAGCGGCAGCAGGAGGTTGTCGCGCACGGAGTGGTCCAGCACCAGGCCCTGGGCGCGCCGGTCCTCCGGGATGAGGGCGATGCCCGCGGCGATGGCGCGGCGCGGGTCGCCCAGGCGGACCGCCCGCCCGCGGACGAGCACCTCCCCCGACCGGATGGGGTCGATGCCGAACAGGGCCCGGGCGAGCTCGGTGCGCCCGCTGCCCATGAGGCCCGCGATGCCGACGATCTCACCGGCGGCCACCGAGAAGGTGACGTCCTGCACGCGCGGACCGGCGGTGACGCCGCGCAGCTCGAGCGCCGGGGTCGGGGAGCCGGTCAGCCCGTCGGTGCCCGCACGCGCCTCACGCCTCCGGTAGGCCAGCTCCCCCTCGACGGCCTGGCCGACGATGCCTTCGATGACCTCCGCCGGCGTGGTGTCGGCCAGGCGCTCGGTCATGAGGCGCCGGCCGTCGCGCAGGACCGTGATGCGGTCGGCGATGCGGAACACCTCGTCCATGCGGTGCGAGATGTAGATGACGGAGATGCCGCGCTCCTTGAGGCGACCGACCAGCTGGAAGAGCGCGTCGGCCTCGTGCCGGGCGAGGCTGGCCGTCGGCTCGTCCATGATCAGCACGCGGGCGTCCTGGGCGAGCGCCTTCGCGATCTCCGTGAGCTGCCAGTAGGCAGTGCCCAGCCGGCCGACCACGGCCCGCACGTCGACGTCCACCGCCATCTGCGTGAAGACCTCCCGCGCCCGGGACTCGGCCTCCCGGTCCCGGATGAGCCCGCCGGTGCGCGGCTCCACGCCGAGCAAGATGTTCTGCGCCACGGTCAGGGTCGGGACCAGGCTGAACTCCTGGAACACCATGCCGATGCCCGCGGCCCGCGCGTCGTGGGTGCTGCGGATGTCGACCTCGCGGCCGTCGACGAGGATCTGGCCGGCGTCCTTGGTGTAGACCCCCTGGAGGATCTTCATCAGCGTGGACTTCCCGGCGCCGTTGCCGCCGGCAAGGGCGTGCACCTCGCCGCGGCTGACCTCGAAGTCGACGTCGGTGAGCACCCGCACCGCGTCGAAGGACTTGTGGATGCCGTGCATCCGCACGGCGGGCGCGGCCGTGGACACCAGTGGGGACATCAGCCGGCGAAAGAGTCGCGCAGCTGGGCGGGGGCGTCCTCGGAGTACACGGTCTTCCACGCGTCCAGCACGTTGTCGTGGGTCACGCCCAGGGACGGCAGGGCGACGTACGCGGGCACCTGCTCGCCGAGCAGGCTCAGCGCCGCCAGGCGCGCCTCCGTGACGCCCTGCTCGTAGGGGCGCTGAGCGCCGAGCCCCACGACGTTGCGGTCCTGGGCCAGGGCGATGCCGACGTTCAGGCCGAGGTCCTGCGTGGCCACCTTGAGGTCGTCCCGGCCGGCGGCGCGCGCCGCGGCGAGCACGCCCTCGGCGGGCACGTCCCACACCGCCCAGAGGCCGTCGAGGTCGGGGTTCTGGCTGAGCATGGCCGCGGCCGCGGTCTGGGCGTCACCGGCGAAGTCGGGGCCGGCGATGCCCTGCTCGGCCACCACCTCGATGTCGGGGTAGTCCTTCGCGATCGTCTCCTTGAAGCCCTGGTAGCGCTGCTTGGTGACGAAGAAGTCGGCCTCGTGGAAGATCAGCCCGATCGTCCCCTTCCCACCGAGCGCACGCGCCATGAGGTGCGCGGAGATGACCCCGTTGCCGTAGTTGTCGGCCGAGACGGTCGAGACGTAGTCCTGGCCGGCGACGAAGCCCTGCGGGACGTTGTCCATGAAGACGAGCTTCGTGCCGGCCTGCGCCGCAGCCCGGTAGGCGCCGGCGGTGGCCACCGGGTCGGTGGGCAGGGAGACCAGGACGTCGGGCTGGCGGGTCATGGCGTTCTCGATGTCGGAGACCTGCTGCGCGGGGTCGAAGTCGGCGTCGGTGGTCGAGACGACCTCGATGCCGAGGCGCCCGAACTCGTCCTTCAGGCCCTTGATCTGCGAGGTGGACCAGTCGTCGCCGGCGTAGTGCATGGCGATGGCGGCCGAGGCCCCCAGCGCCTTGACCTGCTCCACCTGGGCGTCGGTGAGCTCCGCGGCGTCGGCGCTCGCCGGCTCCTCGCCGTTCGGGCCGGTGCTGAGGACCTGCGACTCGACGTCGGCGAGCGAGGCGTCCACCTGCTCGAGGAAGGACTGGTCGACCTCGCCCTCGGGAGCCGAGGCGCTGGTGCCGGCGGCGCTGCACGCGGTGAGCAGGACGCACAGCGCAGCGGGCAGGGCAGTGCGGCGGGCGACGGCACCGAGGCGGCGCTGCAGGACTGACGTGGGCATGGCGAAGACCTTCCGGTCGCGAGGGGGGTGGGGGTGGGGGTGGGGGTGGAGGTGGTGCGGCGGGGCGTCAGGCGGCGGGGCGGGCGGGCAGCTGACCGAGCAGCTCGCGCAGGTGGGCGAGGCTCGCGGCGGCGGCCTCCTGCGGTGACCCCTCGGTGGAGTCCAGCTCGACCACGAGCCAGCTGTCGTAGCCGGCCTCGACGACGGCGGCGAGGACGTCGGCCAGGTTGAGGTCTCCCTGACCGAGGGGCAGGAAGGTCCCCGTTCCCAGGTCGATGTCCTTGAGGTGCACGTGCTTGAGCCGGTCCGGGTAGCGCCGGACCAGGGCGGCGGGGTCGCCTCCACCGGCGGCGAGGTGCGCGGTGTCGGGGCAGAAGCCGATCCGGGTGCGCCCCATGAGCGCCTCCAGCTCCGACGGCGACTCCACGATCGTCGACAGGTGGGGGTGGTAGCTGGCCTCCAGGCCGTGGTCGGCGGCGAGGTCGTCGACGGCGTCGAGCGCGGCGCCGAGGCGGTCGTAGTCGGCCTCGGTGGTCCCCGAGACACGCCGAGCACCGCCGCCGACCACCAGTCGCGAGGCCCCGAAGCGCTGCGCCAGCTCGCAGGCGCGGCGCAGGCGGGCCATCTCGTCGGGCAGGACGTCGGCGTAGACGAAGTTGGCGCCCGCGTAGACGCTGACGAGCTCGACCTGGGCCTCCGCCAGCGCGTCGAGCAGGAGCTCCGGGGTGTGGGCGAGGGCTGCGAGGTTCCCGTCGAAGACCTCGGTGCCCTCGTAGCCGACGGCTCCGATCTCACGCACGGCCTCGATGACGGACCCGTACGACAGGTAGTGCAGGTCCTTGATGCTGGTGACGCCGGCCGGGTGCCCGACGACCCCTCCCCAGGTGATGGTGTGGTGCCCGATGCGCATCGCGGCGTCCTCCTGCATGGCTGGTGTGCGCGCCACGTCCACGTGGCGCACACGGCGTCGTCTCCCGGCGGCGGAGGCCAGGACCACCGCACCGACGCGGTTCCCGCTCCTCATCCGTCAGCACCGCTGCTTGACCGGTGTCTTGAGTGTGAACGTTCGCCCTCCACCGCGTCAAGCGTTTCGGGCGAACGTTCGCCTGCACCCGTCGCAGCGCCAGCGCGCAGTGGTCGGGCAGTGCGCCGGACGAGGCGTCAGACGCGTCGGGCCGACTGCCGGACCACGAGCTCGGGGACGGCCGGCGTCGTGTCGACGTCGTGACCGGCGATGAGGGCCAGCAGGATCTCCATGCACCGCGAGCCCACCACGCCGAACGACTGGCGGACCGTGGTCAGGGGCGGGTGCACCTGCGGCGCGAACTCGTTGTCGTCGAAGCTCACGACGGAGACGTCGCCGGGCACCGACAGGCCCGCCTCGTGGACGGCCCGGATGAACCCCAGCGCCATGAGGTCCGACGCGATGAAGACGGCGCCGGGCAGGCCCTGGGCGACCATCTCGCGGCCGATCTCGTAGCCGCTGCCACCTGACCAGTCGCCGTGCTCGAGCCTCCCCGGCTCGATCCCGTGGGCCCGCAGCTCCGCCTGCCACCCGCG
>NZ_JBQXXG010000022.1:0-58639 GCF_052644995.1 Quadrisphaera sp. KR29
TCGCCCCCCCCGGGCCCCCCCGGGCCCCCCCCCCCTCCCCCCCCCCCGGCGCGTTCTTGGGGGCGCCCCCCCCCCCCGCGGGGGGGCGCACGCCCATGATCACGAGGGGGCGGGGGTCAGGGGCGCAGGAGCTCCTCCTCCAGGCGGAGCACCTCGAGGTCCCGGCCCACGCCGGCCACGGCGGTGACCCGGCCGTCGGCGTCGCGGTAGCGGACCACGGCGTCGCCGCCGGCCAGCGAGCCGTCGACCTCTGCGCTGCCGCTGCCCTCGCCGCCGGACAGGTCCGGAACTTCGCCGGCCAGTCGGTACTGGCGGCTGAACTGCTTGGTCCAGAAGAAGGCCGGCTCCGCCAGGCCGCCGTCCTGGCTGCGGCCGAGGACGTCGAGGGCCGCCGCGGCGCCCTGCCGCTGCGCCTGCGCCCAGTGCTCCACCCGCCGGCGCCGGCCGGTGGTGGCGTCGGGCCAGGCGGCCACGTCACCGGCGGCCCACACGCCGTCCGCCGACGTGCGCCCGCGGGCGTCGACCACCACGCCGCCACCCTCATCGTCGTCGGCGAGCTCGAGGTCGGCGCGGCGGGCGAGGTCGAGCCGTGGCGTGACGCCCGTGCCCACCACGAGCAGGTCCGCGCGGCCCTCGGCCGGGGCCCTGGTGCCGTCCTCCAGCTCGAGCACCCCGTCGTTCCAGCGCACGGCGCGGCCGGTGACGAAGATGACGCCCTCCGCCTCGTGCGCGGCGCGGACGGCCCGGCCCACGTCCTCGCCCATCTGGCGGGCCAGCGGCACCTCGGAGGTGGCCACGACGGTGACGTCCACGCCCTTCTCGCGCAGCACCGCGGCCGCCTCCAGGCCGATGAAGCCGGCGCCGAGCACCACGGCGCGGCGCTGCTCGGGGGCGTCACCCACGGCGGCCAGCAGCGCGTCGGCGTCCTCCAGGGTGCGCAGCAGGCGCACGTCGTCGCGGCTGAAGCCGGGCAGGTCGGGCCTGACCGGCTCCGAGCCGGGCGCGAGCACCAGCGCGTCGTAGCCGAGCACCGTCGTGGCGCCGTCGCCGGCGCGCACCGTCAGGCGCTTCTGGTCGGTGTCCAGCACCGTCGCCTCGCTGCCCAGGCGCAGCTCCACGCCGTGCTGGTCGTACCACTCGCGGGCCAGCAGCGGCAGCGCGTCCTTGGGCTTGGCGCCGGCGAGGTAGAACTTGCTGAGCTGGGTCCTGTCGATGGGCGGGTGCGGCTCGGCCGAGACGAGCACCAGCTCACCCGCGTAGCCCTCGCGGCGCAGCCGCTCCACCGCCGCGAATCCCGCCGCGCCCCCGCCGACGACGACGACGCGGTCCAGCGCCCCGTCGCCGCTGGTGCCGGCGGCCTCCGGCCCGGGCGCCGGCGCGCCGGCCCGCCCCGTCACGCGGACGACGGCCTCCTCCCCGCTGCCCTCGACCTCCACGGCGTACCGGGTCAGCGGCTGGTAGGCGGGAGCGAGCAGCGCCTCGCCGGTGCGCAGGTCGAAGCAGGCGTGGTGGAAGGGGCAGCGCACGAGGTCCCCGGTGCGCAGGCCCTTCGCCAGCGGCGCACCGACGTGGGTGCAGGTCGCGGACAGCGCGGTGACGCGCTGCTCGCCGCCGTCGTCGACGTAGCGGGTCAGCAGGACCTGCTCGGCGTCGTCGCCCGTTCCGAGGGCGCCGGCGAGGACGCCGTCCAGGGGCAGGTCGCCCAGGCGGACGCCGCGGGTGAGGTCGGGGGTCGTGTCGGTGTCTTCAGCCACCCCCGAAGAACTACCCGCTGGGAGCGGGTGCCGCCTGTCGAAGGTGGCGCAGACCCATGATCACGGCGGGTGGCCGTGATCATGGGCGCTCGCCACCCCGCCGCTCGTCAGAGCGGCTCGAGCAGGCGGCGCAGGAAGCGGCGGGTGCGCTCCTCACGCGGGTCGGCGATCACCTGGGCCGCTGGCCCGCGCTCGGCGACCACGCCGCCGTCGAGGAAGAGGACCTGGTCGGCGACCTGCTGGGCGAAGCGGATCTCATGCGTGACCACGACCATCGTCGTCCCGCCCTCGGCCAGGTCTCGCATGACGGCGAGCACCTCGCCGACCAGTTCCGGGTCGAGCGCGGAGGTCGGCTCGTCGAAGAGCACCACCTGCGGGCGGATCGCAAGCGCCCGGGCGATGCCCACGCGCTGCTGCTGACCGCCGGACAGCTGGGAGGGCAGCGCGTCCTCCCGGCCCGCCAGGCCCACGCGCTCGAGCAGCACCAGCGCCTCGGCGCGGGCCTCCTCGCGCGGACGCCCCTGCACCACGACCGGGCCCTCGAGGAGGTTCTCCAGCACGGTGCGGTGGGGGAAGAGGTGGTGGGCCTGGAAGACCATGCCGCTCTGGGCCCGCAGCCGGGCCTCGGCGCGCTGCGCAGCGCGCCGCCCCTGCTGCGGCAGCCCGGCGAAGTCGACCGAGACGTCGCTGATCCGCACGGCGCCGGCCTCGGGGCGCTCCAGGGCGTTGAGGCAGCGCAGCACGGTCGTCTTGCCGGAGCCTGACGGACCGATGAGGACGCTCACGGTCCCGGCCGGCACCGACAGGTCGACCCCGCGCAGCACACGGGTCTTCCCGAAGCTCTTCTCCAGCCCCGTGGCCTCGAGCAGCGGGGCGCTCATGCGGTCACGTACCTGTTCAGAAGGGCCTCGAGCCGGTCCTGGACGGCTGACAGTCCCACGCAGACCACCCAGTAGTAGACGGCGGCCATCGAGTAGAGGGTGAGGAACTGGTAGGTCGGGGCCGCGATGAACTGCGCCACCCGGAACAGCTCCGTCACCGTCACCACCGACACCAGGGACGTGTCCTTCAGCAGCGAGATGAGCGTGTTGCTCAGCGGTGGCACGGCCAGGCGGGAGGCCTGGGGGAGCACCACGCGGCGCAGCGTCGTCCCGTAGCCCATGCCGACGGTCGCGGCGGCCTCCCACTGCCCCCGCGGCACCGAGAGGATGGCGCTGCGGACCACCTCGGAGGCGTACCCGCCCACGTTCAGGCTCAGCGCGAGGATCGCGCTCGGCCACGGGTCGATCGTCAGGCCCAGCGAGGGCAGGGCGTAGAAGACGATGAAGAGCTGCACCAGCAGAGGGGTGCCGCGGATCGCCGAGACGTAGACGCGCGCGACACCGGAGACGAGCCGCACCGGCGACAGCCGCATGAGGGCGACGACGACGGCGATCGTGAGCCCGATGGCGAACGACGCCGCGGTCAGCGGGATGGTGCCGAGCAGCAGCCCCTGCAGCAGGGGCCACGCCGAGGTGCGCGCCAGCTCCCAGTCGACCACCGGGTCACCACCCGCCGGGGGCGGCGGCCGTCACTGGGAGACGTCCTCGCCGAAGTACTTCTGGGAGATCTCCGCGAGCGTCCCGTCGGCCTTGAGCTCGGCCAGCGCCTCGTCGACCTCGGGCGTCAGCTCCGACCCCTTGGCCAGGGCGAACGCCTGCTGGCTGGTGTCGGGGGTGCTCCCGGCGATCTTCACCGAGGTGTCGCCGGTGGTCTTGAGGTAGTCGAGGGCGGCGAGGTCGTCGTTGACGGTGGCGTCGACACGGCCCTGCTTGAGCAGCGTCACCGCCTGCGCGAAGCCCTCCACACCCTCGACGGTGGCACCGGCGTCGGTGGCGACCTGGGCCCAGTTGCTGGTCAGCGACTGGGCGGTCGTCTTCCCGGCCAGGTCGGCCACAGAGGTGATCGAGGTGTCGTCGGCGCGGGTGATGATGGCCCCGGTGGAGGTCGTGTACGGGGTGGAGAAGTCGTACAGCGCCTGGCGCTCGGGGTTCACGGTGACCTGGTTGGCGATGACGTCGTAGCGGCCGGCCTCGAGGCCGGCGAAGATCGCGTCCCACGTGACGTCGGTGAACTCGACCTGCACACCCATCCGGTCGGCGACGGCGGTGATGACGTCCACGTCGTAGCCGGTCAGCTTGCCGCCGTCCTCCTGGTCGTGGTAGGTGAACGGCGCGTAGGTGCCCTCGGAAGCCACGCGCAGCACGGCGCCCGTGCCGGACGCCGAGCCCGACGGCGCAGCGCTGCTGCTGCCGCTGACGATGCCGTCAGCCGGGGAGCCACCACCGCAGGAGGACAGGGCCAGCGCGGCGGCGGCGGCGAGCAGGACGAGGGGGGAGCGGCGGAGCACGGGCGACCTCCGGGTCGGTGGTGGAGCGGTGCGCCCCCGGACGGTCCGCGGGAGCAGCTGGTGGGGTGGTGGCGCAGCGGGGGACGGCGCTGCGGTGCTGAGCGCCGTCCCCCGCGGTGCAACGCTCGATCAGGCGCGGATCTGCCGGCGGCTGGAGATGACTCCGGTGTCGAAGCCGGCGAGGTGCAGCCCGCCGTGGAAGCGGGCGTGCTCGATCTTCACGCAGCGGTCCATGACCACGGAGATCCCGGCCTCCTCGGCCCGCCGGGCGACCTCCTCGTGCCACGAGCCCAGCTGGAGCCAGAGGACGCTCGGCGAGGTGCCCCCGCCCCTGGTCTCCTTCAGCTGCAGCACCTCGTCGAGCACGCTCGGCAGGTCCTCGTGGCGGCGGAAGACGTCCACGACGTCGGGCACCACGGGCAGGTCCGCCAGGCTCGGGTAGACCGGGCGCCCGAGGATCTCCGTCGCGCGCGGGTTGATGAAGTAGACGTCGTACGGGGAACTGGAGAGCAGGTACGTCGCCACGAAGAAGCTGGCGCGGGCCTGGTTCTCCGAGGCGCCGACGATGGCGATGCTCTTCGCCTCGCGCAGCAGCGCGAGGCGCTCGGGGGCGGTCGGGCCCACCCACGTGCGAGTGGTGTCCACGGTGAGCGTCATGCGTCAGCCCTCCTTCACGGCGGCGGTCAGGGCCTGGTCGAGGTCCCAGAGGATGTCGTCGAGGTCCTCGAGCCCGACGGAGATGCGCACCAGCTCCGGCTTCACGCCCCCGGCCTCGAGCTGCTCGGCGCTCAGCTGCTGGTGCGTGGTGGACGCCGGGTGGATGACGAGCGTGCGGGTGTCGCCGACGTTGGCCAGGTGCGAGGCGAGCTGCACGGCCTCGATGAAGCGGCGCCCGGCCTCGCGGTCGCCCGCCACCCCGAAGGAGAACACCGAGCTCGGGCCGAGCGGCAGGTACTTCTTCGCGCGCTCGTGGTGGACGTGGGAGGGCAGCCCGGCCCAGTTGACCCACGCGACGCGGGAGTCGGCCTCGAGCCACTCGGCCACGCCGCGGGCGTTGCGCAGGTGCTCCTCCATGCGCGGGGCGAGGGTCTCCACGCCCTGCAGCAGCTGGAACGCCGACTGCGCGGACAGCGACGGGCCGGTGTCGCGCAGCTGCTCCGAGCGCAGCTTGGTGAGGAACCCGTACTCGCCGAAGTTCTGCCACCAGCGGATGCCGTTGTAGCTCGGCACTGGCTCGGTCATCTGCGGGAAGCGGCCGCTGCCCCAGTCGAAGCGCCCCGACTCGACGACGACGCCGCCCAGGGTGGTGCCGTGGCCGCCGAGGAACTTCGTCGCGGAGTGGATGACGATGTCGGCGCCGTGCTCGATCGGGCGGACCAGGTAGGGCGGGGTGAGCGTCGCGTCGACGACGAGCGGCACTCCCGCGGCGTGCGCCACCTCGGCCAGGCCCTCGAGGTCGGCGACCTCGCCGGAGGGGTTGGCCACCACCTCGGTGTAGACGGCCTTGGTCGTGTCGGTGATCGCGGCGGCGTAGTCGGCGGGGTCGGTGCCGGCCACGAACGTCGTGTCGACGCCGAAGCGGCGCAGCGTCACGTCGAGCAGCGTCACCGTCCCGCCGTAGAGCTGCGAGCTGGCGACGACGTGGTCGCCAGCACCGGCCAGCGCGGCCAGGGTGATGAACTCCGCGCTCATGCCGGAGGCGGTGGCCACCGCGCCGATGCCGCCCTCCAGCGACGCGATGCGCTCCTCGAACGCCGCGACCGTGGGGTTGGCCAGACGGCTGTAGATGTTGCCGTACTTCTGCAGGCTGAAGAGGTTGGCGGCGTCGGCGGTGTCCTCGAAGACGAACGACGTCGACTGGTAGATCGGGACGGCGCGCGCGCCGGTCGCCGAGTCGGGGGTCCCGCCGGCGTGCAGCGACCGGGTGCGGAACCCCCAGGCGCGCTCGCCGCTGGGGCGCTCGGTGAGCGGGTCGGGGGAGACCGCGCCGGGCACGGTCTGCGGGGTGGCGTCCTGGCCGGCCGCCTCGGGGTTCACGGCGGCGCCGCCGGGGGTGTCCTGGCTCATGCGTCCATCCTCTCTCTGGCTGTCCTGGGGCCTGTCCGTCCTCCCCCTCCGCGACGATCAAGGGACCCCGCGCCACGTCCACCGACGGTCGGGCGAGGGGATGTGGCGCTCACGTCCTTGGTCGTCGCTGAGGGGGAGGGGGTGGGTCAGCTCGGGCGGGTCTGGCGGCGCTGGATGCCGTCGCGGACGGCGTCGACGGCGCGCTCGTCGGCGAGCGACGTCGTGTCACCCGGCGCCCGCCCCTCGAGCAGGTCGCCGAGGATGCGCCGCATGATCTTGCCGCTGCGGGTCTTGGGCAGGTCGCGGACCACCACGACGTGCTTCGGCTTGGCCACCGGCCCGATGACGGTGGCCACCTGGGCGCGCAGCGCGGCCTCGAGCGCGGGGTGCGCGTCGCCGTCGTCCAGCACCGACCGCGTGGAGGGGATGACGAAGGCCGCCACCGCCTGGCCGGTCAGCTCGTCGGCGACGCTCACCACTCCGGCCTCGGCGACGTCGGGGTGCGCCACCAGCGCCGACTCCACCTCGGTGGTCGAGAGGCGGTGCCCGGAGACGTTGACGACGTCGTCCAGGCGCCCGAGCAGCCACAGGTACCTGTCGGCGTCGTAGCGTGCGCCGTCACCGGCGGCGTAGAAGCCCTGCACGGCGAACTGGCGCCAGTAGGCGTCGCGGTAGCGCTCCGGGTCGCCCCACACCGTGCGGGCCATCCCCGGCCACGGCCTGCGGACCACCAGCCAGCCGCCCTGCCCGGGCTCCACCTCGCGGCCGGTGTCGTCGACGACGGCGGCGTCCAGGCCGGGCAGCGGGCGGGTGGCCGAGCCGGGCTTCAGCGTGGTCGCCCCCGGCAGGGGAGCGACCACCGTGGCGCCGGTCTCGGACTGCCACCAGGTGTCGACGACGGGCGCGCTGCCCCCGCCCACGTGCTCGCGGAACCACACCCACACCTCGGGGTTGATGGGCTCCCCGACGCTGCCGAGCAGCTTCAGGCTCGACAGGTCGTAGCGGGCTGGCACGTCGTCGCCCCACGTCATGCACGTCCGCACCAGCGTCGGCGCGGTGTAGTACGTGGTGACCCGGTGCTTCTCGATGATCTCGAAGTGCCGCCCCGGGGCGGGAAAGTCGGGCACGCCCTCGTACACCACCTGCGTGACGCCGTTGAGCAGCGGCCCGTAGATCGCGAAGGTGTGCGCCGTCACCCACGCGAGGTCGGCGGTGCACCAGTGGACGTCGGTCTCGGGGTGGGCGTCGAAGTGCGCCCAGTGCGCGTACCGGGCGTGGGTGAGGTAGCCGCCGGTGGTGTGCAGCAGGCCCTTCGGCCGGCCCGTCGAGCCGGAGGTGTAGATGATGAAGAGCGGGTGCTCGGCGGGGAAGGCCACGGCCTCGTGGACCGGCTCGGCGACGTCGACGGTCTCGTGCCACCACACGTCGCGCCCGTCGGTCCACGGGATGGGCTCCCCGGCGTAGGCCTCCTCACCGGTGCGGCGGACCACGAGCACGTGCTCGACGTGGTCGAGGCCGGCGACCGCCTCGTCGACAGCGGCCTTGACCGGCACGGCCTTCCCGCGGCGGAACTGCCCGTCGGTGGCCACCACCACCTTGGCGGCTGTGTCCGCCACCCGGAACCGCAGCGCCTCCGCCGAGAAGCCGCCGAAGACGAGGGAGTGCACCGCCCCGATCCGCGCGCACGCCAGCACCGTCACCAGGGTCTCGGGGATGACCGGCAGGTAGAGCACCACGCGGTCACCCGGCTCCACGCCGAGCGCCGTCAGGGCGTTGGCAGCGCGGCTGACCTCGGCGAGCAGGTCGGCGTAGGTGGTCGTGCGGGTGTCGCCGCGCTCGCCCTCGAAGTGCGTGGCCACCCGGTCGCCGTGGCCCGCGGCCACGTGCCGGTCCAGGCAGTTGACGGCGGCGTTGAGCGTGCCGCCGTCGAACCAGCGCGCCGACGGCACCGACAGCTCCGCCAGCGGGTCGGTGGGGTCAGCGCCGTCGCCGAACCGCGGTGGGGACCACTGCAGCACGGTGTGCCACGGGGTGTCCCAGTCCAGGTGCGCCGCCTGCTCGGCCCAGAAGGCCTCCGGGTCCTCCTCACCGCGCCGGTGCCACTCCTCGGCGGTGGCGGCGTCGAGGTTGGCCGCCCGGGCGAGGCCCTGCGGGGCGGGGAAGGTGCGCTCCTCGGCCAGCAGGGTGGTCAGGGTGGCGCTCACGGGCTGCGGCTGGGTCATCAGGGCGGGTCCTCCGGGCGGGAGCGGGGTCCAGGGGCGAGGGTGGGGTGTGGTCGCTGGGGCGCAGGGTGCGGGGCTCGTGCTGCTGGTGGCGGCCACCGCGCTGCACCTGGGGTTCCAGCTGGTGGTGACCGCGCTGGTCTACCCGGCGCTGCTGGCGGTCGGTGACGACGACGACGAGCGCGCCGCCGTCCGGTGGCGCCTCGCGCACGACGCGCACCGCCGGCGGATCACGCCCGTGGTCGGCCTCGTGTACGGGCTGCTGGCGCTCGCCTGCGCGTGGGTGCTGCTCGCGGGTCCGCGCAGTGCGGCGGCGCTCGTCTCGGTGGGCGCGGTCGTCGTCGTCGTGCTGGTCACGGCGACGGCGGCCGGGCCGGCCCACGGGCGGCTGGCCGCGCAGGGCCGCTCGCAGCCGCTGGTGCGCCGGCTGCGCCGCGCGGACGCGCTTCGCCTGGCCGGCGCCGTCGTCGCCGCTGCCGCCGCTGCCGCCGCGGCGACCGGGTGAGGGCTCACGCCCACCGCCGCAGCGCCCACCTCTCGAAGAGGCCGACCACGGCGTCGCTGAGCTTGCCCAGCACCGCGAGCGTGATGATCGCCAGGAAGATCCTGTCGGTGCGGCCGTTGTTGCCGCTCTCGGTGAGCAGGAAGCCCAGGCCGATCGAGGAGGCGATGAGCTCGGCCGCCACGAGGAAGAGCCAGGCCTGCGCCAGTGCCAGCCGCAACCCGGCCAGCACCGCCGGGACGGCCGCGGGCAGCTGCACCTGGGCCAGCAGGGACAGCCCGCGCAGCCCGTAGGCCCGGCCCGCCTCGACCAGCTGCGCGTCCACGTGGCGCAGCGCGGAGGCCGTGGTGGTGAAGACGGGGAAGAAGGCCCCGATGGCGATGAGGATGACCTTGGGCGGCTCGCCCAGGCCCACGTAGATGCCCAGCAGCGGCACCCACGCCAGGGACGGGACGGCGCGCAGCCCGCCGATGGTCGGGTGCAGCAGCGCGTCGGCCCAGCGCGACAGCCCGACCAGGGAGCCGACGGCGAGGCCGACCGCCGCGCCCGCGGCGAAGCCGAGGAGCACGCGCTGCGTGGAGATGGCGATGTGCTGCTGGAGCAGCCCCCGCTCCCACAGGTCGCCGGCGGCGCGCACCACGGCCGCGGGCGCGGGCAGGTTCACCGGGGGGTAGACCTGCAGCGCCACCAGCAGCTGCCAGAGCCCGAGCAGCGCCAGCGGCGGCAGCGCGCCCCACCACGGCGAGATGCGCCGGCGCGTCCCCGGCCCGCTGCGCCGGGTGCGCGGCGCTGAGGGGTCCCCGGAGCCGCCCAGGCCGCGGGCCTGTGCGCTGCGCCCGTCCAGCGTCGAGGGGTCGGCGCTCACGAGGGGTCCGCCTGCTGGGCGTAGGTCGGGTCGAACAGGCTCTCCAGGGCGGCGTCCACCGTGGCCTGGTCGGCCACGTCGCCGTTGGCCACGAAGAGCGGGCCGATCTTCTCCAGCACCGCCGCCTGCGTGGTGCCGGGGACGGGGGAGATGTCGAGCTTCGTGCGCCCCAGGGTGGTCGCGGCCACCTGCGGGTCGATGCCGGCGACCTCGGCGAGGAGGGCGGTGGCGGCCTCGAGGTTGGCCGGCACCCACGCCCGGGCCTTCTCGTAGGCGTTGACGACCGCCTGGGCCAGGTCGGGGGACTCGGCCAGGAAGTCCTCGCGGGCGTTCAGGACGCCGTAGGAGTTGAAGGCGATGTTGTCGTAGACGATCTTCGCGCCGCTCTCCGCCTGCGCGGCGGCCATGATCGGGTCCAGGCCCGCCCAGGCGTCCACGTTGCCGGCGTCCAGCGCGGCGCGTCCGTCAGCGTGCTGGAGGTTCTCCAGCGTGATGTCGGAGGTCGTCAGCCCCGCCGTGCCGAGCGCCTGCACGAGGAAGAAGTAGGGGTCGGTGCCGGTGGTGGCGGCAACCCGCTTGCCGCGCAGGTCCGCGACGCCGGTGATGGGGGAGTCCTTCCCGACCACCACGCCGGACCAGTTCGGCTGGCTGAAGACGTCGATGGTCTTGATGGGCGAGCCGTTGGAGCGGGCGAGCAGCGCGGCCGCGCCCGCGGTGGAGCCGACCTGGATGTTGCCGTTGCGGAGGAACTCGTTGGCCTTGTTGGAGCCCGCGGACTGCACCCACTCCACGGTGACGCCCTGGCCGCCGAGCTCGGACTCCAGCCAGCCCTGGTCCTTGATGACCAGGCTCAGCGGGTTGTAGGTGGCGAAGTCGAGGGTGAGGGTGCGCGCCTGCTGGCTCCCCGAGGAGGAGGCGCTGCCCGCGGCCGCGGCGGGCGCCGCGCCGGAGGCGTCCTCGCCCTGGGCGCACGCGGCGAGGCCGGCGGCGCCGAGCGGGGCCAGGGCGAGCAGCCCCAGCAGGGAGCGGCGGGAGGGGTGGGCGGGCAGGGCGGGGCTGGGCACGGGGGGCCTCCGGAGGTCCGTCGAGGTGCGGGCGGGCACGGGGTGGGTCAGGGGCAGGGACGGGTCAGGGGTGCTGCGAGGGGTGGTGCGAGGGCCGCGGCGCGCGGCGGGGGCGGGGACCGTGCCGGGCTCAGGCCCGGGGGACCCCGAGCAGCTCGAGCAGCTCGGCGCGCAGCGCGGCCAGGTGGGCGTCACCGCGGTCGCGGGGGTGCGCCACCTGCACGGCGGTGGTGCGCAGCACCCCCGCCCCGGCCTCGGGGGCAGCGCCCTCCGGGCGGCCCAGGACGACGACGCGGTCAGCCAGGTGGAGGGCCTCGTCGACGTCGTGGGTGACGAGCAGGACGGTGGTGGGCGTGGCCGCCAGCACCTCCAGCAGGAGGTCCTGCATCGTCAGGCGCGTCAGCGCGTCGAGCGCGGCGAAGGGCTCGTCCAGGACCAGCACGCCCGGGCGGCGGGCCAGCGCCCGCGCCAGGGCGGCGCGCTGCGCCATGCCTCCTGAGACGCTGCGCGGCCGGTGGCCGGCGAAGCGCGACAGGCCGACGACGTCGAGCAGGGCCGCCACGCGCTCGCGGCCCTCCTGCGCCGGGGTGCCGCGCGGCAGCCCCAGGGCGGTGTTGCCGGCGAGGGTGCGCCACGGCAGCAGGCGCGGCTCCTGGAAGGCGACGGCGCAGCGGGGGTCGTGGTCGCGCACCGGGCCGCCGTCGAGCAGCACCCGGCCGGCGTCGGGGGAGTCCAGGCCGGCGACCGCGCGCAGGAGCGTCGACTTGCCGCACCCGGAGGGGCCCAGCAGGGCCACCACCTCTCCTGCGGCGACGTCGAGGTCCACGCCCTCCAGGACGACGTGGTCCCCGAAGCGGCGGCCGACCCCCTCCAGCCGGACGGGGACCGGCGAGCCGGCCCCACCGGCTGCCGAGGGGTGCGGGGGCTGGGCGGCGGCCCCGGTGCGGGTGCGCGAGGGTGCGCTGACGGCGCTGGACACGACGGCCTCCATCGGTCCTGGCGGTAGCACCGGTCCGAGGGAGCACCTCGGGTGGTTGCTGCGGCGTCGCTGAGCCAGGTCTCTCGGCCGCTCGGGATGGTCGGGCCCGATGGTACGGGGTCCGCGGGGCAGGTCGGCCCTCCAGGTCCCCCGCGGAGCCCCGCGGCGGCTGCGGGGCCGGTCCCGGTCCGGGCCGGGTGCTCGCCCGGGGGCTGCGGCCCGTGACGGCCCGTGCCCCCGCGGCGTCCGCTCGGGGGAGGGTCCGCGCCCGCGCCGGTGACCGCGTCGCCCGGTCGGAGTGCTGCTCGGTGGACAGGTCCCCGCGCGCCCGACAACCTCGCCGACGTGGACACCGCGACGGAGCAGCTGATCGCCTCTCTCGAGGCGCTGCTCGACGCCGCCAGCCTGGACGGGCCGACCACGCAGGTCGTCCCACTGGAGGACTGGGCCGCTGAGCAGGCATGATGGCGGTGTGGTGACGGCAGGCGCGCGGCGCGGGCGAGGTGACCTCGAGCGGGAGGTGCTCGCGGCCCTGGGCGCCGCAGGAGCCCCCGCCACCCCCGCGGAGGTGCGCGAGCGCCTGGCCGGGGACCTCGCCTACACCACGGTGATGACCACCCTGGCGCGCCTGCACGAGAAGGGCCTGGTGCTGCGCGAGCGCGACGGGCGGGCGCACCGCTACCGGGTGGCCGACGCCACCGAGGTCGCCGCGGCGCGGATGCGCCGGACCCTGGAGTCCAGCGAGCGCCGCGAGGCGGTGCTGGCCCGCTTCGTCGGCGACCTCGCCCCGGAGGACGTGCCCGTGCTCGAGCGGCTCCTGCGCGACGCCGAGCGGCGCGGCTGAGGCCGCAGGCGGTGGTCTACGCCCTGCAGGCGCCCCTGGTCGCCAGCCTGTTGCTCGCGCTGGGAGCCCCGGCGGTGGCGCGCCGGTGCCCGCCCCGGGCCGCCACGGTGGTGCTCGCCGCGTGCGCCGTCGGCTGCGCCCTGACCACCGCGCTGGTGCTGCTGCTGCACCTGGTCGTGCTGGTCGCCCAGCTGCCCGCGGTCGCCGCCCGGGCCGCGTACGACGCGGGCCGCCTCGCCCACCACGTGCCGGTGCCGCAGCAGGCCTCGCTGGTGGCCGTGGCCGTGCTGCTGGCCGGTGCGCTGCGCGCCGCTGCGCTGCACCGGCGCCGCGCGCTGGCCCTGCGGGCGGCTGACGACCTGTGCGCCCGCCTGGGCGGGCGGGTCGGGGGCGTCGTGGTCGTCGACGACGGCGCGGAGGCCTTCGCCCTGCCCAGCCGGGGAGGACGCGTCGTGGTGTCCCGGGCCCTGCTGGAGGCCCTGCCCGGTGAGGAGCAGGCGGCCCTGCTGGCCCACGAGCGCGCCCACCTGCACGACCACCACGACCTCCTGCGCGCCGCCACCGCGTGGTCGGCCGCGCTCGACCCCCTGCTGGCGGGCCTTCCCGCGGCGGTGCGGTACGCCAGCGAGCGGTGGGCCGACGAGGCCGCCGCTGCGGCGCTCGGTGGTGACCGCCCGCTCGTGGCGCGCGCGGTGGCCCGCGCCGGGCTGGTGCGCACGGCGCTCGAGGGCAGGGCGGCGTGGGGCAGCGTCGCCCTGGCCGGCGGCGAGGGCGACGTCGTCCGCCGCGTGCGGGCGCTGCTGGCGCGCCGGCCCTCCAGCGGCCGTCCGCTGCTGGCCGCCGGGGCGCTGTGCCTGGCGCTGCTGGTGGCCGCGGGCGGCCACGCCGTGGAGGACACCGCCGAGGTCCTCCAGCACGTGCGCAGCGGTGGCCAGGAGGCGGAGGGGCTGGCCTCGGTCCACCTCGTGCACCAGGCGGGTCACCGCGCCCTGGAGGAGCTCACCCCGTAGCCGTCACCCGTCCGGAGCAGCGGCCGCGCCGGTCGTGAAGGGCGTCACCCCCGATGTACTACTACGTTGCGAGTAGTAGATCGGGGGAGATGTCGTGCACCAGCTGTCACCGGCCGCCCGCCCGCGCCACCGCGCCCACCTCCGCGTGGTGCCGGTGCCGCCGCCGGGTCCGGGCGGCGCCGCGGGGAGCGGCTTCCGCGGCGACGTCGAGGGGCTGCGCGCCGTGGCGCTCGGCCTGGTCCTCTGCTTCCACGCGGGCGTCCCCGGTGCCGGCGGAGGGCGCCTGGGCGTGGACGTCTTCTTCGTCATCTCCGGCTTCCTCATCACCGGCCTGCTCGTGCGCGAGGTCGAGCGCACCGGGAGCGTCCGCCTGGCCGCGTTCTACGCCCGCCGGGCGCGCCGGATCCTGCCCGCGGCCGTCGTCGTCCTCGTGGTCGCGCTGGCGACCACGGGGGCGCTGGCGCCGCAGCTGCTCGCCAGCACCGGTCGTGACGGCTTGGCCGCGGCGCTGCAGGTGGCGAACTGGCGCTCCGGACTGGCCGACCCCGTCCAGCTGTCGGGCGAGGCCGAGGCCAGCCCCCTGCTGCACTACTGGTCGCTGGCGGTGGAAGAGCAGTTCTACCTGCTGTGGCCGCCGCTGGTGCTCCTGGCGCTGGCCGCGGCGCGGCGCCGGGGGAGCTCTGTCCGGCGGGCCGTGGCGGTGGCCGCCGGCGCCGTGGTCGCGGTGTCGCTGGCCTGCTCGGTGCTGCTGACGCCCGTCTGGCCCGCGCTGGCCTACCTGGCCACCCCCACGCGCGCCTGGCAGCTGGCCACCGGCGCGCTGCTGGCGCTGGCCACGCCCCGCCTGCTGCGGCTCGCGGCGGGTGGCCGCGGTGGCGCGCTGCGGCGCTGGGCGCCGGCCGCGGGCTGGGGGGCGCTGCTGGTGGTGCTGACGAGCGCTGCCTGGACCGGCGGCGTGGCCTACCCCGGCTGGGCGGCCCTCGTGCCGACCCTGGCCACCGCGGCGGTCGTCGCCGCGGGCACCCCGGGACTGGGCGGCGAGCGCCGCGGCGCGGGCCGGCTGCTGGCGTGGCGGCCGGTGCGCTGGGCCGGGCGCGCGTCCTACTCCTGGTACCTGTGGCACGTGCCCGTGGTCTTCGCCGGCCAGGCGCTCGGCCTGTCGGGCTGGCCGGCGCTGCTGGCGCTCGAGCTCCTCGTGGCCGGGCCGCTGGCCGCGCTGACCCTCGCGGTGGTCGAGCAGCCGTTCCGCACGTCCGCGCGCTTCGCGGGCCCGGTGCGCGGGCTGGTGCTCGGCGCGGCGGCCACGGCCGTCGCCGTCGGCGCCTCGGTCGCCGCGGTGCTCCTCGCCTGACGCCGCCGCGGCGGGGCAGGGCGCGGAGCCCCGGAGGACCTGCTGGCGCCTTCTGAGGACCTGCTCGAGCGGGCGACGGGAATCGAACCCGCGTAGCCAGTTTGGAAGACTGGGGCTCTACCATTGAGCTACGCCCGCACCACCGCCGGTCACCACCCCGCGAGACGGGGCCGTGGACGGCGGCGCGGGCACGAGCGTAGCGGCACGGCGCGCGGCCCCGGGCGCGTAGCCTTCACACCGTCCGCTGGGCACGGGGTGTGGCGCAGCCAGGTAGCGCGTCCGCTTTGGGAGCGGAAGGCCCCCGGTTCGAATCCGGGTACCCCGACGAGCGGCGATATGGTGGCCGGCAGTGCCCGGCGCGGTCCGGTGCTGCCCGCGCGAGGCCCGCACCAGCCGGCCACCAGCGCTCCGGACGCCCGCTGGACCGCACCGCTGGACCGCCCGACCACCTGAAGACCTGGAGAACCCCTGCTGTGAAGAGCGACGTCGAGACCCTCAACCCGACGCGGGTCAAGCTCACCGTCGAGGTGCCCTTCGCCGAGCTGAAGCCGAGCCTCGACAAGGCCTACAGGTCGATCGCCGGTCAGGTCTCGGTGCCCGGGTTCCGCCGCGGCAAGGTGCCGCCGCGCGTCATCGACCAGCGCTTCGGCCGCGGCGTGGTCATCCAGGAGGCCGTCAACGACGCCCTGCCCGGCTTCTACCAGCAGGCCGTGCAGGAGAGCGCGGTGCGCCCGCTGGGCCAGCCCGACGTCGAGATCACCGAGGTCCCGGGCGGGGAGGGCGCCGACGCCGGTGAGCTGAAGTTCACCGCCGAGGTCGACGTCCGCCCGAGCATCGACCTGCCCGACTTCTCCACCATCTCCGTCACCGTCGACGACGTCGAGGTCACCGACGCCGACGTCGAGGCCAAGCTGGAGGAGCTGCGCGTCCGCTTCGGCACCCTCGTGCCCGTCGAGCGCGCCGTCCAGACCGAGGACTCGGTCACCCTGGACCTCACCGCCTCCATCGACGGCGAGCAGGTCGACTCCGCCGAGGGCATCACCTACGTCGTGGGGCGCGGCACGATGCTCGAGGGCATCGACGACGCGCTCGAGGGCGCGTCGGTGGACGAGGAGCGCTCCTTCACGACGACCCTGGCCGGTGGCGAGCACGCCGGCGAGGCGGCTGAGGTCACCGTCGTCGTGCGCTCGGTCAAGGTCCGCGAGCTGCCCGAGCTCGACGACGACTTCGCCCAGCTGGCCAGCGAGTTCGAGACCGTCGAGGAGCTGCGCGCCGACCTGCGCTCCAAGGCCGAGGACGAGGCGGTGTTCCGCCAGGGCGTGCAGGCCCGCGACAAGGTGCTCGAGGCGCTGCTCGAGCAGGTCGAGGTCCCCGTGCCCGACGGCGTGGTCGAGGACGAGGTGCACCGCCACCTCGAGAACGAGTCCCGCCTGGAGGACGACGAGCACCGCGCCGAGGTGACCGAGGAGACCCGCCGCGTGCTGCGCACGCAGTTCCTCCTGGACGCCGTCGCCGAGCAGGAGCAGGTCAGCGTCGCCCAGCAGGAGCTGGTCGAGTACATCGTCGCCCAGGCCCCCGCCTACGGCATGGACCCGAACTCCTTCGCGCAGGCCATGGACCAGGCCGGCCAGGTGCCGGCGCTGGTGCAGGAGGTCGCCCGCCGCAAGGCGCTGGCCTCGGTCCTGGAGAAGGCGACCGTCACCGACGCCTCCGGCAACCCGGTCGACCTCGGTGACGACGAGGACGAGGACGCCGAGGGCGAGGCCGCTGAGGGCCAGGTCGCCGAGGGCGCTGCCGACGCCGAGGCGCCCGCCGCGGAGGAGAAGCCCAAGCGCACCCGGGCCAAGAAGCCGGCCGCCGACGCCGCCGGCTCCGAGGAGGGCGCTGCCGACGCCGAGGCGCCCGCCGCGGAGGACAAGCCCAAGCGCACCCGGGCCAAGAAGCCGGCCGCTGGCTCGGAGGAGGCCGCCGAGGGCTCCGAGAGCGTCGAGGCGCCCGCCGCGGAGGACAAGCCCAAGCGCACGCGCAAGCCGAAGGCCGAGGCCGCCGAGGCCGCTGGCTCCGAGGAGGCCGCCGAGGGCTCCGAGGGCGCCGGCTCGCAGAGCTGACCGCGCGCTGACCGCGCTCCGCCCCGGCGGAGCCGCCACCACCTCTCGCACGGGCGCAGGGTGGCCCTGGTCCCGTCCCACGGGACCGGGGCCACCCTGCGCCCGTCTGGGACGGCGCCGCAGCCGCCCAGCGGCGGCCCGCCGGTGGCGTGCGCTCGTGGCGAACAGGGGCGCAGACCGGGACTGCCCCGTCCGCGCCCGGCGCTAGGGTCGACAGGGTCGCCAACCCGTCACCGGGGGCGACCACGACGGTGGCCGGAGCCTTCCGGCCCAGACGGATGGAGAGCGACTCCCGTGAGCGATTCCCGGCCGCGCGGACCCCAGGCTGCCGACGTGACGGCCCGCAGCCAGCCCTCGTCCCCCATGGGGCTCGACGAGCACATCTACCAGCGCCTGCTGCGCGAGCGGATCATCTGGCTGGGCTCGGAGGTCCGCGACGACAACGCCAACGCCATCTGCGCGCAGCTCATGCTGCTGGCCGCCGAGGACCCCGACCGCGACATCTGGCTGTACATCAACAGCCCCGGCGGCTCGGTGACCGCGGGCATGGCGATCTACGACACCATGCAGTACGTCAAGCCCGACGTCGCCACGGTGGCGATGGGCCTGGCCGCCTCCATGGGGCAGTTCCTGCTGGCCAGCGGCGCCAAGGGCAAGCGCTACGCCACCCCGCACGCGCGGATCATGATGCACCAGCCCTCGGGCGGCATCGGCGGCACCGCGTCCGACATCGCCATCCAGGCCGAGCTGATCCTCAACATGAAGCGCACGCTGTCCCAGCTCACCGCTGAGCAGACCGGTCAGACGATCGAGCAGATCAACAAGGACAACGACCGCGACCGCTGGTTCACGGCCGCTGAGGCCAAGGAGTACGGCTTCATCGACCACGTCATCCGCAGCGCCGCCGACGTGCCGGAGGGCGGCGGCACCGACTCGCCCGCCTCCGGCTCGGCTGCGGCCTGAGCACGCGAGCAGAGTCAGGAGCCAGCAGATGAGCAACCCCACCTTCCCGCACGGCGCGCCGTCCTCCCGCTACGTCCTCCCGCAGTTCGAGGAGCGCACGGCGTACGGCTTCAAGCGCCAGGACCCCTACACGCGCCTCTTCGAGGACCGCGTGATCTTCCTCGGGGTGCAGGTCGACGACGCCTCCGCGGACGACGTCATGGCCCAGCTCCTCGTCCTGGAGGCGCAGGACCCCGACCGCGACATCACGCTGTACATCAACAGCCCCGGCGGCTCGATGACGGCGCTGACCGCGATCTACGACACGATGCAGTACATCCGCCCCGACATCCAGACCGTCTGCCTGGGGCAGGCGGCCTCGGCGGCGGCGGTCCTGCTGGCCGCGGGCAGTCCCGGCAAGCGCCTCGCGCTGCCCAACGCCCGTGTGCTGATCCACCAGCCGGCCAGCCCCGGCGGCGACTACGGCCAGGCCTCCGACATCGAGATCCAGGCCGCTGAGGTGCTGCGCATGCGCTCCTGGCTGGAGACGACGCTGGCCAAGCACACCGGCCGCAGCGCCGAGCAGATCAAGGTCGACATCGAGCGCGACAAGATCCTCACCGCCGACCAGGCCAGGGACTACGGGCTGGTCGACCAGGTCCTGGAGAGCCGCAAGGCCTCAGCGCTGACCTCCGCGTGAGGTCGCGGGCGGTGCCCGGTCGCAGCGTCTGCGGACGCGCCGCCGGGCACCGCCCGCAACTCCGCTCGTCCCGCTGACAGAGAGTCGTCAGTGGTGTTCCATGGACCCATCCGCGCGGTCGCGCGGGACTACTCGAGGAGGCCCCCCACGTGGCACGGATTGGCGATGGCGCGGACCTGCTCAAGTGCTCGTTCTGCGGGAAGAGCCAGAAGCAGGTCAAGAAGCTCATCGCGGGCCCCGGGGTCTACATCTGCGACGAGTGCATCGACCTCTGCAACGAGATCATCGAGGAGGAGCTCGCCGAGGCCAGCGAGCTCGGCCTGGTCGAGCTGCCCAAGCCGCGGGAGATCTTCAGCTTCCTCGAGCAGTACATCATCGGCCAGGACGACGCCAAGCGGGCGCTGAGCGTGGCCGTCTACAACCACTACAAGCGCATCCAGGCCTCCGACCCGGCCAAGAAGGTCGAGGAGCCGGTCGACATCGCCAAGTCGAACATCCTGCTCATCGGCCCCACGGGCTGCGGCAAGACGTACCTGGCGCAGACGCTGGCGAAGATGCTCAACGTGCCGTTCGCCATCGCCGACGCCACGGCCCTCACCGAGGCGGGCTACGTCGGCGAGGACGTCGAGAACATCCTGCTCAAGCTCATCCAGGCCGCTGACTACGACGTCAAGAAGGCCGAGACGGGCATCATCTACATCGACGAGGTCGACAAGATCGCCCGCAAGAGCGAGAACCCGTCGATCACCCGCGACGTCTCCGGCGAGGGCGTGCAGCAGGCGCTGCTGAAGATCCTCGAGGGGACGACGGCGTCGGTGCCGCCGCAGGGCGGCCGCAAGCACCCCCACCAGGAGTTCATCCAGATCGACACGACGAACGTGCTGTTCATCGTGGGCGGGGCCTTCGCCGGCCTCGAGGAGATGATCTCCGGGCGGATGGGCAAGAAGGGCATCGGCTTCGGGGCCCCGCTGCACGCGGCCTCCGACCTGCCGAGCATGTTCGGCAAGGTCATGCCCGAGGACCTGCTGAAGTTCGGGCTGATCCCCGAGTTCATCGGCCGCCTGCCCGTCATCACCACGGTGCGCGAGCTCGACGCCGAGGCCCTGGTCCGCATCCTCACCGAGCCGCGCAACGCGCTGGTCAAGCAGTACCAGCGGATGTTCGAGATCGACGGCGTGGAGCTGGAGTTCTCCGACGAGGCGCTCGTCGCCGTCGCCGAGCAGGCCATCCTGCGCGGCACCGGCGCCCGCGGCCTGCGCGCGATCATGGAGGAGGTCCTCCTCCCGGTGATGTTCGACCTGCCCAGCCGCGACGACGTCGCCCGCGTGGTGGTCGACCGCGACGTCGTGCTCAAGAACGTCAACCCCACGCTGGTGCCCAAGGACAAGGCCTCCGAGGCCCGCAAGCGCGAGCGCCGCGAGAAGTCCGCCTGACCCCGCAGCGGGTGCCGCACCCGCCCAAGCTGCCGGAGAGCGCACCAGCTCGGACCGTGGACGCTGTGCTCCGGTGTGGAGACCCACACCGGAGCACAGCGTCCACGGTCATCTGGACACCTCGGCTGCTCGTCGGCCCACAGGTCCTGTTGTGGCCAGTGCTGTCCACAGGCCGGAGGGCGGCTCGCCCCCTCCGCCGCGCTCCCTCACCACGCTCGCCGACGTGCGTCCCTCACTGGTCCCCACGGCGCTCGCTCAGCTCGGCGGAGTGGCCACGTGGTCGGACCTGAGCGGTGCGACCAGCTCGGGCGCGGTGGCGCGCGCTGTGGCGTCCGGAGCCGTGGTGCAGGCACTGCCCCGGGTGCTGCTGCTGCCCGAGCTCCTCGCAGACGCGGACGCGCGTGACCTGGCGGCCCTCCTGCACGCCGGTCCACCCGCTCAGCTCAGCCACCTGAGCGCCCTGCGCCGGTGGGGACTGCCGCTCCCGCCCGCTCGACCAGACGATCCGGTGCACGTCGTCGTCGCGGCCGCCCGCCGCCGACGGGCGGGAGGCGAGCACCCCGTGGCGGTGCAGGTCCACCGGACGCGGACGGGGTCACCGGGGCGGCGGAGAGACGGCATGCCCGTGGTCTCGCTGGAGAGGGCCGTCGTGGAGAGCTGGCCGCTGCTGACCGGGGCGGACCAGCGAGCGCCGGCCATCGTGGCGGTGCGGCGCCGGACGACCACGGCGGCTCGCGTGCGCGAGGAGCTCGCGCGGCACCCGCGCCTGCCCGGACGCGCTGGGCTGGAGGCCCTGCTGGCGAAGATCGACGCGGGGAGCCGCAGCGAGCTCGAGCTGTGGGGCTACGAGCACGTGTTCACAGGGCAGACCTTGGCCGACCTCGAGCGGCAGGTCACGGTCGTGGTGGGCGGGACGACCTTCGTGCTCGACTGCTTCGACCGGCGGGCGATGCTCGCCGTCGAGCTGGACGGCCGCCAGTACCACGACGGCCCGTGGCAGCGGGAGCGCGACCTGGCACGCGACGCGGCCGTCGCGGAGCTGGGCATCCTCACGGTGCGCTACGCGCACCGCCGGCTCACGAGGGAGCCAGCGGTCTGCCGCGACCAGCTGCTGCGCCTCGTCGCCGTGCGGCGCCAGCAGCTCGGCACCTGATCACGGGGCGACCGTGGACGCTGTGCTCCGGTGTGAGCCTCCACACCGGAGCACAGCGCCCACGGTCGGGCGCCAGGGGGTCGGCGTCAGGCGGTGGGGGCCGGGGGCGCGAGCTCCACGTCGGTCACAGCGATCGCCTCGGCGCCGCCGCTCGCGCCCGCGTCCGCGGTGATGCGCAGGTCGCGCACGCGCCCGGCGGCGGCGAGGTCGGCAGCCCCGGCCTGCAGCAGCGGGACGAGCGCCGCGGGCGCCGACACGGTGGCCGTCACGACCTCGGTGCGCATCGACGCCTTCGCCTCGCTCTTGGCCTTGCGGACCCCGGCCAGCGCACGCCCGACGGCGGGCAGCAGGGCCGGGTCGGCGCCGGCCGCCACCTCGTCGAGGGGCTCGGGCGTCGGCCACGCGGCGGTGTGGACCGAGCCCTCCTCGGCGCGCCACCAGCTCCAGACCTCCTCGGTGGCGAAGGGCAGGAACGGCGCGAACAGCCGCAGCATGACGTCGAGCGAGCGGGCCAGCGTCGCCCGCGCCGACGCGGCGGCGGCTTCGCCCTGCGCGCCGTAGGCGCGGTCCTTGACCAGCTCGACGTAGTCGTCGCAGAAGGTCCAGAAGAAGGCCTCGGCCGCCTGCAGCGCGGCGGTGTGCTCGTAGCGCTCCAGCGCGTCGGTCGCCGTCCGCACCACGGAGGCCAGCCCGGCCAGCACCGAGGCGTCGATCGCCTCCGTGACCGGCGCGCTCGGGTTGGTGGCGCCCATCGAGAGGGCGAACTTGGAGACGTTGAGCAGCTTGAGCGCCAGGCGGCGCCCGATCTTCATCTGCCCGACCTCGAAAGCGGCGTCGGTGCCCAGGCGCGCGGAGGCGGCCCAGTAGCGGACGCCGTCGGCGCCGTGCTCCTCCAGCAGGCCCAGGGGCGTGACGACGTTGCCCTTGGACTTGCTCATCTTCTTGCGGTCGGGGTCGAGGATCCAGCCGCTGATGGCCGCGTCGGACCACGGCAGCGAGGCGTGCTCGTGGTGCGCGCGCACGACGGTGGAGAACAGCCAGGTCCTGATGATGTCCTGCCCCTGCGGGCGCAGGTCGTAGGGGAAGACGGCGGAGAACAGCTCCGGGTCGCGCTCCCAGCCGCCCGCGATCTGCGGGGTCAGCGACGAGGTGGCCCAGGTGTCGAAGACGTCGGTCTCCCCGACGAAGCCGCCGGCCGCCCCCCGCTGGGACTCGTCGAAGCCGGGCGGGACGTCGGTGGACGGGTCGACGGGCAGCGACGCCTCGTCCGGCACGAGGACGTCCTCGTAGGAGACCTCCCCGGACTCGCCGACGCGGTACCAGACCGGGATCGGCACGCCGAAGAAGCGCTGGCGGGAGACCAGCCAGTCACCCGTGAGCCCGCCGACCCAGTTCTCGTAGCGCACGCGCATGAAGTCGGGGTGGAAGCCGAGCTCCTTCCCCCGCGCCAGCAGCTGCTCGCGCAGGTCCTCGAAGCCGGCGGCGGAGCGGCCGCCGTTGCGCAGGTACCACTGGCGCGAGGTGACGATCTCGAGCGGCTTGTCGCCCTTCTCGAAGAAGTTGGCCTTGCGCTGCGTGGGCTTGGGCTCGGCCTGGAGCGCGCCGGACTCGCGCAGCGCCTCGACGACGGCGACCCGCGCCGAGTGCGTCGTCTTGCCCGCCAGCGCCTCGTAGGCCGACGCGCCCGCGCCGCTCAGCCACGCGGGCACCTCGCGCACCAGGCGGCCGTCGCGGGCGACGACGGGACGGGTCGGCAGGTCGAGGTCGCGCCACCAGGTGACGTCGGTGAGGTCGCCGAAGGTGCAGCACATCGCGATGCCCGCGCCCTTGTCGGGCTCGGCGGCGGGGTGCGCGAGCACCGGCAGCTCCACCCCGAAGACGGGGGAGACTACGGTGGTGCCGAACAGCGCCTGGTAGCGCTCGTCGTCGGGGTGGGCGATGAGCGCCACGCACGCCGGGAGCAGCTCGGGGCGGGTGGTCTCGATGACCACCTCGCCGCTGCCGTCCGCCTTGGCGAAGGCGACCTCGTGGTAGGCGCCGGGGTAGTCGCGGGCCTCCAGCTCGGCCTGGGCGACGGCGGTCTGGAACGTCACGTCCCACAGGCCCGGCGCCTGCGCCTGGTAGGCGGTGCCGCGGGCGAGGTCGCGCAGGAACATCCGCTGCGAGGCGGCTCGGGCGGGCCCGCCGATGGTCGAGTACGTCAGCGACCAGTCGACCGACAGGCCGAGGCGGCGCCACAGCGCCTCGAACTCCTTCTCGTCCTCGGCGGTCAGCTGCTCGCACAGCGCCACGAAGGTGCGCCGCGAGACGGGCACCTGGTCGGCGGCCTTGACCGAGCCCGCGTCACCGGCGTGCGGCGGGGTGAAGCCCTCGCCCTCGTAGGGCAAGGACGGGTCGCACCGGACGCCGTAGTAGTTCTGCACGCGCCGCTCGGTGGGCAGGCCGTTGTCGTCCCACCCCATCGGGTAGAAGACCGTGCGCCCGCGCATCCGCTGGAACCGGGCGACGACGTCGGTGTGCGTGTAGCTGAACACGTGCCCCACGTGCAGCGAGCCCGACACCGTGGGAGGCGGGGTGTCGACGGCGTAGACGCCTCCCGGCGCGCGCAGCGCGGCCTCGCGGGCGAAGGCGTAGGTGCCGCGCTCGGTCCACGCGGCGTCCCACGCCTGCTCGAGGCCCTCCAGGGCCGGGCGGTCGGGCACCGAGGGGGCGGCCTGGGAGGTGGGGCGGTCAGTCACGGACACGCCGTCATCCTCCCAGACCTGGCCGCTCGCCGTGCTCGCCGCAGCTTCCTCAACGGGTGACGAGGGGGACCACCGCGCCGCCCGTCAGCTCCTTCCGGTAGAGGTCACGCAGCCCGTTGGTGTCCGAGGTGACGAGCGGCTGGACGGTCACCACGACAGCGCTGCCGTCCGAGGGCAGCGTGACGCGGCCGTACTCCGCAGGGGAGATCGCTCCCTTGGGACCGGTCACCGCGGAGCCGGACGCGTTGGCGGTGACCAGGCGCAGGGAGGCGACGGACGGCAGGTCGCCCGAGGCGGTGGACAGGTCTCGCAGCAGGACGTCAGTGCGCCCGTTGGTGTCACCCGGGGTCTGAGGTGAAGCAGTGGAGAAGGCCGCCCACCGGCCCGTGCCGTCGAGGGCGACCTGGTGCTCCCAGGTGCCGGTCTGCCCGTTGCCCAGCGCGACGAGCCTGTCCCTCACGACGTCCTTGACGTACGCGAGCCCCGTGCTCCCCGACGCGGTGGGCGTGGTGGAGAGGAGTTTCGCGGCGCTGACGAACACCACGCGGTTGCCGTCGTCGCTGACCGCCACGTCACCGGTGTCGCGGTAGGTGCCCACCTCGACGGTGCGCCCGTTGGTGGTGGTGGAGGAGACGACGAGGGCAGCCCCCCGCTCTCCGGCGCTGAGGTCCTTCCGGTAGAGCACCAGCGGGCCGGTCGAGCTGGTGGCCGTGAAGAACGCGTAGCGCCCGTCCCTGCTCATCGCGAGCGCGGGCCCGGTGGCCGTGCGCGGCAGGTTGCCGCCTCCGGTCGCCGTCGACACCCGGGTCACGGCTCCGGTGCCCAGGTCCTTGGCGAAGACGTCGACCGCCTTGTTGGTGTCACCAGCCACCAGGTCGGCTCGCGCCGAGTAGAAGAGGACGCGCCCCCCGTCCCCGGAGACCGCGACCGACGGGCTCGTCGCGTACACGCTCGATCCGGTCTGGAGGACGGTCCCCGCCACGGAGGCGCTCACCGCGCCCGTGGGAGGCACGCTGACGAGCTGCCAGCTCGCTGCCGGCCGGCTCAGGTCCGCCCGGTAGACGTCGGCCAGGCGGTTGGTGTCCGACGGCACGAGAGCCGCTGTCGTGGACAGCACGACGAGCGTGCCGGAGTCGCTGATGGCGACGTCGCTCGCGTTGGTGGGGTCGCTGGCACCGGTCGCCGAGGCGGCCAGCGGAGCGATCCGCCGAGCCGGTGTGCGGCCCGTGGTGTCCACCCGGTACAGCTCCGAGGCGCTGTTCGTGTCGGTGGGCTCTAGCCGGGCCGAGGTGGCGACCACGACGAAGCGTCCGTCGCGGGAGGCGGCCAGGGCGCCGCTCTGCCCAGCGCCGCCGGTGGGCGTGCCGCTGGCCAGCGGCGTCGTGCTGACAGCGGCGGACGCGGCAGAGCGGTTCCCGCTGGTGTCGACGGCGACGACGGTGAGCACCACCGGGATGCTGTCCACCAGACCCGTGACGGTGGCGCTGGTCTCCGGAGCCGTGGTGGTGGCGGCAGTCCTCCCGTCGCTGTGCAGCACGAGGTAGGAGGCGATGTCGGTGTCCGCGGGGGCCGTCCACCGGAGCGTGGCCCGGCCGTCGCCCGGCACGGCGGTCACCGCCGACGGGGCGGCCGGCGCGAGGGTGTCGCGCGGGGTGGCCGTCACCGCGGTCGAGGGCGCGGACTCGTTCTGCGCGGCGTCGACGGCGACGACGGTGTAGGCGTAGGCCCTGCCGTTGACCAGGCCGGTGTCGGCCCAGCTCGTCCCCGGCGCGCTCACGGTGGCGACCTGGCTGCCGTCGCGCAGGACCCTGTGGCTGGCCACGTCCTGGTCGGACGGAGCGGCCCACTCGAGGACCACGCGCTGGTCCTCGGCGACGGCCACCACACCCGTGGGCGCCCCCGGAGCGGTGGTGTCCGCGGGGGTGGCGGTCCCTCCGGGTGAGCGGTCGGACTCGTTGTCGTGGGCGTCGACAGCGCTGACCTCGTACCTGTAGGAGACGCCGTTGGCGAGTCCTCGGTCGGTCCAGACGTCGGTGGGCGCGTCGAGGGAGGCCACCAGCTGGCCGTCGCGGTAGACCCGGTGCCCCGCGAGGTCGCCCTCCGAGCCCACCGTCCAGCGCACGACGACCTCCTCGTCACCTGGGGTGCTGCTCACCCCTGTCGGCGGGGCCGGAGGCGTCAGGTCGGTGGGGGTGGCGCTGACGGCGGGGTCGGTCGGCAGAGAGCTGTTGCCGCGGTCGTCGACGGCGATGAGCCGGTAGGCGTAGGTGCGGCCGTTCACCACGTCGCTGTCGGAGTAGGCGGCGGTCGGCCCGGGGACCACGGCGATCTCGGCCCCGTCCCTCAGGACGCGGTAGGCGGCGAGGTCGGCCTCGGTGTTCGGCGTCCACGACACGCTGACGGTGCCGTCGCCCCCCGCGGCGCTCAACCCGCTGGGGGCAGCCGGCGGCGTGGAGTCCACCGGGGCGGCGGTGCCGCCGGTGGAGCGCGCCGACTCGTTGCCGTCCGCGTCCACGGCGCTGACCTCGTAGGCGTGGATCTGGCCGTTGGTCGCGGAGGTGTCGGTGAAGGAGGTCGCGGGAGCGGCCACCTCGGCGAGCAGCACGCCGTCGCGGTAGACGCGGTAGGACGCCAGATCGGGTTCGGTGCCCGCGTCCCAGCCCAGCGTGACCGAGCCGTCCCCGGCAGCGCTCGTCACGCCCGACGGGGGCGCCGGCGGCGCGGTGTCGGCGGGGGTCGCGGTCACCGGTGCCGATGCGGCGCTGGCGTTCCCGGCGGTGTCCACGGCGACGAGCCGGTACGTGCTGGCGCCGCCGTTGACGAGGCCGGTGTCGGTGTAGGTGGTCGTCGGGTGCGCGACCACCGCGACCTGCGTCCCGTCGCGGTAGACGCGGTAGCTGGCCACGTCGGGCTCGGTGCCCAGGGTCCAGGTCAGGACGACCTGGCCGTCCCCGGGCACGGCGGCGAGGCCGTTCGGGGCGTCCGGGGCCGTGGTGTCGGCCGGCGTCGCCGTGGCGGTCGCCGTCGGCGGGCTCTCGTTGCCGTGGGCGTCCACGGCCGAGACGGCGTAGCCGCGCGCCTGGCCGTTCACCAGCCCGAGGTCGGTCCAGCCGGTCACGGGAGCCGTGACCGTGGTCAGCAGCGCGCCGTCCCGGTAGACGCGGTAGGAGGCCAGGTCCGCCTCGGTGACCGCCGCCCACGCCAGCTCCACGCGGCCGTCCCCGGGGGTCGCCGTCAGAGCCGTCGGGGCTGCGGGCGCGGTGAGGTCGGTGGGCGTCGCGGCGACGGTCGCGGTCGGCGCGCTGCGGTTGCCGTGGGTGTCGACGGCGCGCAGGGAGTACTCGTAGCGGCGGTCGTTCGTCAGCGCGATGTCGGTGTAGGTGGTGGCCGGCGCGGGAAGGGTCGCCACGACCGCGCCGTCCCGGTGCACCTCGTAGGAGGCCAGGTCGGCCTCGCCGTTCGCGGTCCAGGTCAGGGTGACGAGCCCGTCACCGCGGGCGGCGGCGAGGTCCGCGGGCACCGCGGGGGCGGTGAGGTCCGTCGGCGTCGCCGTGACAGCGGGGTCGCTGGCCGGCGAGCCGTTGCCGGCCGCGTCCACGGCGACCAGGCGGTAGGCGTAGGCGCGGTCGTTGGTCAGCCCGGTGTCGGTGTAGGTGGTGGCGGGAGCGGTCAGGGTGGCCACGACGGCGCCGTCGCGCAGGACGCGGTAGGAGGCGAGGTCGGCCTCGGTGACGGCGGTCCAGCTCAGGACGACCCGCCCGTCCCCGCGCGCGGCCACCAGGCCGGTGGGGGCGGCGGGGGGCGTGAAGTCCCGCGGGGTGGCGCTGACGGGGGGCGCCGTGGCGGCCGAGGCGTTGCCGCGGGTGTCCACCGCGACGAGCGCGTAGGCGTAGGCGGTGCCGTTGGTGACCGCGCCGTCGTCGTAGGTGGTGGCCGGTGCGGTGACGGTGGCGATCACGGCGCCGTCCCGCAGCACCCGGTAGGAGGCCAGGTCGGCCTCGCTGCTCGGGGTCCAGGAGAGGCTGACCACGCCGTCGCCGGCCACGGCGGAGGGGCGCGCTGGCACGGCCGGCGGGGTGAGGTCGGTCGGTGTGGCGACCACCGGCGCGGAGGCGGCGGAGGTGTTGCCGGCGGTGTCACGGGCGCCCAGCGTGTAGCTGTAGGTCCTGTCGTTGACCAGACCGGTGTCGGTGACGCTCGTGGCGCCGGCGCCGATCACGGCGCCGGGCACCCGCACGCCGTCGCGGACGAGGTCGTACCCCGCCAGGTCGCTCTCGGTGTTCCCGGTCCACGTGAGCACCACCTGGCCGTCGCCGGCGGTGGCGGCCAGACCCATCGGCACGGCGGGCGGCGTGAGGTCGGTGGGGGTCGCCGACACGGCGGGGGAGGAGGCGGCGCTGGCGTTGCCGCGCGCGTCGACGGCGGCCAGCGCGTAGCTGTAGCTGCGGTCGTTGACCAGGCCCGTGTCGGTGTAGCCGGTGGCCGGGGCCGTGACGGTGGCCACGACGGCGCCGTCGCGCAGCACCCGGTAGGAGGCCAGGTCGGACTCGCCGTTCGCGGTCCAGGACAGCACCACGCGCCCGTCACCGCGGGTGGCGGTCAGCCCGGTGGGGACCGCGGGCGGGGTGAGGTCGGTGGGGGTGGCGCTCACCGCGGGCGCCGACTCCGCCGAGCGGTTGCCCGAGGTGTCCAGAGCGGACACGGAGTACTGGTAGGTGCGGTCGTTGACCAGGCCCGTGTCGGTGTACCCGGTGGTCGGCGCGGTGACCGTGGCCACCGGCGTGCCGTCGCGCAGCAGGCGGTAGGAGGCGACGTCGTACTCGGGGCTCGCGGCCCAGGTCAGCGTGACGCGGCCGTCACCGCGGACCGCGGTCACCCCCGTGGGGGCGGCCGGGGCCACGGTGTCGTGGGGGACCGCGGTGGCCGCGGCGGAGTCGGCGGAGGTGTGGCCGGTGGAGGAGTACACCGCCCGGGTGGTCCACGTGTAGGAGCGGCCGTTGACCAGGCCGGTGTCGGTCCAGGTGCGGGTGGGCGAGCTGACCGTGGCGACAGGAGCCCCGTCCCGGCGCACCTCGTAGGAGCTCACGGTCGAGTCGGCCGGGGCCGACCACGAGAGCGCGGCCTGCCGGTCGCCGACGGTGGCGGTGAGCCCGGTCGGCGGCAGGGTGGTCGGCGTGACCAGCACCGTGGCCGGCGTCTGGCTCGTGTAGGGCCCCTGCGCGCCGATGCCGATGAGGCCGGCGTTGTAGGTGACGGTGCGGACCTCGACCGTGTACTGGGTGCCGTTGGTGACCGGGGAGATGCTCGCGGTCAGCGCCGTGGTCTCCGCCATGGTCACCTTCGACCCCCCGGCTGGGGTGTAGGCGACGACGTAGCCGCGGATGTTCGCCTCTGCCGGTGCTGTCCAGGACAGGGCGATCCGGGCGTCGAGCGGTGCCGGCTGCGCCACGGCCGGCGCCGCCGGGTCCGTGAAGGACACCGGCGCGGCGTCCAGCCGCCGGGGCGCGGGGCCCCCGGGGCCGCCGGTGATCAGCACCGCCAGGACGGCACCCACGGCCACCAGCGGCGCGAGGGCCCCGCGCAGGCCGCTCCGGCGACCGTGCGCGGGCCGTGCTCCGCCCAGCCGCATGCGTGCTCCCGTCCGTCAGAGCTGTCCGTCGGACGTGCAGGTGCCCGCCTCCCCGGTGCCGTCGGCGCGCCGGAGGGGCACCTTGAGGCTGGAGGGGCCGCCGTCCCCGGTCGGCCCAGCGCGACCGGTCCGGGCCGCTGTGGTGGGATCGGCCCGTGGGTGAGCAGCGGGCAGTGGTGACGGGTGCCAGCTCGGGGATCGGTGCCGCCACCGTCCGGCGCCTGCGCGCCGAGGGCTTCGAGGTGCTCGCGGTGGCCCGGCGCGCCGACCGGCTCCAGGCCCTCGCCGCCGAGACCGGCTGCTCCGCCCTCACCGCCGACCTCACCGACCAGGCCGACGTCGACGCCCTGCGCGCCGCCGTCGAGGACCGCTTCGGCGGTGACCTCACCGCGCTGGTCAACAACGCCGGCGGCGCCTTCGGCACCGACACCGTCGAGGGCGCCAAGGCGGAGGACTGGCAGCGGATGTTCGACGTCAACGTCCTGGCCACCCTGCGCACCACCCAGGCGCTGCTGCCGGCGCTGCGCGCCGGGCGCGGCGGCGACGTGCTCGTCATGAGCTCCACCGCGGCGCGCATCGTCTACGAGGGCGGAGGCGGGTACACCGCCGCCAAGCACGCGGAGTCGGCCATCGCCGAGACGCTGCGCCTGGAGCTGGCCGGCGACCCCGTCCGCGTGCTCGAGGTGGCCCCGGGCATGGTCAGGACGGAGGAGTTCTCCCTCAACCGCACCGGCGGTGACGCCGCGCGCGCCGAGGCCGTCTACGCCGGCGTGCGCGAGCCCCTGGTCGCCGAGGACGTCGCCGACTGCGTCGCCTGGATGCTCACCCGCCCGCGCCACGTCAACGTCGACCTGCTGGTGGTGCGCCCGCTGGCGCAGGCCGCCCAGCACAAGGTGGTCCGCGAGCAGGACTAGGACGACGACGGGCCGCGTCCGGACGGCCGCACGGCCGGAAGAGGCCGGTCAGCGCCCGGGCGCGTCAGCGGTCGGCTAAGTCCCGGCGGTCGGCGAAGGCCTCCAGCACCCGGCGCCCCGCGTCAGCGGTGCGCCGGCACGCCTCACCCGCGCCGTCGGCGACGACCGCGTCGGAGAGCACCTCGGTGGCCACCGTCGCCGGCGGCCGGGAGGCCGACCCGTCGAGGGCGGGCGCGAGCGCCTCCAGCCAGGCGAGCAGGTCCACCACGCCCTCGCCGGGCAGCTGGCGGTGGTGGCGGCCCTCCTCGCGCAGGTCGGCCATCGGCTCGGGCAGCGCGTCGCACAGCTGCACCGAGACCACCAGGCCGTCGTCGGCGGCGGCCGCGACCTCCTCCAGCGACCCGCCCGAGCGGTGCCAGTGCCACGCGTCGAGGATCAGCCCGGAGTTGGGGGCGCCGACGTCCTCCACCAGCGCGCGGGCGGCGGCCAGCGTGCGCAGCTCGGCGTAGGGCATGAACTCCACGCCGATGCGCAGCCCGTGGCGCGCGGCGCGGGTGCACAGCCGCTCGAAGCCGCGGCGCACGACGTCGTCGGGCACGACGTCGAACAGGCCCACGTTGATCTGCTGCGCCCCGGTGAGGTCGGCCAGGTGCAGGAGGATGTCCTCCTCCAGGCGGGTGCCGCGCACGTCGGCCTCGGTCCACCAGTCGCGCAGGAACTCCAGCTCCACCACCTCCAGCCCCGCGCGGGAGAGGTAGCCGCGGATGTCGTCCTCGGCGATGCCGCTGCGGCGGGCGCTGAGGTAGTCCGCGGCTCCCAGGCCGATGCCGGCGTACCCGGCCGAGGCCGCGGCGCGCACGCGCTGCGCGAAACCGGTGGTCTTCAGGGTGAGCGCTGACAGGTGCAGCGGGGGGACGCGGACTGGTGCGGACGGCTGGGTCTGGATCATGGTGGGTACTCCGAGCGGTCGACGAGACCTGGCGCGCTGTCCTTCCGACCGTAGGGTTGGCCGCTGACCGAGGGGGGCGCGGATGAGCAGGTCGGAGGCTGATGGGGTGAGCGGCGGGGAGTTCGTCGCCCTGACGGCGCAAGGGGTGTCCCAGCACGTCGTCACCCGGGTCCGGCACGTCGCCGCCGCCCTCCCGCAGGCGCTAGCGCTGGACGACGGGGTCGTCCGGCTCGACTACGCCGAGCTGGAGCGCCGCGCGGCGGCGCTGTCCTCGAGGATCGCGGCCGCCGCGCCGGGCGGTGAGCCGGTGGCGGTCCTCCTCAGCCACGGCTCCACCGCGGGCGTGGCGGTGCTGGCAGTGCTGGGCACGGGCGCGCCCGTCGTCGTCCTGGACCCCACCACGCCGGTGGAGCGGCTGCGCCACTACGTCGAGCAGTCCGGCGCCTCCACGGTGGTCACCGACGCCTCGCGCGCCGCCGACGCCGCCGAGCTGTGCCCCCGGGTCGTGCGCACCGACCGCGCCCTGGTGGCCCTCGCGCAGGACGACGCCGCGGTGGCGCCCGACTGCTCCTGGCCGCTGGCCGACGACCAGCTCGACAGCCGCGCCCCGGTCGTCATCGTCTACACCTCCGGCTCCACCGGGCGCCCCAAGGGCGTGGTGGCGCACTCGGAGTCGGTCCTGCACGACGCCACCACCAACGGCCGGGGCTGCTACGGACCCGGCGCGGTGATCGGCAACCTGCTGCCGATGGCGTTCAGCGCCGGCATCGGCCTGCTGCTGGCCGGCATGGCCACCGGGTCCGCCCAGGCCCTGTTCGACCCCCGCACCCGTGCCGTCTCCGAGCTGCCGGGCTGGCTGCTGCAGGCCGGGGTCACGGTGCTCGCCGCCAGCCCGGCCATCCTGCGCGGGGCCGTGGCGGCGCTCGCCCCCGGTGAGCAGCTGGGTCGCCTCGCCGCGGTCACGACGGCGGGCGAGACGATCCACGCCGCCGAGATGCAGCGCCTGCGCACCGCGCTGGGACCCGGCTGCACCGTGCACAACCGCTACGGCTCCTCCGAGACCTGGCTCATCGCCGAGCACGTCATCACCCCCGGCGACCCGGGGCCGACCGGCGCCGTGCCGGTCGGGCTGCCGGTCGAGGGCGTCTCGCTGCGGGTGGTCGACGAGGCCGGACGGCGCCACGCCACCGGCACCGGCCGCCTGGAGGTCACCTCGCGCTGGCTCACGGACGGCTACTGGCGCGCACCCGAGGCGACCGCGGCGGTCTTCACCGCCGGCGCCGACGGCTCCACCTCCTACCTCACCAGCGACACCGCCACCATCGCCGCCGACGGCGTGGTGCGGCTGCTGGGGCGGGTCGACCACAGCGTCAAGATCCGCGGGCACCTCGTGGAGCCCGGCGAGGTCGACGCGGTGCTGCACGCCCTCCCGGAGGTGCGCGAGGCCGTGGTCGTCGGCGTGGTGCCCGGCGAGGAGGGCGGCCGCTCGCGGCTGGTGGCCTACGTGGTGCCCGAGGCGGCCTCGCTGCAGGTGCCCCAGCTGCGGCGCGCGGTGCGCGCGGCACTGCCGGCGTTCATGGTCCCCGAGCAGGTCGTGCTGCTGGAGCGGCTGCCGCGCACCGAGCGCGGCAAGCTGGACAGGTCCGCCCTGCCCCCGCCGCCGGCGGTGGAGGTCGGCGGGGTCCCGCCGCGCACCGACTGGGAGCGCGTGGTGGCGGCCTTCGTGGCGCGCGCGCTGGACCTGGACGCCGTCGGCGCCCACGACGACTTCTTCGAGCTCGGGGGTGACTCCCTGGCGGCCGAGGCGCTGCTGGCCGCCATGGGCTCCTCCCTCGACGTCCCCTCCGAGGTCCTCACCACGAGCCTCATCGCCGAGAACCCCACGGTGGCCGAGCTGGCCGAGGCGCTGCGCCGCCGGCGCCGCTCCGGGCGCGACGCCGCGGTGGTCACCTTCAACGGCGGCGGCTCGCGCCGCCCGCTGTTCGTCGTCGCCGGGGCCGGCGGCGTCGCGCTGGCCTTCCGGCGCCTCGCCGAGCGGCTGGGCGGCGACCAGCCCCTCATCGCGCTGCAGGCCCGCGGCCTGGAAGGTGGTGGGCGCCCGGAGTGGTCGGTGCGCAGCCGCGCCCGCCACCACCTGGCGCAGCTGCGGCAGGTGCAGCCGCACGGCCCCTACCGCCTGGCCGGTCACTCCCTGGGCGCGCTGGTCGCCCTCGACCTCGCCCAGCAGCTGCGCGACGCCGGCGAGGAGGTCGAGTCCCTCATCGTGATCGACTCCTTCCCGCCCGACCCGGCGCTGGCGCCGCCGGCCCTGGAGGGCCCCCTGCCGCAGCGCGCCAAGACCCTGGCCTCGATCCTCCTGACCGGCGTCGTGCAGAGCCGCGGCATGGGCCACTACGACAGGTTCCACCTGCAGGGCAAGCTGCTGCAGCGGCGCTACCGCACCCGGCCGTGGGAGGGGCGGGCCCTGGTGCTGGTGGCCGCCGACGACCCCGACGCCGAGGCGCGCTCGCGCTGGGCGGAGCACCTGCGCGGCCCGTGGACGATGCACCGCACCGGCGGTGACCACACCGGCGTGCTGCAGGAGCCGCACGTCGGGCCGCTGGCCGAGCTGGTCAGGGACGAGCTCGACGCCCTGGAGCGCCGCGGCAGCGGCGCCGGGCACCGCTCGGTCGGAGCCGCCTGACGCCGTCGTCCTCCCCGTGCTGCGAGCGCCGGGAGGACGACGGCGGTCAGCGGGGCGCCCGGAAGGTCGCCGCGATGTCGGCTCCGCCCTGCCCGGCGTCCACGGCCGCGGCGAAGCGTCGCTGCACGGCCTCGGCCACCGCCAGCTCCACGCCGGCCCCGCGCGCGGCCTCGACGATGAGCCGGGTGTCCTTGGCCGCACCGGCCAGCGGGAACGCCGGCTCGTCGAGGGCGTCCTCGAGCATCGCCGCGCCCTTGACCTGCACGTAGGGCGAGTCCATGGCGCCGCCGCGCACCGCCTTGAGCACCAGGTGCGGGTCGACCCCGAGGGCGCGCGCCAGCACGAGGGACTCCGCCACCGACTCCACGAGGCTGGCGACGAGGCTGTTGCACGCCAGCTTCAGGGCGCTGCCCGCGCCGACCTCGTCGGACTCCACGGTGCGGGCGCCGACGGCCTCCAGGACCGGGCGCGCGGTCTCGCGGGCCGCCGCAGGGCCCGCGGCGAGCACGACGAGCTTCCCCTGCTCGGCGGGCCCCTTGGTGCCGAGCACCGGCGCGTCGAGCAGGGCCACGCCGTGCTCGCCGGCCCACGCGGCGACCCTGCGGGTGCCGTCGGGGCCGATGGTGCTGGTCTGGACGACGACGACGCCCTCGCGCAGCCCCGGCTCCGCCTGCGCGAGAACGTCGAGCACCGCGTCGGCGTCCATGAGCATGACGACCACCACGTCGGCGCCGCGCACAGCCTCGGCCGGGGAGTCGGCGACCGTCGCGACGTCGGCCAGCGGCTCGGCGCGCTCGCGGGTGCGGTTCCACACGGTCAGCGGAAGCCCGGCGCCCGCGATGTTCCGGGCCATCCCGGTGCCCATGATCCCCGTGCCAAGCAGCGCGACGGTCGGGCGGGCGGCGCCCTCGGCGGTGGTGCTGTCGGCGGTGGTGGTGGTCTGCTCGGTCACGTCCGCCACCCTCGCCCGCCGCCGTCGATCCCGCAGCCGGGCGCCCGGTTGCGGTCCCGAGGGGGCCCGGAACCGCAACGGGGCGCCCGGCTGCGGGGAGGGGGCAGAAGGGGGAGGCGCGTCAGGGGGACCGCGGCGTAGGATCGGGGGCACAGGCACCGACCCGGCCATCACCGGTGAGCCTCCGGAAGAACAGGGCCCGCGCCGACAGGAGCGGCCCCCAGTAGAACCGGACGGGAGCAGCCCGTCAGCGCTGCACGACGAGCGGTCGCAGCCCGGCACCACGGGAAGCGGCAAGCGGGGTGGTACCGCGGGGCCCGGCCAGCACGGCGGGCGTCGTCCTCGCACCGACCTGATCTGGTGGATCGCGGAAGGTGTGACGTGACCGAGCTCTCCGACCGGAAGTCCTACCCCCTGGCGTCGGCGCTGGGCCACGACGCCGGCGTGCCGGCCTCGCCGAGCTTCCCCGACCTCGAGGCCGCGGTCCTGGCGCACTGGGAGGCCGACGGCACCTTCGAGGCGTCGGTCGGCCAGCGCGAGGCCGGCGAGGAGGGCGCCAACGAGTACGTCTTCTACGACGGCCCGCCCTTCGCCAACGGCCTGCCGCACTACGGCCACCTGCTCACCGGGTACGTCAAGGACGTCGTGCCACGCTACCAGACCATGCTCGGCAGGCGCGTGGAGCGCCGCTTCGGGTGGGACTGCCACGGCCTGCCCGCCGAGGTCGAGGCCGAGCGCCAGCTGGGCATCCACCACAAGTCCGAGATCGAGGCGCTCGGCGTGGCGGCCTTCAACGACGCCTGCCGCACCTCGGTCCTGAAGTACACCGACGAGTGGCGCGACTACGTCACCCGCCAGGCCCGCTGGGTCGACTTCGACCACGACTACAAGACGCTCGACACCGACTACATGGAGTCGGTGATGTGGGCCTTCAAGACCCTGTGGGACAAGGGCCTGGTCTACGAGGGCTTCCGCGTGCTGGCGTACTGCTGGCGCTGCGAGACGCCGCTGTCCAACACCGAGACCCGCATGGACGACGTCTACCGCCAGCGGCAGGACCCGGCCGTCACCGTGGGCATGACCCTGACCAGCGGGGACTGGGCCGGCGCGAAGGCGCTCATCTGGACGACTACGCCGTGGACCCTGCCCTCCAACCTCGCCATGGCCGTCGGCCCCGAGGTCGAGTACGCCCTGGTGGAGCCCTCCGAGGGCGCGTTCGCCGGGCAGCGCCTCGTGCTGGCCGCCGCGCGGGTCGGCGCGTACGCCCGCGAGCTGGGCGAGGCGCCGGCGGTGCTGGCCACGAAGGTCGGCCGCGAGCTGCTCGGCACCACGTACACCCCGCCGTTCGGCTACTTCAGGGGCCGGGAGAACGCCCACCAGGTGCTGCTGGCCGACTACGTCACCACCGACGACGGCACGGGCGTGGTCCACATCGCCCCGGCCTTCGGCGAGGACGACAAGCTCGTCACCGACGACGCCGGCATCGAGGCCGTCGTGCCCGTGGACGGCCGCGGGGAGTTCGACGCGCGCGTGGCCGACTACGCCGGCCAGCACGTCTTCGACGCCAACGCCGCGATCATCAGGGACCTCAAGGCCGCCACCCGCGGCGAGGGCGCGGAGGTTGACGGCGGCCCGGTCACCCGCGGCACGGTGCTCGTCCGCCAGGAGACCTACGACCACCCCTACCCTCACTGCTGGCGCTGCGGCAACGCGCTCATCTACCGCGCCGTGAGCAGCTGGTTCGTGGCGGTCTCGCAGTTCCGCGACCGCATGGTCGAGCTCAACCAGCAGATCGACTGGGTGCCGGGCCACGTCAGGGACGGCTCCTTCGGCAAGTGGCTCGAGGGTGCGCGCGACTGGTCCATCAGCCGCAACCGCTTCTGGGGCAGCCCGATCCCGGTCTGGACCAGTGACGACCCGTCGTTCCCACGAGTCGACGTCTACGGCTCCCTGGCCGAGCTCGAGCGCGACTTCGGCGTGCAGGTGACCGACCTGCACCGCCCGTTCGTCGACGAGCTGACCCGCCCCAACCCGGACGACCCGCGCCCCGAGGGCGAGCGCAGCACCATGCGCCGCGTCCCCGAGGTGCTCGACTGCTGGTTCGAGTCGGGCTCGATGCCGTTCGCGCAGGTCCACTACCCGTTCGAGAACGCCGAGTGGTTCGAGGACCACTACCCGGGCGACTTCATCGTGGAGTACGTCGGCCAGACCCGCGGCTGGTTCTACACGCTGCACGTCCTGGCCACGGCCCTGTTCGACAGGCCCGCGTTCCGCACCGCGCTCGTGCACGGCATCGTGCTCGGCGACGACGGCCGCAAGATGTCCAAGTCGCTGCGCAACTACCCGGACGTCTCGGAGGTCTTCGCCCGCGACGGCGCCGACGCCATGCGCTGGTTCCTCATGTCCAGCCCGATCCTGCGCGGCGGCAACCTCGTCACCACCGAGGCCGGCATCCGCGACGGCGTGCGCCAGGTGCTGCTGCCGCTGTGGAGCACCTGGTACTTCCTGGCCCTCTACGCCGGCGCGCTGCGCCCCGAGGGCGCTCAGGACGACGACGGCGGGGGCGCCGGCCCCACCCCGGGCGTGGTGGGCCGCTGGCGCACCGACTCCCCCCACGAGCTGGACCGGTACGTCCTGGCCAGCCTGCGCGACCTCGTCACCCAGGTGCGCGGCCAGCTCGACGCCCTCGACGTCGCCGGGGCCTGCGAGAGCGTGCGCGTCTTCCTCGACCTGCTCACCAACTGGTACGTGCGCCGCTCGCGGGAGCGCTTCTGGGGCAACGGCCCGGACGCGGTCGACGCCGTCGACACCCTCCACACCGTGCTCGAGGTGCTCACCCGCGTGGTGGCGCCGCTGCTGCCGCTGACGGCGGAGGAGGTCTGGCGCGGCCTGACCGGCGGGCGCAGCGTGCACCTGGCCGACTACCCCGCGCCGGAGGACCTCCCGGCGGACCCCGACCTCGTCCAGGCCATGGACGCCGTCCGGGCCGCCTGCTCGGCGGCCCTCGGGCTGCGCAAGGCCGGTGGGCTGCGGGTGCGCCAGCCGCTGCCGCGCCTGACCGTCGCGGTCCCCGGCGGCGGGACCGAGGGGGCGCTGGCCTCGCTGGTGGGACTGGTCGCCGACGAGGTCAACGTCAAGGACGTCGTCCTGCTCGGCGCCGAGGACGCGGCCGCCGAGCGGTTCGGGGTCCGCCAGCAGCTCACCGTCAACGCGCGGGCGGCCGGGCCGCGCATCGGCCGGGAGGTCCAGGCCGCGATCCAGGCCGCGCGCTCCGGCGCGTTCGAGGTGCTCGCCGGCGCCGCCGACGACGGCGGGGACGTGGTCCGCGCCGGCGGGGTGGACCTGCTGCCGGGGGAGTACGAGCTGAGCACCGTGGTCGCCCAGGACGCCGAGGGGGCGGGCCAGCGCGCCACCGCCACGCTGCCCGGCGGCGGCTTCGTGGTCCTGGAGACCGCCGTGGACGACGAGCTGGCCGCCGAGGGCTGGGCCAACGACGTCGTCAGGCTCGTCCAGGACGCCCGCAAGACCGCGGGCCTGCACGTCTCCGACAGGATCTCCCTGGTGCTCGACGTGCCCGACGAGCGCGAGGCGTGGGCCCGCGCCCACGCCGACCGGATCGGCGAGCAGGTGCTGGCCACCACCGTCGAGGTGCGCCCGGGCTCGGACGACGTGCTGGTCGAGGTCACCAGGGCCGTCGGGAGCGCCCGGTGAGCCGCGTCGAGGGCGGCTCCCCCGAGCGCTCCGCGCAGCACGCCGAGGAGCGCCGAGCAGCGGCCGAGCGCCTGCGCGCGGTGCACGCCGAGCTCCTGGCCCGCACCCCCGAGGGCTCCGTCCAGCCGCGGCTGGAGCCGGTGCGGGAGGTGCTGGAGCTGCTGGGAGACCCCCAGCGCGCCTACCCGGTCATCCACCTGACGGGCACCAACGGCAAGACCTCGACCTCGCGGTTCGCCGAGCGGCTGCTGCGGGAGATGGGCCTGCGCACGGGACGGTTCACCAGCCCGCACCTGTCCAGCGTCACCGAGCGCATCAGCATCGACGGCGAGCCGGTCTCCGACGAGGTGTTCGTCGCCGCCCACGAGGACGTCGCGCCCTACCTCGCCATGGTCGACGGCCGGCTGCGCCAGGCGGGCCAGGTGCCGCTGACCTACTTCGAGGTGCTGGCCGTCCTGGCCTTCGCGGCCTTCGCCGACGCCCCTGTCGACGTCGCCGTGGTCGAGGTCGGGGTGGGTGGGGAGTGGGACGCCACCAACGCCGCCGACGCCACCGTGGCCGTCGTCACCCCGATCTCCCTGGACCACACCGACCTGCTCGGCGACACCGTGGAGGAGATCGCCGAGACCAAGGCCGGCATCTTCACGCCGGACTGCGCCGTGGTGCTGGCCCAGCAGCCCGTCGAGGCCGCGCAGGTGCTGCTGCGCCGCGCCGTCGAGGTGGGCGCCACCGTGGCCCGCGAGGGTCTGGAGTTCGGGGTGCGCTCGCGGGTGGTCGCCGTCGGCGGCCAGGTGCTCGAGCTGCAGGGCGTGGGCGGCACGGTCTACTCCGACGTGCTGCTCACCGCCTTCGGGGAGCACCAGGGCCACAACGCGGCCGTGGCCCTGGCCGCGGTGGAGGCCTTCCTCGGCGGCCAGGGGCTCGAGCCGGACCTGGTGCGCGCCGCCTTCGCCGACGTCACCACGCCGGGGCGCCTGGAGGTGGTGCGCCGCTCCCCGGTGGTGCTGGTCGACGCCGCGCACAACCCCGGCGGGGCGCAGTCGCTGGTGGCGGCGCTGGAGGACTCCTTCGAGTACACGCGGCTGGTGGGGGTGGTCGCCGTCCTGGACGGCAAGGACGCGCTCGGGATCCTCGAGGTGCTCGAGCCCGTCCTGGACGAGGTGGTCGTCACCCGGTCGAGCTCGGCGCGGGCGATGGAGGTCGACGACCTCGCCGACATCGCCCTGGACGTCTTCGGCGGGGACCTGGGGGAGCGGGTCCACGTGGCGGCGCGCCTCGACGAGGCCCTGCAGGTGGCCGTGGACAGGTCGGAGTCCGAGGCCCCCGGCGGCCTGGGCGCCGGGGTGCTCGTCACCGGGTCGATCACGCTGGTCGGCGACGCCCGCACGCTGCTGCGGGCCCCCGCCGCCCGCTGACCCGCGACGTAGGCTGCAGGCGTGTCCGACGGCCCCCCGCAGCAGGGCGAGCTGAGCGTGCCGCCCCCCACGATGACCGCGCGCCTGGCGTCCACCGTGCTGCTGCTGGAGGCCTTCGCGGTCTTCTTCGGCACCCTGGTCGCCTCGGTGCTGCTGCCCCCCGCCGGCGTGGGCCGGGGCCCGGTGTGGGGCCTGGGCCTGGCGCTGGCCCTGGTGTGCGTGCTGGCCAGCGGCACCGCACGCCGCCCCCGCGGCGTGGCACTGGGCACCGGGGTGCAGGTGCTCCTGGTGCTCAGCGGCGTCGTGGTCGCCCTCGTGGCCACCGAGGCGGGCCTGGCCGCGCTCGTGGTCGCCCTGGGCTTCGCGGCGCTGTGGTGGTGGCTGGTCTCCGTCGGGCGCCGCATCGACGCCGACCGGCGCCGCTGGGCGGCCCAGCTCGCGCAGCGCCGCCCCTGAGCGGCAGGCTCAGCGGCGCCACCGCGGCAGGTGGGCGCCGAGGTCGGCGAAGAGGTCCTCGTTGAGGCGGTACCCGAGCGCCGCCTCGGCGACCACCCTCCTCCGCTCCGGCTCGTCCCACGGCGCGGCGTCGAGCCGCGCCCGGTAGCCGTCCCGGTACCGCTTGGGCGATCCCACCGCGGGGAAGTGCCACGAGCGCAGCTGCTCCTCCGGCCAGTCGTACGCCCGCGCCAGCAGGCGGCGGACCACCTGCCCGCCGGACAGGTCGCCGAGGTAGCGCAGGTAGTGGTGGGCGACCAGGCCAGCGGGCCAGGCGGAGACCTCCCGCAGCCGCTCGGCGTAGCGCCGGGTGGCCGGGAGCGGCACGAGGTGCTCGCGCCAGTCCTCGCCGAGGTGCTCGCGCAGGTCGGCGGACACCGCAGGCAGGCGCCTCAGGTCGTCGTCGGCGAAGGAGGCGACGACGACGTCGTCGCGCAGCGCGTCGACAGCGGGCTCCAGCACGGCGTACAGCTGGTGCACCTGGGCCAGGAAGGTGGTCAGCGCCTGCGGTGCCAGCTGACCCGCCAGCAGCTCGTCCATGAAGGGGGAGCGCTCGGCGGAGCCGTGGGCCTGCGCCGTCTCCCGGCGCAGCCGCGCGGCGAAGCCCTCCGGCGCCCCTGCGCCCGCGTCGTCGTCCACGCCCCCATGGTCGCGCGGGTGGCGGCACCACCCGCTGGGGGGCAGCCGGATCGGCACCGCGGCGTCGCGCCGCTAGGGTCCGGGCCGTGACCACTGAGCGCAGCCTCGTCCTCGTCAAGCCCGACGGCGTCCGCCGCGGCCTCACCGGGACCGTGCTGGCCCGCATCGAGGCCAAGGGCTACCGGCTCGTCGCGCTGCAGCAGCGCCAGGCCACCGAGGCCGAGCTCGCCGCGCACTACGCCGAGCACGAGGGCAAGCCCTTCTACGGGCCGCTGCTGGAGTTCATGGCCTCGGGGCCGCTGGTGGCCGTGGTCGTCGAGGGCGAGCGCTGCATCGAGGGGTTCCGCTCCCTGGCGGGGGCGACCGACCCCACCACGGCCGCCCCGGGCACCATCCGCGGCGACCTCGGCCGCGACTGGGGCGCGAAGGTCCAGCAGAACCTCGTGCACGGGTCGGACTCCCCGGAGTCGGCGGCGCGCGAGATCGGCATCTGGTTCCCCTCGCTGTGAGCCCGGCGGCCCCACCGCCCGCGGTGGGGCCGCGCCCTCACGGGGACGCCGGCTGCTCCCGCACCTGGCGGGCGTAGACGACGACGTTGTCCGCGTAGTGCCCGGTGCCCTCGTCGAAGGCGCCGCCGCACGTGATGAGCCGCAGCTCGGGCCCGGCCACCGGCCCGTAGACGTCCTCGGTCGGGAAGGCGTCCTTGGCGACCCGCTGCACCGCCGTGACGACGAAGGCGGCGGTGCTGCCGTCAGCCCGCTCGACGTCGACCTGCGCGCCCACCTGCACCGAGGCCAGGCGCGCGAAGACGCCGGGCCCCGAGCGGGAGTCGACGTGACCGGCGATGACGGCCGGTCCGGTCTGCCCGGGCGCCACGCCCTGCGCGAACCAGCCCGCGAGCGCGGCGTCGGCGGGCACCTCCAGCGCGCCGTCGGGCGTGGTGCCCAGGCGCACCAGCGGCGAGGAGATCCCCGCCGAGGGGACCCGCACGGCCGTCGGGGGGACCTGCGGGGAGGCGGCGGGCGCCGGCAGGTCCGCCGGCGCCGGCAGCGGGGCCGCCGCCTGCGCCGGGACGCCCGCCGGGGCGTCGGCGGCGCCACCCGCCCCTGGCGGTGCCGGCTCCGCCGCGGTGACCAGGACGGGGCTGCCGGAGGACGGCGCGGCCTCCCACCGGGCGGGGGCGACGGCCGTGGTCGCCGCCGACCCGGCCACGACGAGCAGGCCCAGGCACACCGCGGCAGCGGCCGCGCGGCTGCCCGCCGAGGAGGACGCGCGCCGCGCCGCGCCGCGCAGCACGCGCTCCAGGGCCCCGGCGGGTCCGCGCTGGGCGGCTGCCGGTCCCGCAGCGTGGCGGGCCCGGTCCACGCGGGTCACCGGCCCGCGGGAGCCCCGCCACGGCGCCGCAGCAGCGCCAGCGCGCCGGCGAGCGCCCCTGCGGCGAGCGCGGTGCCCGCCGCTGCGGAGGCGACCCCGCCGCCCGTGCCACCACTGGCGCGCTCCGCCAGGAAGCCGCCGCCGGTGGCGGCGCCGCCCTGCGGGACCACGCCGGAGCCCGTCGCGTCGGTGACCGCCTCGAGCTGCAGCCCCGAGGCGCCGTCGGCCAGGACGAGGACGGTGTAGACGCTGCCGCCGGCCAGGTCGGTGGTCTCCTGCGCCCTGCGCTGCCCCGTGGCGGCCTCGAAGGTGACCTGGCCGGCCGGCACGTCGACGTACCCGGTCGGCTCGGAGAAGGGGGCCTGGGAGGCCACCGGGCGGCCGCCGGCGGTGACGTCGGTGGCCTGGCCGGGCTCCGCCGCGGGGAGCACGCGCACCCGTGCCGTGCCGGGGCCGGGAGCGGTGAGGTCGTCGCGGATGGCCGACAGGCGCGGTGCGGTGCTGTCTCCCAGGCCGGCGATCGTGTACGCGTCACCGGGCTGGGCCGTGAGGGTCTGGGTGAGCACGGGCGTCGTGCTCGGCGACGCGCCCACCGGGCGCACGGCCACCGCGTAGGAGCCCGCGGGCAGCGGCTCGTAGCCGGTGATGGCGCCGTAGCTCGCCTCCGGGGCCAGGGTCAGCTGCCGCGTGGAGCCGTCGAAGGCGGTGAGCGTGGCGGTCATCGTCACGCCCCCGAAGCCGGGGACCAGGTGGGCCACCCTGACGTAGGCGTCGCCCGGGGTGGTCGGCCCACCGGGGGCGCGGTCCGCCGAGACGGCTGCCGAGGCGGGGCCGAGGACGAGGGCCGCCAGCAGGACGCCGGTGGCGGCGGCCCTCCTCGACGCGCGGGGCGCTGAGCGCACGGGTGCTCCTTCCCAGCCGGAGGACGGCCACCGTCTGTTGCGGCGCAGTTGCTCACCGTTCCTTCCGGCCCGCCCCATCATCCATCCGGCGCAGTGCTGCCGCCACGTCGGTGCGCCTCCGCCCGGGCCGCGGCCGTCTCACGGCCCAGCGGGCGGCAGCACCAGGCGCAGCACCTCGGCAGGACCCTCGCGCTGCCGCTCGGCCGTCGCCCGGTAGGGCGGGTCCTGCGCGCTCAGCTGGCGCTCCAGCAGGACCAGCGCGTCGGGGTCGGCTCCCACGGCGCTGCCGCCCAGGCCGTCGAGCAGCACCGTGCGCACCGGCTCCGCCCCTCCGGCGGTGGCGGGCAGGTCCGCCACGGACAGCGGCTGCTGGGCCGCCAGCTGGACCAGCAGGGCGGCCACCCGCAGGTCCACCGGCTGCGAGCGCAGCGCCTCACGGGCCCGCGGGGAGAAGTCGAGCCGGGGGTTGCGGGCCAGCTCGGCCAGCGCCGCGGGGTCGGCGGCGGTCGCGGTGGCGCCCGGTGCGGACTGCTGCGCAGGGGTGCTCGGCCCGTCCCCGGCCGACAGCGGCACCACCGGCCGGCCGGGCGGGGCGGCGGAGGAGGTGGCCGCCGGCTCCGGCGCCGCGGCGCCGCCGGGAGCGCCCGTGGCGGCCGTGGCCCCGGTCTGGGGCGACCCCGCACCGCCGGCCGGTCGCAGCAGGAGAGCGGCGACCACGGCGGCCGCCGCCACCGCCAGGACCACGGGCAGCACCGCGCGCCGGCGCGCGCTCGCGGCCCGCTGCGCGCGGTGGCGCGCGTGCCGCGGCGCCGCGGACTGCACGTCGGTCCGGTGACCCCCGGGAACGGGCACCTCATGCCTCCGCAGGACGGGGTGGCGGGCGCCGGACATCATCGCGCAGTGACCGCCCGGTCGCACGGCGTGGTCAGGTCGCCGTCGCGGCCGCGCCGGGCCGGACCCCCGTGCCGCTGCCCGGGCGACGTGCGGGGCCGGGAGCCCCCCTCCGCGCTCCCGGACCCGCAGGTGGTTCGCAGCCGGCACCCCGCCGGATGGCTAGGCTGCCCGGGTGGCAGGCAGCGAGCCCGCGGGTGCGGCGCAGCGGGTGACGTACCTCCTGGTCGACGGCGAGAACATCGACGCCACCCTCGGGATGAGCGTGCTGGGCCGGCGCCCCGCCCCGGGGGAGCGACCCCGGTGGGACCGGGTGCGCGACTTCGCCGCCGAGGCCTGGGGCCAGCCGGTGCGCGCCCTGTTCTTCCTCAACGCCACCTCCGGCTCCATGCCCATGAGCTTCGTGCAGGCGCTGCTGGCCATGGACTACCGCCCGATCCCCCTGGCCGGGGGCCCGGGGGAGAAGGTGGTCGACCTCGGCATCCAGAAGACCCTGGACGCCATCGCCGAGCGCCCCGGCGACGTGCTGCTGGCCAGCCACGACGGCGACTTCACCGCCCACCTGCGCCGGGTGCTGGAGACCGAGGGCCGCCGCGTCGGCCTGCTCGGGTTCCGCGAGTTCGTCAGCTCGACCTTCGGCGACCTCCTGGGCCGCGGCCTGCAGGTCTTCGACCTCGAGGACCACGTCCACGCCTTCACCGAGGTGCTCCCGCGCGTCCGCGTGATCCCCCTGGCCGACTTCGACCCCGAGCGCTACCTCTGAGGCACCCGCCCACCCCCGCGCGGACGGGGCGGGGGGCGAGTGGGTTGGGCGGGCTGTGACAGACTGGCGGTGGACGGCCGGCACCTCACACCTGGCGGCGGTCCCGACGACGACCTCGCCGCTCGCGGCGGTGGCCCGACCTCGCGCCGCAGCCCCCCACCGGTGGCTCGCAGGCGCAGGGGAGCACCGCTCGAGGGACGCAGGGGCACCGGTCCCCCGGTGCCCTCCGGTCGCCGCCGACGCCGGGCAGGACCGCGCCGGGGCCACGAGCCCAGCGGCGCTCCTACCCGGCCACCCAAGACTTCCCCACCGCTCGCGGGCGGTGGGCCGAGCACCCGGGAGCCGGTGGTGTGGCCGGCACCCGGGGTGGACGGAGCTCCCGTGAGCACCAGCAACGACGTCGACGACGACGGCTCGACCGCCAGCGGCGGCCAGCGGCGGCGCCGCGGCCACCACCGCGCCGTGTCGCGCCCCGCGGGACCCCCCGCCCTCCACTTCCAGGCCGGCGAGCCCGGCGCGCAGCCGGCTCCTGCGCCCGAGCCCCCGCCGGAGGCGGCCCCCGCCGCCCGGCCCGCGGCCGGCAGCGCCCTGCCGCTCTTCCAGGCGGCCGCGGAGCCGGCCACCACCCGCTCCTCCCGGCGCCGCGGTGCGGACCCGGCCGACGGGTCCGGGACCGCGCCGTCCACCGGAGCGGCCACCTCGAGCGAGACGGCCCCCGAGGCGCCCGCCGCGGAGGCGCTCCCCGCCCCCTCGCCCTCCGCGGCAGCCGGCGCTGAGCCCGCGGGGCGCCGCCCGCGCCGGCGCCGCGCCGCCAGCCGCCCCGCCGGCCCGCCGGTGGAGGTCCCCGAGGCCCCGGCCGAGGCCGGTGCCCCCACCGCCGCCGAGCCCGCGGCACCCGAGGCGGACCTGCGCCGGGGGACGGCGGACGCCGGCGAGCCGGTCTCCACCCAGGTCGAGGCCGTCACCGCTGACGACGACCTCGACGCCAGCGCCCTGGACGGCGACGCCGCTGAGGCCGCTGAGGCCGCCGAGGACGGCGCCGAGGACGTGGCGCGCGGCGAGGTCGCCGACGACAGCGCCGACGAGGTCGCCGACGAGGTCGCCGACGAGGTCGCCGATGAGGTCGCCGACGACGAGTCGGGGGACGAGGCCGAGGACGGGTCCGAGGACGGCGCCGGGCGCCCGCGGCGCGGCCGCCGTCGCCGCGGGGGTCGCGGCCGCCGCCGGCGCACCGGTGAGGAGGCCGACGAGGCCGACGAGGCGGCCGAGGGCGCCGACCCGTCGGCGTCGTCCGCTGGTCCCGGTGACGCCGAGGACGCCCAGGACGCCGGAGGCAGCGCAGACGCGGACGACGCCGACGAGGCGGAGGACGCCGACGAGGCGGACGACGCGGAGGAGTCCGAGGACGGCGAGGCGGAGGGCTCCTCCACGTCCAGCCGCCGTCGTCGCCGTCGTCGTCGTCGCGGTGGGGGAGACGCCGAGGACGAGGCGGGCGAGGCCGAGGCCGCCCCCAGCGGCTCGACCAGCTCCCGCCGCTCGCGCTCGCGCCGTGCGCGCTCTGAGTCCTCCGACGGCGGTGACGTCACCGCCGTCAAGGGCTCGACGCGGCTGGAGGCCAAGCGCCAGCGGCGCCGGGACGGGCGCGACGGCGGCCGCCGTCCGCGCGTGCTGTCCGAGGCGGAGTTCCTCGCCCGGCGCGAGAGCGTCGAGCGGACGATGGTCGTGCGCTCGCGCGGCGGGCGCTCCCAGGTCGCCGTCCTCGAGGACGGCGTGCTGGTCGAGCACTACTCGGCGCGCAAGCAGCAGACCTCGATGATCGGCAACGTCCACCTGGGCCGCGTGCAGAACGTGCTGCCGAGCATGGAGGCCGCCTTCGTCGACATCGGCCGCGGTCGCAACGCCGTGCTGTACGCCGGCGAGGTCGACTGGGAGGCCGCGGGCCTGTCCGGCCAGGCCAAGAAGATCGAGTCCGCCCTCAAGTCCGGCGACCCGGTGCTCGTGCAGGTCACCAAGGACCCGATCGGCCACAAGGGCGCCCGCCTCACCAGCCAGGTCTCCCTGCCGGGTCGCTACCTCGTGTACGTGCCCGGCGGCAGCATGACCGGCATCTCGCGCAAGCTGCCCGACACCGAGCGCTCGCGCCTGAAGTCCATCCTCAAGGAGGTCGTCCCCGAGGACGCCGGCGTCATCGTGCGCACGGCGGCCGAGGGCGCCAGCGAGTCCGAGCTGCGCCTGGACGTCGAGCGCCTCACCGCCCAGTGGGAGGAGATCTCCGCCCGGGCCAAGCAGGTGACGCCCCCGACGCTCCTGCACGGCGAGCCCGACCTCGTCATCAAGGTGGTGCGCGACGTCTTCAACGAGGACTTCGCCCACCTCGTGGTCGAGGGCGAGGAGGCGTGGAGCTCGATCAAGCCCTACGTCGACTCCGTGGCCCCCGACCTCGCCGAGCGCGTCACGCGCTGGGACGCCGAGGGCACCGAGGGCAGCGCGTTCGCCCACCACCGCGTCGACGAGCAGATCGCCAAGGCCCTCGAGCGCAAGGTGTGGCTGCCCTCCGGCGGCTCCCTGGTCATCGACAGGACCGAGGCGATGACGGTCGTCGACGTCAACACCGGGCGCTTCACCGGCTCCGGAGGCAACCTCGAGGAGACGGTCACCCGCAACAACCTCGAGGCGGCCGAGGAGATCGTGCGCCAGCTGCGGCTGCGCGACATCGGCGGCATCGTCGTCGTCGACTTCATCGACATGGTGCTGGAGTCCAACCGCGACCTGGTGCTCCGGCGGCTCGTCGAGTGCCTGGGCCGCGACAGGTCCAAGCACCAGGTGGCCGAGGTGACCTCCCTCGGCCTGGTCCAGATGACGCGCAAGCGGGTGGGCCAGGGCCTGCTGGAGACCTTCAGCGAGCCGTGCGAGCACTGCGCCGGCCGCGGGGTGGTCGTCCACGCCGAGCTCACCCAGCACAGCGGCCACAGCGGCTCGGCGGGCTCGGGCCACCCACCCGTGCCGGCACCGCCGCGCGGCCGCTCGGAGCAGCGCGGCGACCGCCAGGAGCGCCAGGACCGTCCGGAGCGCCAGGACCGTCCGGACCGTCCGGAGCGCCAGGACCGTCCGGACCGCCAGGAGCGCCAGGACCGCGCCGAGCGCGGTCCCCGTGAGGAGCGGACCGACCGCGCCGCGGAGCAGGGCCGCGCCGACCGCCACGAGGGCGCCGAGCGCGGCGACGAGGCGCGCAGCCGCGAGGAGGCCGCGCGCGACGCGGTGCGCGAGGCGATGAACGGCATCGCCCTGGCCACGCTGCGCCCGGCGACGCCGCCCCCGTCCGTGCAGCAGGCGCCCTCGCTGGAGGCCGCCGCGCTGCTCGCGGCCCTCGGCGGTGCCGAGCCGGCCGAGCAGCCGGACGAGCAGCCGGCCGGGGAGGTGCCCGAGGCCGACCCGGACCAGCCCGCAGCCGCCGCCGACGTCGCGGTGACCGAGGTGACCGAGGTGACCGAGGTGGCGGTCACCGAGGTGACCGGGGTGACCGAGGTGGCGGTGACCGAGGTGACCGAGGTCGCTGCCGTCGCGCTGCCCGCGTCCCTGTCGGACGACCCGGCAGGACTGCCCGGCGACCAGCTCGGCGACCAGCTCGGCGACCTGGCCGGGGTTCCGTCGGACGACCCGGCGGACGCGGCCGGTGACGACGGCGCCCAGGACGGCGGAGCGGACGACGCGGACGGCCGCGGCTGACGCCGCGCCAGCCGCTTTGACGCTCGGCCCGCGCCATCCGTATCCTGGTGCGTCGGTGCGCCCCCGGTGCGCCGGTGCGCGCCCGCGGCGCGCACCCGCCGGGAGCACCACCAGAGCCGCCTCCGCCGGTCACCGGCCGGTGCCAGCGGCGCGCCGAGGACCAGCACCACCGCAGACAGTCCAGCAGTTCCAGCAGAGAGTGAGCGACACGTGTACGCCATCGTCCGCGCCGGCGGCCGCCAGGAGAAGGTCGCCGTCGGCGACGTGCTCGTCGTCGACCGGGTGGCGGGGGAGACCGGCTCGTCCGTCTCGCTGACGCCGCTCCTGCTGGTCGACGGCGAGACCGTCACCAGCGCCGCCGACGCCCTGGCCAAGACGACCGTCACCGCCGAGGTGATCCGGGCCGAGCGCGGCCCGAAGATCGTCATCCAGAAGTACAAGAACAAGACGGGCTACAAGAAGCGCCAGGGCCACCGCCAGGAGCTGACCCGCCTGCGCATCACGGCCATCGGCTGACGCCGACGCGCCACCGAGCACAGACCGAGCACAGGAGAGCACTGAGATGGCACACAAGAAGGGCGCCAGCTCCAGCCGCAACGGCCGCGACTCGAACGCCCAGCGCCTCGGCGTGAAGCGCTTCGGCGGCCAGGTCGTCGGCGCCGGCGAGATCATCGTCCGCCAGCGCGGCACCCACTTCCACCCGGGCGACAACGTCGGCCGCGGCGGTGACGACACGCTGTTCGCCACGGCCGCCGGCGCGGTGCAGTTCGGCACGCGCGGCGGCCGCCGCGTCGTGGCCGTGGTGCCCGTGGCCGTGGAGGCCTGAGCTCAGCGCGAGCTGTCTGGCCGGCGCGTCTGACGCGGCGGCCCACCGAGGGGGTGGCCGGAGACCGGCCGCCCCCTCGCTGCGTCCCGGGTCCGGGAGCAGCCCCAGCAGCACGACCGAAGGAGAGGTGCCCCCGTGGCGACGTTCGTCGACCGCGTCGTGGTGCACGTGGCAGCCGGCAGCGGCGGCAACGGGTGCGCATCGGTGCACCGCGAGAAGTTCAAGCCGCTCGGCGGCCCCGACGGCGGCAACGGCGGGCGCGGGGGTGACGTCGTGCTGGAGGTCGACACCTCCACCACCACGCTGCTCGACTACCACCACGCCCCCCACCGCCGCGCCACCAGCGGCAAGCAGGGCTCGGGCGGCCACCGCAACGGCGGTGACGGTGAGGACCTCGTCCTGAGGGTGCCTGAGGGCACGACCGTCCGCAGCGCCGACGGCGCCCTGCTCGCCGACCTCGTCGGCCACGGCACCCGCTTCGTCGTGGCCGCCGGCGGGCGCGGCGGCCTGGGCAACGCCGCGCTGGCCAGCCCGCGCCGCAAGGCCCCCGGCTTCGCCCTGCTCGGGGAGCCCGGGGAGTCCGACGACGTCGTCCTGGAGCTGCGCAGCCTCGCCGACGTGGCCTTCATCGGCTACCCCAGCGCCGGCAAGTCCAGCCTGGTCGGCGCGCTCTCGGCCGCCAAGCCGAAGATCGCCGACTACCCCTTCACCACGCTCGTGCCCAACCTCGGGGTGGTGACCGCGGGGGACGAGCGCTTCACCGTGGCCGACGTGCCCGGACTCATCCCGGGCGCGAGCCAGGGCAAGGGCCTCGGCCTGGAGTTCCTGCGCCACGTCGAGCGGTGCGCGGCCCTGGTCCACGTGCTCGACTGCGCCACCCTCGAGCCCGGCCGCGACCCCATCACCGACTTCGACGTCATCGAGGCGGAGCTGGCGGCCTACCCGATCGCCCCCGACGCCACCGGCCCCGCGTCGGTCCCGCTGCCCGACCGCCCGCGCCTCGTGGTGCTGCACAAGGTGGACGTGCCCGAGGCCAAGGAGCTGGCCGAGCTGGTGCGCCCCGAGCTGGAGTCGAGGGGCCTGTCCGTGCTGGAGGTGTCCTCCGCGAGCCACGAGGGGCTGCGCCAGCTGTCCTTCGCCATGGCGGCGCTGGTCCGGCGGGCCCGCGAGGAGGCCCCCGAGGCTCCGGTGGCCCGCACGATCATCCGACCGCGCGCCGTCGACGACGCGGGCTTCACCGTGCGCCGCGAGGGCGCTCCCGGCTACGCCGACGCCCAGGACGACGTGGTGTTCCGCATCCGCGGGGCCAAGCCCGAGCGCTGGGTGCGCCAGACCGACTTCGCCAACGACGAGGCCGTGGGCTACCTCGCCGACCGCCTCGCCCGGCTGGGCGTGGAGGAGGAGCTCCTCAAGGCCGGTGCCGTCGCGGGCTCCACCGTGGTCATCGGCCCGGGCGACGACGCGGTGGTCTTCGACTGGGAGCCCACCCTGGTCGGCAGCGACATGGCGGTCGGCCCCCGGGGCACGGACCTGCGGCTCGAGGGCTCCGGGCGCGCCAGCCGGGAGGAGAAGCGCGAGCTGTACGAGGAGCGCCGCTCCGCCAAGCGCGAGGCCCGCGAGGAGCTGGCCGAGGAGCGCCGCGCCGGCATCTGGACCGACGCCGGGGACGAGGGGTGAGCACAGCCCGCCGCGACGGCCACGACGGCCACGACGGGCACGACGGTCACGGCGTCCGGGGAGCCGGCCCGCGGCTGGCCGACAGGTCGGCGCTGGCGGGGGCCGGCCGCGTCGTCGTCAAGGTGGGCTCCTCGTCCCTGACCCAGCCCAGCGGGGGCATCGACGACGCCCGTCTCATCGCGCTGGTCAACGCCCTGGTCGAGCGGGTGCAGGCGGGCACCCAGGTGGTGCTGGTCTCCTCCGGCGCCATCGCCGCGGGGCTCGGCCCGCTGGGGCTCGCCCGGCGCCCGCGCGACCTGGCCACCCAGCAGGCGGCGGCCAGCGTCGGCCAGGGACTGCTGGTCGCGCGCTACACCTCCGCGGCCGCCGCCCACGGCCTGACCGTCGGCCAGGTGCTGCTCACCGCCGACGACGTCGTGCGCCGCACCCAGTACCGCAACGCGCAGCGGGCGCTGGAGCGGCTGCTGGGGATGGGCGTGCTGCCGGTGGTCAACGAGAACGACACCGTGGCCACCGCGGAGATCCGCTTCGGGGACAACGACAGGCTCGCCGCGCTGGTCGCGCACCTGGTGCACGCCGACGCCCTGGTGCTCCTGTCCGACGTCGACGCCCTCTACGACGGCCCGCCCGACCGCCCCGGCGCCCGGCGCGTGCCCGTGGTGTCCTCCCCGGCGGACCTGGACGCCGTCGTGGTCGGGGGCAGCAGCAGCGGCGTCGGCACCGGGGGCATGACCACCAAGCTCGACGCCGCCGCCATCGCCACCGGCGCGGGCATCGCGACGGTCCTGGCTGCTGCGGCGCAGGCCGGGGAGGCGCTGGACGGGCAGGACGTCGGCACCTGGTTCGCCCCCACGGGAGCGCGCCCGCGCACCCGGATGCTGTGGCTGGCCCACGCCGCGCACCCCCAGGGGCGCCTGGTGCTGGACGCCGGGGCGGTGGCCGCGCTGGTCCGGCGGGGCGCCTCGCTGCTGCCCGCCGGCGTGGTGGCGGCCGAGGGGTCCTTCGAGGCCGGCGACCCCGTGGACCTGTGCGACCAAAGCGGCCACGCCGTGGCGCGCGGGCTGGTCAACTACTCGTCGGTGGAGGTGCCCGACCTGCTCGGGCGCTCGACCCGGGAGCGGCTCGACGCCCTCGGGCCTGGGTACGACCGCGTGCTGGTGCACCGCGACGACCTGGTGCTGCTGCCGCGCCGGCGGCAGGGTGGGGCTGAGCAGCCCCGGACGACTATTGTCAGGACCTGAGAACGGAGACACCCCCGTGGACGACGCCCCCCGCCAGCCGCCGCCACCACGGCTGGTGCTCGCGCCCGAGGCGGGGACCGGCGGCGACGCCCCCCTGCCGGGGCTCGAGCGGCTGCCCGGAGGCGGCCGGCAGGCGGCGCAGGCGCCGGGCCAGACCTCGCTGTGGCACGTCAGCGTGACCTTCGCCGGCCCGCGGGTGCCGCGCCAGCAGCTGCACGCGGCACTGGTGCGCCTCGTGGAGGCCCAGCCGTTCCCGGCCACCGTGCGCTACAACGACGAGCGCGCCGAGATCAGCTACTGGGACGAGGCCGAGGACGTCGACGACGCCGCCGCCCTGGGCCTGCGGATGTGGGCCGAGCACCGCCGCACCGCCGACCTGCCGGGCTGGCGGGCCGTGGGCATCGAGGTGGTCGACCGCGAGACGCTGCGCGCCCGCGGCGACCGGACGCCGCCGCCCGCGGCCCTGGGCGACGTCCGGCCCTGGTGACCTGGCAGACTGGGGCGTCGGACCCGACCGCCGCACCCGCTGACAGCGCGGGTGCCCGTGCACTCCTGGAGGCGCTGTGCTCGTCGCCCTGACCCTGGTCATGAGCGCCACCGGCGCCAACGAGCCCGCGGAGCACACGGGGATCCCGCCGCTGGTGTGGGGCCTGATGGCCTTCGCGACCTTCCTGCTGCTGCTGGCGATCCTCTGGGCGTTCCGCAGCGTCGGCAACCGCCACTGAGCGCCCCGGCCGGCTCACCCGCCCCCGCGCCGGAGCGCGCCCTGGCCAGGTCCCGGGTCGGGGTGATGGGCGGCACCTTCGACCCCATCCACAACGGCCACCTCGTGGCCGCCAGCGAGGTCGCCGCGCGCTTCGACCTCGACGAGGTCGTCTTCGTGCCCACCGGAGAGCCGTGGCAGAAGTCGTCGCGGGCCGTCTCACCCGCTGAGCACCGCTACCTCATGACGGTCATCGCCACCGCCTCCAACCCGCGCTTCACCACCAGCCGCGTGGACGTCGACAGGCCCGGGCCCACCTACACCGTCGACACGCTCTCGGACCTGCGCGCCCAGCGCCCCGACGCCGAGCTGTACTTCATCACCGGCGCCGACGCCCTGGCGCAGATGCTGACGTGGAAGGACGCCGCGCGCCTGGCCGAGCTGGCCAGCCTCGTCGGCGTCACCCGCCCCGGCCACGAGCTGGCGGTGCCCGCCTCGGGGTCCCTGCCGGCGGGAGCGGTGCACCTGCTGGAGGTGCCCGCGCTGGCCATCTCCTCCACGGACTGCCGCGAGCGCGTCCAGCAGGGCCTGCCGGTCTGGTACCTCGTGCCCGACGGCGTGGTGCAGCACATCGCCAAGCACGGCCTCTACCGCGGCTGAGCCCGCTGCCGGGCTCAGCCGGCGGGCTCGGCAGCGGGGCGGCTGCGCGGCAGCCCCGGTCGCGGTCAGGCCGCGGTGCTGGCCAGGCGGGCGCGGCGCAGGAGGACGACGCCCACCGCGCACCAGGGGAGCACCCCGACCGCCGTCAGGGCGCCGTGGAGCAGGGGGTTGAACGGCACCGCCGCGAGCAGCGGGACCGTGAGCACGGGCACCGCGGCCCACCACCAGCGCAGCACCCCCGCGCGGACCAGGCCCACGAGCACCGCGAGGTTCCCCAGCACCGCGAAGGCCTGCAGGATGCCGGCGTAGGCGAAGAAGGGGCTGGCGAAGGTGGCGTCGTAGACGCTGACGGCCTGCTCGGCGGGCACCTGCAGCGCGAGCTGCAGCCCGATGAAGTCGAACATCACCCACCCCGAGAGCACCAGCGCCCCGAGGGCGCTGAGCAGGGCGCCCGCGGTGGCCAGCAGCGCGCCGCGGCGCACCCGGGGCAGCGCGGGGACGGCCAGCAGGCCGAGGGCGGTGCCCAGGTTGCCGAAGTGCAGCAGCGCGGCGGACACCTGCGTCTGCACCGGTGCGGCGGCGAAGCCGGCCAGGTAGTCGGCCGTGCTCTCGCTGGCCTGCGGCGGGGAGGTGACCATGCCGGCGGTGAAGAGCACCGCACCGGTGAGCAGGGCGCCGCCGGCCAGGGCGGTCAGGGGAGGCCGCCAGGGCTGCGCCCCGCGGGCGGCGCGGGCGGCCCGGGCGGCCCGCGGTGCGGCGACGGGCGCGTCTCCGGGGGTGCTGCTGTGGGTGCTGCTGGTCGTGGTCACGGTGTCCTCCAGGAGTGCGCTGCTGCCCCGGGACCTCCCCGGGGTGGTGCCACGAGGCTGCTCGCCGACCGCCCGCTGCGGCGTCCGCCGCGGCGCACCGACCCGCCTCCGCCGCACGGGGGAGGTGGGGAGCCGGGAGGGCCCCTCGTGCGGCGGACGCCTCGACCACCGCGAGCGCCCTACCGTCGGCGCGTGGCACTCCTGGACGCCGCCGCGCTGCGGCGAGGCCCCGCACCCCGCTCCGCCCCGTCGGGCCGCGCGCCGCGGGTGCGGGCGCTGGTCTGGCCGGTGGCCGGGGCGGCCCTCGCGGTGCTCGCGGTCCTGGAGGCCGCCCTCAACGACGCGCCGGCCGACCGGGCCGCGCTGAACACCGCCCCGGGGGTCGTGGCCGGCCTGGCCCTCGCCGCTACCGGGCGCTGGCCCCTGGCAGGCGCCGCGGCGGCGCTGCTCACGCTCACCGCGAGCGCGCTGGCCGGCGTCCCCGGCGCCGGAGGGGCCCAGCTCGTCTCGATGCTGCTGGGCGTCGGGGTGGCAGCCTCCCGCTCGGCGCGCTGGCGGCGCGACGCCGCCGTGCTCGCCGCGGCGCTGCTGGCCGGGTGCGCGGCCTTCGCCGTGGTCGGGGGCAGCCGCACGGGGCTGTGGGAGTCCTCCTTCACCTGCGCCGCCGCGGTGGCGGCCTGGTCGGTGGGACGCCTGGTCCACCGCGAGCGGGAGACCGCTGAGCGGCTGCGCCGCACCGCCGCCGAGCTGGAGGCCTCCCGCGCCGCCGCCGCCCAGGCGGCCGTGGTGGCCGAGCGCGCGCGGATGGCCCGCGAGGTGCACGACTCGGTGGCGCACTCGGTGAGCGTCATGGTGCTGCAGATGGGGGGCCTGCGGCGCCTGCTGCCCCACGAGCCGCGCGCCCAGGAGGTGCTCGCGGGACTGGAGCAGCTGGGCCGCGAGGCCGTGGACGAGATGCGGCGGGTCGTGGGCGTCCTGCGCCGCGCGGAGGACACCGGCGCCCCTCCCGACGGCCTGGACCGCCTCGAGGAGGTCGTCGCCGGCGTGCGCGCCGGTGGGGTCGCGGTCGCCCTGTCGAGCAGCGGCCGGGCGCTCCCGCTCGCGCCGCAGGTCGCGCAGTGCGCGGTCCGGGTGGTGCAGGAGGCGCTGTCCAACGCCGTCCGCCACGCGCCCGGCGCGGCCGTCCAGGTCGACGTGCGGTGGGGGGAGGACAGCCTCACCGCCGCGGTCACCGACCACGGCCGGGCCGGACCCGGCGGCCCGGCGCCCGCGGGCGCCGGTCCCGCTGCCACCGCGGGGGGCAGCGGGCTGCGCCACATGCGCGAGCGCGTGGGGGAGGTGGGCGGCTCGCTGGCGACCGGGCCGCTGCCGGGCGGCGGCTGGTGCGTGCGGGTGGAGCTGCCCGTGCTCGCCGGGGCCGCCGGGGCCGCCGGGGCCGCCGGGGCCGCCGGGGCACCGGCGTGAGCGTCCGCGTGGTGCTGGTCGACGACCAGGCGATGGTGCGCGCGGGCCTGCAGATGGTGCTCGCCGCAGAGGACGACGTCGAGGTCGTGGGGGAGGCCGCCGACGGCGCCGCCGGCGTGCGCGAGGTGGCCCGCACGCGCCCCGACGTCGTCCTCATGGACCTGCGGATGCCGGTCATGGGAGGCCTGGAGGCCGCGCGCAGGGTGCTGGCCCAGCCCGACCCGCCGCGGGTGGTGGTGCTGACCACCTTCGACGACGACGAGGACGTGGCGGCGGCCCTGCGCGCCGGCGTCAGCGGCTTCCTGCTCAAGACCGCGCCCGCGGAGGACCTGGTGGCGGCGGTGCGCACCGTCGCCGCGGGCGCCGGGCTGCTCGACCCGGCCGTCACGCTGCGCGTCATCGCCTCCTTCGCGGCGGCCCCGGTGCCCGACGGGCGGGCCTCGGCGCAGCTGGCGGAGCTGACCGCCCGGGAGACCGACGTCCTGCGGCTGCTGGCGCGGGGCCTGTCCAACGCCGAGGCCGCCGAGCAGCTGCACCTGGGGGAGGCGACGGTGAAGACGCACGTGTCGCGGGTGCTGCTGAAGCTCGGGCTGCGCGACCGGGTGCAGGCGGTGGCCTTCGCCTACGAGAGCGGCCTGGTGGTGCCCGGGCGCCCCTGAGGCGGCGGTTCGGGCGCAGGCGCCCGTCCGTGCCATCCTGGGAGGGTGACCGCCACCCCCCGAGCCGTGGAGCTGGCCGTCGCGGCCGCGCGCGCGGCCTCCGAGAAGGGCGCCACCGAGGTGCTCGCCCTGGACGTCAGCGAGCAGCTGGTGATCACGGACGTGTTCGTCCTGGCCGCCGCCGCCAACGACCGGCAGGTGCGCGCCGTCGTCGACGCCGTCGAGGACGCGCTGCACCAGCTCGGCGCCGACGTCGTGCGCCGCGAGGGCATGAACGAGGCGCGCTGGGTGCTGCTGGACTTCTCCGACGTCGTCGTCCACGTCCAGCTCGCCGAGGACCGCCAGTACTACGCCCTGGAGCGGCTGTGGAAGGACGGTCCGGCCATCGAGCTGCCGGAGGACGTCACCGGCCCCCGCAGCGCCCTCGACAGCGGAGCGGCGGGGCTCGCGCGGTGAGCGCGGCCGGCGCTGGTGCCACGCGGCTCGTGCTCTGGCGGCACGGGCGCACGACCTCCAACGCCGAGGGCCGCTTCCAGGGCCAGCTCGACGTGCCCCTCGACGAGGTGGGGCACGCCCAGGCCCGCGCAGCCGCCGCGCAGATCGCCGCGCTGCAGCCCGACCGCCTGGTCAGCTCCGACCTCGTCCGCGCCCGCGCCACCGCGGCGCACCTGGAGGCGCTGACCGACCTGCGCGCCGTGGAAGACCCGGCGCTGCGCGAGCTGCACGCCGGCGCCTGGCAGGGGCTGTTGCACCGCCAGATCGAGGACCACTGGCCCGACGGCCACCGGGCCTGGCGCTCGGGCGAGGACGTGCGCATCGGCGGCGGGGAGAAGCGCAGCGAGCTGGGCGCCCGGGTGGCCGCCAGCCTGGAGCGCCACGCCGCCCAGACCCGCGACGGGGGGCTGCTCGTGGCGGCCTCGCACAGCGGAGCGCTGCGCGCCGGCGTGCTCGCGCTGCTCGGGCTCCCGCCGGAGGCGTGGGCGAGCCTGGCCTCGATCGGCAACGGCCGCTGGGCCGTGGTCGAGCGGCGGGGGGAGCGCTGGGTGCTGCGCGGCTACGACCTCGGCCCGCGCGGGGTGGGCGAGGAGCTGGAGGGGCGCACGGGCGCCGACGGCGCCCGTGGCCTGTCCTCGGTCCAGCGGTCGGCGGGCGCCGTCGTCTGAGCGGCGGGACCGCGCCGCCCGCGACACCCCGCGCGACACCCCGCGCGGCACCCCCGTCCAGGGCCCGTGGCGGAGGCGCTACAGTGGTCCCCACGTCCTGAGCGGCGGACCTCCTCGCGGGGTCCGGGCGAGGGTCCGGGGCTGTGGCGCAGCTGGTAGCGCACCTCCATGGCATGGAGGGGGTCAGGGGTTCGAATCCCCTCAGCTCCACCGAGGACGGGGGGGGGGGGGGGGCGCCCCCGGGGGGGCGCGGCGCCCGCGCCCCCG
>NZ_JBQXXG010000023.1:0-56975 GCF_052644995.1 Quadrisphaera sp. KR29
GCCCCGTGGGGGCGGGTGGTGGGGCCCCGGGTGTCCACGGTCCCCTGGGAGGGGGGTTGGGGGGGGGGGGTGGGCCCCCCCCCCCACCGCGGTTCGGACATGACCGACTCCGCCACGGAGCTGTCCCAGTGAGCCGGGTCAGAGCGGCGGCCACCGAGTGAGCGCGCAGATGAGCTCACTGCTGTGGGCGGTCGTGCTGTTGCCAGCTGCCATCGGTGCCGTCTTGGCGCTGGTCGGGCACCGGCTAGACAAGGCAGCTGCGCCAGCAGCGGTCGTGACCGCCGCAGCCGGCCTGGTGCTGGCGGTCACGGCAGCGGTGCTGCACCCCTCCGCCGGTGCCCCGCTGGTGGTGGCCGGTGGGCTCGACCTGGCAGTGGACCCCCTGGGCGCGCTGATGCTGGTCACCTCGGCCTCTGCCGTGCTGCTGATCGTGATCTTCGCCGCCGGCGACGTCCAGGAGCACCGAGCCCGCTTCTTCGGCCTGCTGCTCATCTTCAGCGCAGCAGCGGCCACGACGGCCACGGCGACGGCCCTGCCCGGGTTGCTGCTGGCCTGGGAGCTGATGGGGGCCTGCTCCTTCGCCCTGATCGGCTTTCCCTGGCGCCAGGCGCGGACGGTGGGTTCTGGGACCACGGCCTTCCTGGTGACGCGGACCGGTGACCTGGGCCTCTACCTCGCTGCAGCGGCCGCCGTGGCAGGGGCTCCAGGGCTGGCCCTGGCAGACCTGCCCGCCGCGCACGAGCCCTGGCGCTCGGTGGCCGCTGCTGGCGTCCTGGCCGCCGCGATCGGGAAGTCAGCTCAGCTGCCGGCCTCGTTCTGGCTGTCACGCGCCATGGACGGCCCCAGCCCGGTCAGCGCGCTGCTGCACTCCGCGACGATGGTGGCGCTGGGGACCTTCCTGCTGCTGCGCACCACCGACCTGCTGGCGGCCACGAGCTGGGCGTCGGCCACCGCCGCCTGGGTCGGGGTGGTGACGGCGGTGGTGCTTGGTGCGGTCGCCCTGGCCCAGCGCGACCTGAAGCAGCTGCTGGCCGCCTCGACGGCTTCGCAGCTGGGCTACGTGGTGCTGGCCGCGGGCATCGGGTCGGTCTCCGGTGGGGCGGTGCAGCTGGTCGCCCACGCGGCGACCAAGGCGCTGCTGTTCCTCGCGGCGGGCGCCTGGTTGTCCTTGCTGGGCACGAAGCAGCTGTCGGCCTTGCGCGGAGCGGGGCGGCGCTGGCCGGTGGTCGGAGTGTGCGCCGCGGTGGGCCTGGCATCGCTAGCGGGCTTGCCGCCGCTGTCGCTCTGGGCGGCCAAGGACGGCGTGCTGGCCGCAGCGCGAGAGGTCTCCCCGGCGCTGTACGTCGCTGGTCTGCTGGGCGCTGCCCTGGCGGCTGCTTACACCGCCAAGGCGTTGGCGGTGCTGTTGGGTCCTGAACCGAGAATCACCACGAGCCCTACGACCCGCGAGGACGAGGACCGCACGGGCACCGGGGACCACGGCTCTGCCGCCGCACACCGGACGTCCGACGCCGGTGGTGTCGTTGGGCTGCAGCGGGTGCCGCTGGTGGTGCTCGCGGCGGCAGCGGCGGTGCTGGGAGCACTTGTCCTGCCGCCAGTGGCGCAGCGTCTGCGAGGGGCTCTCGACGGTGCTGACGCTCCACCGGCCACACCGAGCGTCGGTGAGTTGGTGCTGTCGGGGGTGGTTGCTCTCGTGGTGGTTGGCGTGGTCACCGCGACACAGCTGCGCCGCTCGTCACCCACCACCTCGTCGGTGCCCTCCTCGTCGTCCTCCTCCTCCTCCTCTACTGCGGCGGGTCCGGGTGCCCGGTGGCGACAGGGCAGGCTGCGGACCTGGCTGCAGGACTGGCTGGGGCTGGAAGCCGCCGCACACGCCCTGGTGGTGCGCCCCGTGGTGGGCCTGGCCACCGTGCTGGCGCGCTGGGATGACCGTGGGCTGGACCGCGGCGTGAGCGCTGTTGCGGCCGCCGCCACCTCGACGGCGCGCGGCGCTGCTCGTTTCGATGACCGGCGCGTCGACGGTGCCGTGCGCAGCGTCGCCGCCGCCGCCCGCGCTGCTGGCCGTCTGGCGCGGCGCTCCCAGAGCGGACAGCTGCACCGCTACTACGCGGCGGCTGCGGTGGTGCTGCTGCTGGCTGCTGTCTTGCTCGCCCTGGCGCCGAGCGCCTGACCGGAAGTGGTGACCTCGTGCTGAGCCTGCTCGTCTTCATGCCGCTGGTCGCGGCCGGTGCCCTAGCCGTACTGCCGCGCGTGCCCGACGCGGCAGCGCGCTGGGCCTGGGTGGCTGTTGCCGGCGCCGAGCTGGTCCTGGTCGTCGCGATGGCCCTCGCCTACCGCACCCCCGCCCCCGGTGGCCTGGCCTTCGAGCAGCGGGTCCGATGGATTCCGGCTGTCGGGACCAGCTACCACGTGGGCCTGGATGGCATCTCCTTGCCACTGGCGGCGCTGACGTGTGTGGTCTTCCTGGCCTGCGCGGTGTACGCGCTGCGCGAGGCGCACCGCCCGCGGGCTCAGGCAGCGCTGTTCCTGTTCCTGCAGACCGCCTGCCTGGGCGTCTTCGCCGCGCAGGACCTGGTGCTGTTCTTCGTCTTCTTCGACCTGTCGATCGTGGGGATGTACTTCTCCATCGCGGGGTGGGGCCATGGGGACCGGGCGCGCTCAGCGCTGCGCTTCTTCCTCTACACCTTCCTGGGCTCCCTGGCCCTGCTGGTCGCCTTCATCGGGCTGTACCTGGGATCGGCACCGCACACCTTCGACATCGTCGAGCTGGCGGCGAACCCGCCGCTGCAGGGATCACCGACCACCGGGGTGCTGGTGCTGGTCGCGGCGCTGGTCGGGTTGGGCATCAAGACGCCCGTGGTGCCCGTGCACACCTGGCTGCCACCCGCGCACACCGACGCGCCGACCATCGGTTCGGTGGTCCTGGCGGGGGTGATGCTCAAGCTGGGCACCTACGGCCTGGTGCGGGTCGTGATGCCGCTGCTACCCGATGCCTGGCGCGCTGCGGCATGGGTCGTCGTGGCCCTCGGGGTCGTCTCCGCGCTGTACGGGGCGCTGGTGGCGTTGGCTCAGAGCGACTTCAAGCGGATGGTGGCCTACACCTCGGTGAACCACATGGGGTACGTGGTGCTCGCGCTCGGAGCGGCGGGCCTGGCGGGGGGTTCTGCAGCATCTGCGGCTCCCGGCGCGCCCGCAGGTGGGGCTGGCAGCGCCCTGGGGGCCGCCGCGGCCAGCAGCCAGCAGCTCGCGGTGATGGGGGCCGTGACGCAGATGGTCAGCCACGGCTTGATCACTGCTGCGTTGTTCCTGCTGGCCGGGGTGCTGCGCGACCGCACCGGCAGCTACGCGATGGGGCCTGGCAGCACCGGCAGCGGCCTGGGGCGGCTGGCGCCGCGGTGGGCAGCGCTGTTGGCGGTGGCCTCCTTCGCCTCTCTCGGGCTGCCGGCCTTCAGCGGCTTCGTCGCCGAGCTGCAGGTCTTCGCCGGCAGCATCGCGACAGCGCCGGTGACCGCGGTCGCACTGCTGGGCATCTTGATCACCGCCGCGCTGTTCCTGAGGGCACTGCAGAACCTGCTGACCGGTCCTGCGCGAGCCCCGCGGGGCGGGTTCGCCGACGTGCGGGCGGCCGAGGCGGTGCCCGTGGTGGTGCTGCTGGTGCTGGCAACGGCGATCGGTGTGGCACCCCAGCCGCTGCTGGACGTCATCGCCCCGACGTCGGCGTGGATCACCTCGGTGGTCACCCCCTTCGCGACGGACGCGGTCGCGGCCTCGGTGGCGGCACCGGCGGGGAACTGAGCCGTGGAGCACGACGTGGCCATGCTGACCCCAGAGGTCTGCCTCCTGGTCGGCACCGTGACGTGCCTGCTCATGGGCAGTTTCGTGGCGCGTGAGCGGCAGCGCTGGTCGCGGGTGGTCGCCGTCCTGGCTCTGGTTGCGGCCGCGGTCACCGCGCTGGTGGGGCCGGCCTCGCCCGCCACGGGTTCACTCGCCTTCCAGGCCAGCTACGCCCTGGACGCGCCGACCACGACGGCGCGGGTGCTGATCTGCGCTGCCACGCTGCTGGTGCTTCTGCTGGGACGCGATGAGCTGGCGGGTGACCCGCGCGAGAGCGAGATCTGCTCGCTGCTGCTGGCTGCAGCGCTCGGCGCGGTGGTCCTCGCCGGCGCCAGCGACCTGCTCGTGCTGGCGGTGGCCTACCTGCTGGCGAGCATCCCGCTGTACGCGCTGGTGGGACTGGCACGGACACCAGCAGCCGCTGAGGCCGCCTTGAAGACGTACCTGCTCGGCGCGCTGCTGGGCATCGTCATGCTCTTGGGCGTGGTGGTGCTGGTGGCGCTGGCCGGCGGCAGTACCTATGCGGAGCTGGTCAGTGGGCTGCGTTCTGGCCAGGTGCCACCACCACTGGTTGCTGTCGGGGTCGTGGCGACGCTGGGAGGGCTGCTGTTCAAGGCCGGGGCGGTTCCTGGTCACTTCTGGGTGCCCGACACCGCACAGGGAGCACGGACCGCGCTGGCCGCCTTCGCCACCACCGTGCCCAAGATCGGCGGCCTCATCGCGGCCTACCGGCTCGTCGATGCCACCGTCCAGGGCGGGGCCGTCCAGACCGGCACCGTCGTTGCCGGCATCGCGGCGGCGACGGCGCTGCTGGGCGTGCTGGCGGCCTTCGGGCAGGAAGACGTGCGCCGACTTCTGGGGTGGTCCACGGTCTCCCAGGCCGGCTTCCTGCTGTTCCCGGTGGCGGCTGCGGGCCGCAGCGATGTGGCGCAACCCTCGCTACTGCTGTACCTGGCCGGGTACGCCGCCGCCAACCTCGCTGCCTTCGCCGTGGTCGCTGCTGAGCCACACCGACGCACCCGCGAGGCTTGGCGCGGGGCCGCCCGGCGACGGCCCTGGGTGGGTGCAGCTCTGCTGGTGTCGCTGCTGGGTCTGGTGGGAACACCGCCCACAGCGGTCTTCGTCGGCAAGCTCACCACCTTCACCGCGGCCTGGGACGGGGGACTGGCCTGGCTGGTGGTGCTGGGCGCGGTCGCGACTGCCGCTTCGTTGTTCCCTTACCTGCGCTGGTTGGCGGCTGCTTTCGCGAAGGCACCAGCCGATGAGGACGCCGGACAGGTCAGCCGGGGACCTTCGAGTGCTGCGGCCGCAGCAGTCAGCGCCGCTGCCGTGGTCCTCGTGCTCGGAGTGGGGGCTGGGCCGCTGTGGACGGCCCTCAGCGGGCAGGTTCTGAGGTGATCTGCCGGCGGCTGGAGCTCCCCGCCGCAAGTGAGCTGACCCAGATCGTGTGGTGACCTACTGGTCAGGCTCCTGCCCAGCTGCCGGCCGGCTGCCGGTCAGTTGAGCCTCACCGCCGGCGACGGCCGGGCGGGCGAAGAGGATCAGGACTTCACCAGCCGGGCGATGGCCGCGGAGGCTTCGGCGATCTTCTCCTCGGCCTCAGGGCCGCCCGCACGAGCCGCGTCGACCACGCAGTGCTTGAGGTGGTCATCCAGGAGGCCGAGGGCGACGTTCTCGGTGGCCGCGGTCATGGCGCTGATCTGGGTGAGGATGTCGATGCAGTAGGCCTCGTTCTCCACCATGCGCTGCAGGCCCCGGACCTGACCCTCGATGCGCTTCAGGCGCGTGAGGTAGCGGTCCTTGTCGCTGATGTAGCCGTGGTGGTGGGCGCTCGGGGTGTCCTCGGTCGCCTCGGGGGCGGGGTGGTCGGTCATGGACGACTCCTTGGGCCTGCACCGACGTGCGGGTAGGGGTGACGGGGTGGGTGGGGTGGCTCAGCGCCACCATGGTGGCTCACGCGCTCGCTCGTGCGTGCAGGCCGGCTTCGGTCACCCGCGCAAGATCGCGGTCCGCTCCTGTGCGACGTTGGCCGGCCGTGAGCACCTGGACGCGTGCCGCGGGCAGGGCTCGGGGCCACCTGCACGGTGGTGCTAACGGGAGCCCATGGGCTCGGTCGCGGTGAAGCGGCGCAGGCGCAGGCTGTTGCCCACCACGAAGACGCTGGAGAGGGCCATGGCCGCTCCGGCCAGCATCGGGTTGAGCAGCCCCAGCGCAGCGACCGGGATCGCAGCGGTGTTGTAGGCGAAGGCCCAGAACAGGTTGGACTTGATCGTGGCCAGGGTCCGCCGGGACAGGCGGATCGCATCGACCACGCCGAGCAGGTCCCCTCCCACCACGGTCAGGTCTGAGGCCTGCATGGCGACGTCGGTGCCGGTGCCCATCGCCAGGCCGAGGTCGGCCTGGGCTAGGGCGGGGGCGTCGTTGATGCCGTCCCCGACCATGGCGACCTTCTTGCCCGCCTGCTGGAGGGCGCGCACGGTGGCGACCTTGTCCTGGGGCAGTACCTCGGCGATGACGTGCTCGATGCCCACCTGGGCGGCGACGTCACGGGCGACGGCCTCGTTGTCGCCGGTGAGCAGGACCGGGGTCAGGCCCAGCTTCTTCAGCGCGGCCACGGCCTGGGCGCTGGTGGCCTTGACGGTGTCGGCGACGACGAGCAGGCCGCGGGCCGCGCCGTCCCACCCGACAGCCACCACCGTCGACCCCCTGGACTCGGCCTCCGCCTTGGCGGCGGCCAGAACCTGGCTCAGGGGCGCGCCGTGCTCGGCCAGCAGCGAGGCCCGGCCCACCACGGCGGAGCGGCCTTCCACGGTGCCGTGCACCCCGCGGCCCTCGTCGGTGGTGAAGCTGGTGGGCGCGGGCAGCACCTGGCCGACGGTCTGGTCGTCCGCCCGGTCGTCCTCCCGCTCGTCCACCAGATCGTCGCCCTGGGCGCTGGTGCGGGCGCCAGCGACGACAGCTCGGGCGATGGGGTGTTCGGAGGCGTCCTCGAGTGCGGCCGCCAGGCGCAGCAGCTCGGCCTGGTCGACGCCGGGGGCGGGGATGGTCCGGACCAGGCTCATCTGGCCGGTGGTGACGGTGCCGGTCTTGTCCAGGACGACGGTGTCGATGCGGCGCGTGGACTCCAGTACCTCCGGGCCCTTGATCAGGATGCCCATCTGGGCGCCGCGCCCGGTGCCGACGAGCAGCGCGGTCGGGGTAGCCAGGCCCAGGGCGCAGGGGCAGGCGATGACCAGGACGGCCACTGCGGCGGTGAAGGCCGCCGAGGCGGGGAAACCAGCCCCCAGCCAGGCGCCCAGGGTGATGACGGCGATGACCAGGACGACCGGGACGAAGACCGCGGAGATCTGGTCAGCCAGGCGCTGGACCTGGGCCTTGCCGTTCTGGGCGGCCTCGACCAGGCGGGCCATTTGGGCCAGCTGGGTCTGCTCGCCCACGCGGGTGGCGCGCACCACCAGGCGCCCGCCGACGTTCAGCGTGGCGCCCACGACCTCGTCGTCGGCGCTGACCTCTACGGGCACCGACTCCCCGGTGAGCATGGAGGCGTCCACGGCGGAGGTGCCGCTGACCACGACACCGTCGGTGGCGATCTTCTCGCCGGGGCGGACGAGGAAGTCCTCGCCCACGGCGAGCTCGTCGATGGCGACGGTGTGCTCCACCCCGTCGCGCAGGACGGCGACCTGCTGGGCACCCAGGTCCAGCAGGGCCCGCAGGGCGGCTCCGGCGCGCCGCTTGGAGCGCTTCTCCACGTAGCGCCCCGCCAGGACGAAGGTGGTCACCCCCGCGCCGACCTCGAGGTAGATGTTCCCTGCCCCGTCCGAGGGGGCCAGGGTGAGCTTGAAGGGGTGGACCATCCCGGGCACGCCCGCGGTGCCCAGGAAGAGGGCGTACAGCGACCAGGCCAGCGCTGCGGCGGTGCCCACGGAGACCAGGGTGTCCATGGTGGCGCTGCCGTGGCGCAGGTTGACCCACGCAGCCCGGTGGAAGGGCCAGGCTCCCCACACGATGACGGGGGCGGCCAGGGCCAGGGAGGCCCACTGCCAGTAGGTGAACTGCAGCGCGGGGATCATGGCCATGGCGACCACGGGCACTGTCAGGACCGCTGCACCGATGAGCCGCTGGCGCAGGGAGGTCAGCTCGCGCTCGGCGCTGGTCTGCTCACCGCTGTCCGCGGCCGATGCCCCGGCTGCCGGGGCTGAGGCGTCGGTCTCCGAGCCATCACCGGGCACCGGTGGGCGCCTGGGGGCAGGGTCGGGAGGCAGGACCGCGGTGTAGCCGGCCTTGCTGACCTCGGTGATCAGCACTGCGGGGTCGAAGCCCTTGGGAATGCTGACCTGGGCCTTCTCGGTGGCGTAGTTCACCGTGGCGTTGACGCCGTCGAGCTTGTTCAGCTTGCGCTCGATGCGCATGGCGCAGGAGGCACACGTCATCCCTTGGATCTGCAGGGCGAGGGTGGACGAGTCCGCGGGTGCGGAGGGGTTCGTCGTGCTCATCGAGGTGCCTTCCGTGCGGTCTTCGAGCGGTGGGCCGACAGCCGAGTGAACGGTGCGGCCACGGTCAGCGGGCCCAACCGGTCCAGCCGGTCAGCTGATCGACCCAGCTTGTGGGCCTAAGGGTTCATCGCGTGATCGCTGTCTTCGCCGTGTGAGGTGTCCGCGGTGGACTGCTGCCAGCGCTGGGCTGCCTCAGGCGGCGCCAGTGCCGAGGCGGTGGCGTAGGAGGCGCCGAAGGCCAACGCGAGGCCGGCGGCGAAGACGCCGAGCCGTCCTGCGCTGTTCACGGCACGGGGACAGCGGTGTAGCCGGCCTCCTCGACCGCGGCCAGCACCTGGGAGGTGGGCACGTCCTGCGTGGCCTTGACGACCAAGACTCCGGTGCTGGCGTCCACCTCGACCTCACGCACTCCGGCCAGGACGCTGACCTCCTCGCGCACGGAGGCCTCGCAGTGGCCGCAGGTCATGCCGCTCACCTGGTAGCGCTTGTCCATCGTCAGCTCCTCTCGACCCGTGTACCCCTGGGGGGTACTACCTCGTCAATAGATTACCCCCCAGGGGTATTCCACAAACCCGTCTCCTCCGGGCGCTGTCCGCCTTCTAGAACACCCGCTTCCGGCCTGCCCATCTCCACCTGACCACTGGCGTTCAGACGGGTGATCAGAGGTCGGCTGCACCCGCCCGGGCGTTGAGAGCAGTTAGCCTGCTGGTGTGCCCGCCACAGCCACGGCGCCTGCTCAGGTGCAGGCGCACCTCGGCCGGCCGCGACGACGCGGCCACGTCGAGGTGTCCGGGCTGCCGGGTGCAAGCATCCTCCTGCTGGTACTGGCTCTGCTGGTGCTGACCATGGCCAGCCCGCTGGACCGGGCCGGGCGCAGCGCCCACGCCGGACCGCAGCTGAGCGCCTCAGGTGTGGCCGCTCACACCCACGCGAACCTGGCCACCCTCGCTCAGTCACCCCATGCCTCGGCCTCCACGGCGCCGAGCTCGGCCCAGGACGCTCCAGCGACCCCGGCCCTGGGACAGGACGCCCCCTCGGGGCACAACGGTGACCATCACCACCACGTCGACCTGGATCCCGTCGGCGCCGGTGCTCTGCACTCGGCTGGCGCTTCAGCCTTCGCTCTGACTCCCGCCCAGCACCTCTCGGTGCTGCTGGTTGCTGCCGTCACCTTGACCTACCCCGACTGAGCCTTCGGGCAGCGCTTCGCCCAGCAGGCCTCTTCGTGCCTGCCGCCACGCCGCCATCGCGACCCCCAACGGGGCGCTGAGTGCGGCTGTGACCTCGGGCGACTGCCGCTGCTCCCGCCCCGGCCCACACCCGGCGCCCCGCCCCCAGGCGACTGCGCATGCAGCGCCTGATGAAGCACACGGACGCCCTGCGTCGCGCCGCCGCGGGCTGCCCGGCTCATTCGACGACCCCACGCACCAGAGGTGACCCATGCCCTCCCACCAGCACAACGACCCCGGCCACCCCCGCTTCACCCCCCGGCCCCATGCGCGCGCGGGCAGAGCCCCCGGGTACAGCCCTGGACACCTCGACAGCGCAGATGGTCCGATGCGACTCAGCGGTGCTGGAGTGCGCGAGCGTCTGCGCGCCGCGACCTGGTCTGCGGCCGACACCGCGCACCTCATGAACATCCGCGAGATGACGCCTGCCGACCTGCCGCGCACCGCGTTCTGGCACCGCAAGGCTCTGCCACAGGCCTTCTTCACCCGGCTCGGTCCTCGCTTCTTGAGGCGCTGGCAGCACACCTACCTGGACTCCCCCCACGCCATCGCGCTGATGGCTGAGCGCACCGACGTCCTGCCGCCGCAGCCGGTGGCCTTCCTCCTCGCGGCCACTGACGCCCAGGCTCACCAGGCCCACGTCCTGCGCCACCACCGACTGCCGCTGACGGCCCTCGGCCTGGGCGCCCTGCTGGTCCGCCCGGCGGTGCTCGTGCGCTTCCTGCGCACCCGCGCCGGTCGCTACATCCAGCGCATGACCCACCTCCCCACCACCGGCGGGCTCGCTCGCCAGGCCAGCCCCATGGCCGCCGACGCTGCTCGTGGGTGCCCGACCCCCTCGTCCACCTCGTCCACCTCGTCCGCCTCGTCCACGGACCCGGCGCAGGCCCATCGAGCCCGTGTGGCCGTGGTCGTCGCGCTCGTGGTCGACGTCAAGGTCCGCCGCAGCGGCGTAGGACGAGCGCTCCTCGACGCCTTCACCACCCGGGCTGCCCAGGCCGGGGCCGACAGGGCCGAGCTGGTGACCGCATGGGCATCAGACGCTGAGGTCTTCTACGACGAGTGCGGCTGGTCGAGGTCCACCATGCGCCCCAACCGCGATGGCAGCTTCGTCACCCCCTTCCACCTCGCGCTGGGCGCTGAGGTGCCCCCGGCCGAGTGCGCGCGGCACGCCGCCGGCCCCGTCGCGACGTCCAGCGACTGACGCCGCGCGGGGCTGTAGCGACGTCACCGCTCACCGGCGCCACGTCCTGCCTCGCCCGTACTCGCTGACCTGCGCGCTCCCCTCGAACGCGCGGCACCTCGCGTCGCCACGACCTGCGTTGAGCGCTCCTTCCTCAGCGGTCCTGGCGGCGGCCCTCGCTCAACGACCTTGGAGAAACGTCGTGACCCAGACCGCTGTCCCCGTCCTCAGTGCCCGGCCACCTGCGCGCCGCCCGGGCTTTCGCCCTGACGTCGAGGGCCTGCGCGCACTGGCCCTCGGGCTGGTGCTGCTGTACCAGGCCGGAGTGCCCGGCACCGCAGGAGGACGCCTGGGCGTCGATGTCTTCTTCGTCATCTCCGGCTTCCTCATCACCGGGCTGCTGGTGCGCGAGGTGGAGACCACAGGCCGCATCGACCTACCTCGCTTCTACGCCCGCCGAGCACGGCGCATCCTGCCCAGCGCAGTCAGCGTCAGCATCGCCGTTCTGCTCATCGTCGCCGTGGTCGCCCCGACGACCTTGGCGCGCGTCGGCATCGACGCGGTCGCTGCAAGCCTGCAGGTCGCGAACTGGCGCTACGTCGTCGCCGACCTGTCCGGCCTCAACCCGGTCGGCGTCGGTAGTCCCCTGCTGCACTACTGGTCCCTGGCCGTTGAGGAGCAGTTCTACCTCGCCTGGCCACCACTGGTGGTCCTGACGGCGTGGCTGGCGCGCAGGCGCCAGCGGTCGCTGCGCAGGTGGCTGGCTGCTGTCGCCGGCGGACTGGCCCTGCTCTCCTTGGGCGCCTCGGTCTTCCTGACGCCCCTGTCCGGCACGGTGGCCTACCTTTCGACCCCCACGCGCGCCTGGCAGCTGGCCGCCGGTGCACTGCTGGCACTGGCGGTCCCGGCTCTGCTGGCGTTGGCGCGCAAGGCGTGGTGGCCCGCTGCTGCAGCTGGCTCCGCTGTTCTGGGGCTGGCGATGGTCTTGACCAGCGCTCACTGGACCGGCGCTGTGGACTACCCCGGTTCAGCCGCCCTGGTCCCCACGCTGGGCACCGTCGTCCTGATCGCCAGCGGCGTAGGTGCCCCAGGAGTGGTGCAGCGCCTGCTCTCGTGGGCGCCGGTGCAGGCCGCGGGACGCCTGTCCTACGTCTGGTACCTCTGGCACCTTCCGGTGATCTACGTCGCCGAAGAGATGGGGGTGCAGTCGTGGTTGGTCCTGTTGGGCGCAGAGGTCTTCCTCGGAGGCGCCTTGGCCTGGCTGACGGCTGTGCTCATCGAACGCCCCTGCCGTTTCGCGCCGAGATGGGCGGCCAACTCGAGCCGAGGGCTGATTCTTGGTGCTGGACTGACGGCACTAGGCGTGCTCGCGGGCATAAGCGCTGTCATCTTGAGCTGATCGGCGTTCGGGTAGCGATCGTCAGCGTGCCGCTGACCGGACAGCGATCGTCTTCGTGCCGCTGACCGGAGCGGGATCGCCAGCGGCACATGCTCGCGCCGAGGTCAGTAGCTCGGGCGGACTGACAATCACTGAGAAGCCGATCGCTTGCCCAAGTCCCTTCCCGTCATCGACACCTCTCACTGCTGGACGTGGGCTGCAACACGACGCCTTCGAGCACCGTCTGACCATCACACGCACACCAGCACCGCCAGACTGCTGCGCGACCACGACAGGGAGACCACGGTGCGTACACCACTTGGGGCCACCGCCATCCTCGCGGTAGTCGCGCTGACAATCCTCAGTGGTTGCGCCCGAGGCGGCACCAGCGCCATCAGCATCGCGGCTGCTCAGGCCGACCCGAGCACCCCGCAGCCCATTGCCTCCGCCTCAGCCACCTGCATCGCGGACTACCCGCAGTACACCTCCGCCAGCGACCTGGTCTCCCGCGCTGACCTCATCGTCCGCGTCACCGCCACCGGCCCCTCCCGCGACTACGACGCCTACCCGTTACCTCATTCCAGCGAGGGCTCAGGGCTTCAACCTCAACCACCTCAAGAGGGCCTGACGGCCCAAGAGCAGCAAGAGCGAGACCTCACCGCCCTCCCCGCAACAGCGATCACCGTGCGTGTCGAGGAGGTGCTCAAGGGAGAGGTCACTGTCGGAGACGTCTTCGAGGTCAACCAGAACCCCTGCACCGCTCGCCCGCTGCCCACCGGGGGCGACCTCCAGTACCTGCTGGCGTTGGAGTCCTACCAGCTACCACCCGGTACCCCGCGCAACCAACTCAACGACAGCCAGGCCGCCTGGCAGGTCGGCCAGGACCGCTCCTTGGTGCCGGTCAACCCCGACAACGACCTGGGCATCACCTCCGTCGACCAGCTCCTCGCTGTCGCACGGTGACGCTCCTGGATGTCGCCTTCCAGAGGGGACGATGACGAGGACGGACGCAGTCGGGCTCGATGCTCATCTTGATCCCGATGACGTTTCTCAGCGCCTGCGCCGAAGGCCACGCCGCCACGGAACCCCCGGCGAACGCCGGCACCGTGGAGGTGCTCCTGGACGGGGACGACGCCGGGCGACCCCTGCTTGTCCGAGCCGGTCGACGCAATGTGGCTCCGGCAGGTCTATTCTCTGACCCTGGCTCTGCAAAAGCTCGTCACCACTGTGGTCGCGGCGCAGGACGTCGCCTCGCACTACGCCGAGACGAAGGCTCAGGCCATCGGCGGCAGCCCTCACTCCCACCTGGCCCGCGACGAGCTTGATGAGACCTGGCACGTGGTGTCCCACAGCCTGCAGCAGCTTGAGGGCAGCACCAGGCTGCTGTCGATGATTGCGGAACAGTGCTGGCCCCCGAGACACACGAACGCCCCGCCCCTGATCAGGGGCGGGGCGTTGTGCGGTAGCGCGTCAGATCACTTCAGCGAGACCTGCACTCCACCGGAGAAGGCCGAGTCGTGCAGCTCCATGGTGGTGATGTCGGCGCCCTCAGGGACGTCAAAGACGACCTTGCCGTCGAGCTTGTTGCCGGGGTTGATCTCCTCCATGAGGCTGGAGGAGTCGTCGAGGTAGATCGCGGCCTCGGTGTCCGCGGAGTACTCCTGGCCCGCCGCGTTGATGAGCTTTGCGTTGTCGCCGAAGAAGTACTGCGCCTCGTCGCCGATGTTGGCCACGGTCAGGTCGACGATGCAGAACTGGCCCTGCGCCTTGGCGCCGAAGGCGTCCGAGCCGATGAGCGTCTCGCCGCATTCCATGCCGTGAACGGTGAACTCGAACTTGCCGTCGCGGACGGCAGTGTTCAGGCCAGCCACGTCCTCGGCGGGCTCCTCCGCGGCGGGCTCCTCGGCGGCGGGCTCGGCGGCCGGCGCGGCGGCCGCGTCCGCCGGTGCAGCCTCGGCAGCAGGGGCCGCCTCGTCCGTCGTAGACCCAGATGAGCCGCCGGCGAGAGCGGCGATGACCAGGATGCCAATGAGACCGAAGACGGCACTCAGGATCAGGCCGGCAAGAGCCAGGCCTCGTCCCTTCTTGCGGCCCGGCTTGGTGTGGCTGATGCCCACGATGGACAGCACCAGTCCAAGCGGCCAGAACAGGAAGGCGAAGACCAGACCGGTGATGGCCGCCACCGACGTCGGTCGGTTGTCGTAGCCGGCGGGCTGGCCGGTGTAGGGCTGCTGACCCGGCTGCGGGTCGATGGACGTGGACATGGATCCCCCGATGGTCATCAACAGGAACTGGGTAGTTGCCGTGAGTGCGGTCGCGGGAAAGTGTCAGTAGAACTGTTGTGATCGAGTGTGGCTATCGACGTGCGTCACCTTCGCGGCTTCCTATAGGCCCGCACGGCGCCGCGGAGCAGGTTCTGGGTTCTCGCTCTGCCCACGTCACAGCGTCTTGATCAGTTAGTGCACTCCAACACTGATCCACATCCTTGGTGTCCCCCGAACTTCATACAAGGATCGTCGTCGATCGGATAGCCGTTTCTAGCCAACCCCGCTACCGCCCCCTCCCTCCCGTGCCCGCCGAGCCGCCGAAGCCCTCAGTGATCGGGACAGAGATAGTCCTCGGCGGCGTACACCAGCGACATCGCGGTAGTCGGTCCCCGTGTGCGACGAGTCCGTGTGCGGCGGCGGCATAGGTGTGGTGGTAGCAAGAGAGCCGCGAGGGCCTCGTCGTCACCGCGGCTGCCTCCCAATCCAGCAGCGGTGTCTCCCACACCGCCCGGACCCTGGAGTGTCCGGAGGCGCCCGGTGGGTGTCGCATGAGCCACGATCTCCCTGAGAGAGCCGTCCAGAGGCCGACGAAGGGACCGCTTCCGTGTCTTATGACCTGCAGGTCTTCGCCCAGCGGCAGATCTCACCCGCCGAGATGAGTCGGTAATCAGCAAGAGGCGTGGTCAGTGGCGTGGGCCGGCCCTGACCACCTCGCGGTGGTCCGCGGTCACGCACGCATCAGCGGAGACGGTCCCGGGCAGCTGGTGCTGGCCGCTGCCGATGGCAGCGACGAGGGCACCCCCATCGGTGGCGTCGCCGACATCAGGGAGGTCACCAGCAGCGCCGACGGAAAGCACCTGGCGTTCCTGGGGCGCAGCGAGACGTCCTCGGGCGCCTGCCTGGACCCGGCACCGACCCAGCCGATGAGCCTGTACCTGGCCGCCGTCGACGGCAGCGGCACCCGACGCGTCGTCGACGTGCCGACCGCGTCGCGCTCCCTGGCCCTGTCCCCGGACGGACGCACCGCCGCTGTGGTCGACCTGGGCGACGACTCCGCCATCCCGGCCGGCAGGGACTGGTGCAATCCCGGGGAGGCCCGGCTGGTGCTCATCGACACCACCACCGGAGCCATCCGCGTTGTGGAAGGTGCGACCGCGATGCCGGGCACGCCCCGCTTCTCCGCCGATGGAAGGACCGTCGTCCTGGACGGTGGTGACTCCGGCTACCCCGACCGCGACATCGTCCTGGTTGACGTCGCCTCGGCCCAGGCCAGGCGGCTGAGCACGCCGGGGGTGGTGGAGACCAACCCGGTCTTCTCTCCTGACGGGCAGTTTCTGGCGGTGCTGCGCCACAGCGCCGACCAGGCTCATGGCGCGACGGCGGCCATCGCGGTGGGTGCTGCCGACGGCAGCGGGCTGCGCGACGTCGCGACAACGGGCACCGAGGATTACGGCTTGGCGTGGACCTCGGACGGGTCCCACCTGGTGGTGGCTGGCGCGAAGGTGGAGATGGCCTGCGGCGGCGGTGCGGTCGTCGACCTCGGCGCAGCCGCCCCTGGAGGTTGCGACGTCGCGACAGCGACCACGGACCTGCGCCTTGTCCCAGCCAGCGGTGGGCAGCTGCATCAGGTGTCGGAGACCGTCACCGGCTTCGACGCCGGTCTGGTGTCGGCACCCCTTGCTTGACGGCCCGTACGCCCGGCGGCGCGCTGAGCCCACTGCCCGATCGGCGTCTCGCTGACGACTCACATCGCCGGGCTCACCGGGCTTGAGGTCGTGGGGGCGCTCACGCCGTGAAGCTGCCGCCTTGGGCGCTGCTTTCCGGCATGCCCGCGATCGGCGGCTTCTTCGTGCCTGCCTTCGCTGGTGCTACGCCATCGAGCGGTGTCAGCAGGCCGCTGAAGGCTGCGGCCAGTGGCCGCAGCAGCCACCGGAAGAGCGCTGTGAGGTGTTGCGTCATCGTCGCCTCCCTGCGAGGGCTCCATGGTCATCGGCGGGGATGCCAAGTGCAATAGCCGACCGCTCACCGTGCACAGGCAGACACGGCGCGGAGGGTCCATGACAAACGGTGATCGAATCGCGAATACCCCACCCGGCGGTGGTGTCTCGTCTCGGTGGGCTCAACGGGACAGCGGGCAGCGCAAGGGCCAGCTCTCGTGACCGCCTGATGCGACTCCTCGCGGCCGGCCGCCTCCGGACGTGACAGGCGCTCTTGCCGCTACGGCAATCGCGCCGACGCGTCAGTTCAGGGGCTCAAGGCGATCAGTGACAGGACTGCTGCGCCAAGCAGTGCCCCCGCACTCACTTGCCCGGTCGTGTGGTCGCCGAGCACGACCCGGGCCCAACACACCGCCACCACCGCAAGCCCCGCCAGCAGGGCCCATGGACCTAGCACCACGACGAGCGCCGCGGCCGTGCCGGCCGCCACGGCCGCGTGCATCGAGATCTTCCAGGCCCTCGAGATGGCCAGGCAAATCAGCACGAGCAGCACCTCACCCGCCAGCAGCCAGACCAGCAGGACTGGCGCTCCGAGCAGCGCGAGGACGGCGATCCCGCCCGCCAGACACACCAGCACCGCGGCAAGCACCTTCGGGCGGTCCTCGCGGCGGGAGACGTGACGGTCCGTGGCCCCCCCAGTGCGGATCAGCCAGGCGATGTAGGCGTACGGCAGACCGATGGCGAAGACCGCCCCGAGCAGACCCAGCCTTGCACCGCGCCACGGGTTCGTGTCGCTGAGCGCTCCGACGGCCACGGGGCAGACCACGCCAGTCACCGACGGCGCCAGGACCTCGGTGAGCACCCGCGCGACACGCTCCCGCTTGGGCACCGGTCTTGCCGAGTCCGCGGCTTGCTTGGCGCCCGTCACCGGTTCGCTCATGCCTCGGTCTCCTCGCTTTGTTGTTGCTGCTGCCGGCGGCGCAGGCGGTACCAGCGGGCCACCCTGGACCACCACGCCACTTCCTGCTCGACAGATGCCGCGGCCGGCACCACCGGAACCATGAGCGGCGACACGGCCGCTCCTGCTTCGTCGGCGGCCACGGCCTCAGCCAACGCCGTCGCGGTGCGGTCCGCGGCGCGGTCGACCTCGCGAGGTGTAGCCGACTCGCGCATATGCACCGCGCGTCCGCGCAGCATGCGAACCGCGTCGCGCAGCTCGATAACGCGCCGGTACAAGCGCCAGCGCCCGTTGCGCGGGCTCAGCGCCGCGCGCACGGGGCCGGGATCGGGCTCCATCGCCACCGCTGGGCGCAAGCGCACCAGGTCGCTCCACATTGGGTAGAGCTGCACGCTGGTGGCGTGCGCCGACAGGTCTGCGGACAAGGCCCGGGCCCGGGACCGCGCGGCCGGCCACAGCGTCCCGGTCACGAGTAGGACGCTGGCCGCCGCTGCCAGCAGCGCTCCTGGCCAAGCCAGCACCGTGGGGACCTCCGAGCGTCCCGCTCCGACGGCGGCGAGCCCCAGCAGTCGAACCAGCACGAAGCAGCACCCGGCCGCCGCGCCGGCCGTGATGAGCCACCCGCTCGTCAGCAGCGGACCGACCAGGGTGGCGCGCATCCGCAGGCCCAAGCGGAGCAGGTCGGCGAAGGCAGCGCCGACGAAGCTGAGGAAGACCAGCAGGTAGGCCATGACGGCCGGATCGCCGGCGTAGGTGACGATGTAGGAGTTCACCGGCCCCGCGTGCGGCCCCACTGCGAAGCACGTCCACAGGACGGCCACGGCGAGGGCCAGCCAGGTGCGGCGCCGACGCAGCCAGTGGCGACCTTCCTCGGCGGGCGCCTCGGCGTTGGCGCCGGCGAGCTGGGAGATCATCGTCAGCACCCCTACGGCGCAGGCCATCAGGGCGGTGCGGGCTAGAGGTTCCCCGACGTTCGCCAGACCCGTCAGGCGTCCCAGCGCGTCGTAGACCGGCGAGACCAAGGCGGTCGTGCCGACCGCCAGACCTGCCAACGCCAGTGCCAGTCCTTGCCGGTCGCGTCGACCGCCGGGCAGCAGGTCACGGGCCCTCAGCGTCGCGGCGACGGCGACGGTGACCGCTACGGCGGGGATGACGACTGCAGAGACCAGCGCGGACAGGCTCACCGCGGGCCGTCACGGCGTGAGCCGAAGGTGCCCGCGATACCGGCTGCCCGCTCCGGCACCGGATCTGGCAGGTCGCCGAGGCGCCTGCCGGCGGAGCGCTGCAGCAGCATCGACGCGAACACCTCAGCCTCGCGCTCCTCGGTGTCGGAGTAGGCGCCGCGCCGCAGCATGCGCCGGACGGTCCGCGGGTCGAGGTCGGGGAAGAGCGCGGCGATGACGTCCGGAGCGACGACTTCGTCGTGCCCGTGCCCGAAGGCGATGTGAGCCAGCTCGTGGGCGATGACGTGCTCGCGGTACATGCCGTGCAGGGCTTCGTCGTAGAAGACGACGTCGCCGTCGTCGAGCGCGACCCACGTCCCTGACAGCTCTCCGAGTCCGGGGTGGGGGAGTAGGCGCAGCGACCGCCCACGCCGGTGGCTCAAGTGGTCGACGAGATCGTGTACGCCGGCGTCACCGTCGATGCCGAGCTCGACGAGCAGCTGTATGCAGCGAGCACGTACAGAGCCCAGCCGCACCTGCCCACCCCTCTCACCCGCCGGCGGGCCCTCCCTCGGGGCTGCCGGCAGCTGTGGGCTCGACGTCGTCACCGTCGGTGCCTTCCGGCAGACCCTCCAGGGCCCGTACCCGCTCGATCATGTCCGCGATGGTTCCCAGGCTCTCGGGGGAGAGCCCAGACGCCCTGAGGGCGACCTTGCGTACCCCGGCGTCCCTCATGGCCGCAACCAGAGACAGCTGCTCGTTGACCGCCGCGGAGACCTCGTCGTCGAAGAAGTAGGCCGCTGGGACGCCGAAGAAGGACGCCAAAGCTTCCAGGTGCTTCATGGTCGGGTTGTCCCGCTTGCCGTTGCGGAGCATCCAGACGTACGCAGCGCTGATGGTCGGCCCCCCAGCGTCACGGATTTCACTGGCGACCTGCTCGTAGGTGTACTCGCCGCGCGAGGAGCGCACCGTGCGGAACAGGTGGTCGACCTTCTCGGCCAGGGAACGAGCCGTTCCCCCGTTCGGAGCAGCCTCGACCGCGGGCGCGGCGGGCTCCACGGCGTCCTCGGCCACGTCTCGCTCCTCCCGTCAGCCGGGTCGCTGTCCCGGCCAGGCACCTGCGTCTTGACACGCGTTCACACGGGCTTAGCATCTGAAGCGGCATCACAACTGATGTAAATGACGCCGAGCCGGACACCAACTGGCGCGGCGGCTCATGCCGTCGCCCTCGCGTCCACACCCGCCGACACGACGTCGGTGAGCATCGACCCGTCCACACTGCCGCCTCGACCACCACGCGTCGAGAGCGGCACTCGAAGGCTAGCCGCATGGGGGTGACCGACCGTGAACATCACAGCCCCCTCGTCGACGTCGACGGGCGCCGTCGTTGTCCTCGGGCTCGTCACCGCCGTGGTCCTCATCGGAGGAGCGATGAGCCTCGACGTACTGCCTTCCGCTGGCTCGCCCAACGGCACGCCGACGGAGACGGGAGGTGCCACGCCCTTCACCGGCGCCTCCGGAGGGTGCTCAGTGCCGGACCCCACGGGTACCGGCGGCTGCGTCACGCCGGCGACCGCGTGGGTCCTCCAGCAGGTCGACGACCACTTCGGGCAGGAGCCGACGAGCTGCTGGGACGCCCACGCGTGGAACCCGACGTCTGACCATCCCCAGGGCCGTGCGTGCGACGTCACGTTCGGGACGGCAGGCCGGTTCCCCGACGAGGCCGACAAGGCCGCCGGTTGGGCACTGGCGGGCTGGCTGGTCGCGAACGCACAGCCCTTGCACGTCTCATACGTCATCTGGCAGGGCCAGATCTGGTCCACCGCTCGCTCAGACGAGGGGTGGCGGAAGTACACCGGCGGAGGCGTCTACGACCCCACCAGTCCGGTCGGCGGCCACTACGACCACGTCCACGTGTCGGTGCTGCCGTGAAGGCTGCCATCGAGCCACCAGGACCTGTGACCGGACCACGTGCACCGGAGGCACCGTGACGACCGTGATGCTCACCGAGGAGCAGGTGCGGACCCTGCCGCCGGTCGTCGACGTGCCCACCGCGGCCGCGGTCCTCGGCATCAGCCGAGCGACCGCCTACCGCCTCATCCGGGAAGGGGCGTGGCCGACCCCGGTGCTCAAGCTCGGGCAGTACCGCATCCAGCGCACGGCGCTGATCCGGGTTCTGGGACTCGAGCCGTGAAGGCCGGGACCGTCCGGCAGCGCCACACCAAGGGCTGCCCACCAGCCGTCGACGGACGGCGTCCTGCTCATCGTTGCCGGGGGCCGTGGGAGTACGTGATCGACCTGGGGCTGGACGGCACGGGTCGGCGGCGGCAGCGCTTCAAGAGCGGGTTCCCCACCAAGGCCGCAGCCGCCGCTGCCCTACGAGAGCTCCGCGAGACGCTCGACGGGGGAGTCCACGTCTCGGACACCACGCTGGGGGAGTACCTCGACCGCTGGCTGCAAGGGAAGCACAAGCTCCGCCCCAGCTCCCGCGCCGCCTACGAGAGCCACATCAAGCTCTACCTCAAGCCCCACCTCGGTCACGTGCAGCTGCTCGAGCTGCGCGCGCACCACCTGGACCGCCTCTACACCTCCATCAGCACCGGCGTCAGCGGCGCTCCGCTCAGCGCCTCGACGGTGCGCCGCGTGCACGCGACGCTGCGCTCGGCCCTCAACAGCGCGGTCAAGCGCCGGCTCCTGCCGCACAACCCTGCGGTCCAGGTCGAGCTGCCCGCGGAGTCACCGAAGCGACCAGAGCCCTGGACCGTCCAGGAGTGCCTGACCTTCCTCGACTCCGCGCGCAGCGACCGGCTGTACGCCATGTACCACCTCTACCTGTTGACTGGGCTGCGTCGCGGTGAGGGCGTCGGGCTCCGCTGGGGCTCGGTCAACCTCGACAGGCGCACCATCTCGGTGACCGAGCAGATCACCACGGTCGCCAACCGCTCACAGACCGGGGCACCCAAGACGCGCAGCGGGGTCCGGCGGGTCCGCCTCGACGAGACCACCGTCGAGCTGCTGCGCCAGCACCGCGAGACCCAGCTCGCCGAGCGGGCCTTCTGGGAGCAACCTGACGAGGGCAACGGCCTGGTCTTCACCCGCGAGGACGGATCGCCCCTGCTGCCGGACTACGTGACCAAGCACTTCTACGTCCTCACCCGCCGCGCCGGGCTGCGCAGGGTGCGCCTGCACGACCTGCGACACACCAGCGCCAGCCTGGCGCTGGAGGCGGGGGTGGCGATGAAGGTCGTCTCGGACCGCCTCGGCCACTCCTCGATCGCCATCACGGCGAACCTGTACACGCACGTCTACGACTCCGTGGCGCTCGACGGCGCGGACCGCCTCGCCGCCCTGCTCGGCGCGTCGTCGCGTGCAGATGTTGGCGAGATGTTGGCGTCGGAGCCGGCGGGAGGGGCCTTGTGAACGCGCGCGCGCCGCCACACCCGGTCGCTTCGGCGACAACTCTCCTGCTCAGAGACCTGGAGCCCGCGACGCGCGGTCGGCGCCCCCGGCTGGATTCGAACCAGCGACCGACGGATTAGAAGTCCGGTGCTCTTCCGCTGAGCTACGAGGGCGAGGCGCGAGCGCGCGCCGCCGCACAGCGTAGGCGGCGCGACGCGCCGCCGCGGGCCCCGGACGCGCCGCCCGGCGGGGCGCAGGGCGCACCCGGTGGTGGCGCGGGCCAGGGGCTGGCGGCAGGCTGAGGGGGTGAGCACCCCGGCGGCAGCGGCGCCCTCGCCGCCGTCCTCCCCGGCCCTCCTGGAGCCGGTGGAGCGGCTGCGCGCGCTCGTGGGCGGCCTGGAGCTGCCGCTGGAGGCCGCGGGCGCACCGCGGGCGCGGACCGAGCGCGACCAGCTCGTGGCCCAGCTCGACGACTACCTGCTGCCGCGCCTGCGCCGCCTGGACGCGCCGCTGCTCGCCGTCGTCGGCGGGTCCACGGGGGCGGGCAAGTCGACGCTGGTGAACAGCCTGGTCGGCCAGCACGTCACCACGTCGGGGGTGCTGCGCCCCACCACGCGCTACCCAGTGCTGGTGCACCACCCCGCCGACGGCCAGCACTTCGGCTCCGACGCCGTGCTGCCGGGCCTGGCGCGCACCACCGGCGCGGACGTGCCCGACCCCGCGCACCCCGGCGGCGCCGCGAAGGGGCTGCGCCTGGTGGCCGCCGATGCGCTGCCGGCCGGGCTGGCCCTGCTGGACGCCCCCGACGTCGACTCCGTGGTCGAGGCCAACCGCGACCTGGCCGTCCAGCTGCTCGGCGCGGCCGACCTGTGGCTGTTCACCACCACCGCCTCCCGCTACGCCGACGCGGTGCCGTGGGAGGTGCTGCGCACGGCCACCGAGCGCGGCACCGCGGTGGCCGTGGTGCTCGACAGGATCCCGCCGGAGGCGGTGGCCGAGGTCCGCGCCGACCTCGCCCGCATGCTCGCCGAGGCCGGCCTGAAGGGGGCGCCGCTGTTCACCGTCGCGGAGTCGCCCCTGGAGGGCGGCCTGCTGCCGCCCGAGCAGACAGCACCCCTGCGCCGGTGGCTGGCCGGCATCAGCGCCGACGCCCGCAGCCGCGACGTCGTCGTCCGCCGCACCCTCTCGGGGGCGCTGGCCTCGCTGGCCACCCGCGTGCCGCGTCTGGCCGACGCCGCCGACGCCCAGGACGCCGAGGAGCGCTCCCTGCGCGCGGACCTGCACGGCGCCTACGCCGACGCCACCGCCTCCCTGCAGGAGCACCTGTCCGACGGGACGCTGCTGCGCGGGGAGGTGCTGGCCCGCTGGCAGGAGTTCGTGGGGACCGGGGAGCTGTTCGCGAGCCTGCAGGCCGGGGTCGGCAGGGTCCGCGACAGGATCGCCGCGGCCGTGCGCCGCAAGGCCCCGCCCGCGGACCGGCTGGGGGAGGCCCTGGCCACCGGCGTGGCCGCGCTCGTGGTCGACGCCGCCGGCCGCGCCCGACAGAGCGCCCTGCTGCGCTGGCGCGCCCGCCCCTCGGGCGCCGCGCTGCTGTCCGCGGCCCCGGCGGTCGCGGCCGACCCGCAGGTGCGGCCCGGCTTCGCCGCCGACGTCGAGAGGCTCGTGCGCGACTGGCAGCAGCACGTGCTCGACCTGGTGCGCGCCCAGGGGGAGGGCAAGCGCAGCCGCGCCCTGCTCTACAGCCTGGGCGTCACCGGCGCCGGTGCGGTGCTCATGCTGGTCGTCTTCGCCGCCAGCGCCGGCCTGACCGGCGCCGAGGCCGGCATCGCGGCGCTCACCGCGGCCCTGGCCCAGCGCGTGCTCGAGGCCGCCTTCGGCGACCAGGCGGTCCGCCAGCTGGCGGCCGCGGCCCGCGCCGACCTGGTCGCCCGCGTGGAGGACCTGCTCGAGCGCGAGCAGCACGCCGTCGCGGCGCTGCTGCCCGAGCGCGCCGGGGCTGGTGAGGAGGCGGGCTCGCAGCTGCGCCAGGTGGCCGCCGAGGTCGCGCGCGCCGGTGAGGACGGCAGGGGGAGCGACGCGTGAGCGCCCAGACCCGCGAGGAGCTCGAGGACCACGACGACGAGCGCGCGGCGGTGCTGGCCGGCGCCGAGGCGCCGCCCGCAGCGCTGGCGCACGACACCCCCCTGGGCGCTGCCCTCGCCGAGCTGGAGGCGGCCCTGGACGCCGGCGGGGACGAGCTGGACCCGGCCGCCGCCCAGCGCGCCCACGCCGTGGCCGCCCGCGCCCGCCAGCGCCTGGCCGGTGACACCGGCGCCTCCGTGGTCGCCCTCGCGGGCGCCACCGGCAGCGGCAAGTCGAGCCTGTTCAACGCCATCGCCGGCCTCGAGGTCGCCACCGTGGGGGTGCGCCGCCCGACGACGTCGTCCCCCACCGCCTGCGTGTGGGGGGAGGTGCCCGAGGCGCTGCTCGACTGGCTGGAGGTGCCGCGGCGCCACCGCACCGAGCGGGTCAGCGAGCTGGACGCCCACCGCGAGGACGCCCTCACCGGGCTGGTGCTGCTGGACCTGCCCGACCACGACTCCACGGCGCTGTCCCACCGGCTGCAGGTCGACAGGCTCGTGGCCCTGGCCGACCTGGTGGTGTGGGTCGCGGACCCGCAGAAGTACGCCGACGCCGCCCTGCACTCCCAGTACCTGCGCCACCTCGCCGACCACCAGGACGTCGTCGTCGTGGTCCTCAACCAGGTCGACACCCTCGACGAGGCGGCCGCCGCGGTGTGCGAGGCCGACCTGCGCCGCCTGCTGGCCGCCGACGGGCTGGACAGGGTCAGGCTGCTGAGCACCTCGGCGCGCACCGGCAGGGGCGTCAGCGCGCTGCGCCAGGTGCTCACCGACGTCGTGCAGGCGCGCACCGCCGCCCGCCGCCGCTCCGAGGCCGACGTGCTGGCCGCCGTCCGCGAGCTGCAGGCCTCCGTGGGCGAGCGCGAGCCCGACGTCGCCACCGCCGAGGGCACCCCCGCGCTGGTCGACGCGCTCGCGGTGGCCGCCGGCGTGCCCGCCATCAGCGACGCGGTGCGCGGCAGCGAGCTGCGCGCGGGCGTGGGGCGCACCGGGTGGCCGTTCACGCGCTGGGTGCGGCGGCTGCGCCCGGACCCTCTCAAGCGGCTGCACCTGCCGCCGTCCTCCGCCGCGCCGGGCAGCGGGGCCGCGGCGCTGCCCAGCGCCGAGCTGACCCGCACCTCGGTGCCCGTGCCCACCCCGTCGCAGCGAGCTCAGGTCTCCACCGCGGTGCGCGGCGTGGTCACCTCCGTGGCGCAGGCGGTCCCCCCGCGCTGGGGCGACGCCGTGCGCGCCTCCTCCGGACCGGTCGCCGACGACCTCGCCGACTCCCTCGACCAGGCCGTGCAGACCGTCCCGCTGGCAGCGCCCGCACCGCGCTGGTGGGGGCTGGCCGAGGCGCTGCAGCTGCTGCTGGCGGTGTGCGCGGTGCTCGGGGGCCTGTGGCTGGCCGCGATCGGCGTCATCGCCTGGCTGCAGCTGCCCGCGCTGCCGCTGCCGCGGGTCGGCCCGCCGGCCGGCTCGGGCTACGAGGAGTGGGCGGTGCCGCTGCCGACGCTCCTGCTCGTGGGCGGGGTGCTGCTGGGGTGGCTGCTCGCGGCGCTCTCGCGCTCGCTGGTGCGCCGCCGCGCGGAGCGCCTGCGCCGCCGGGCCCGCGAGCGGCTGCGCGAGGTGGTCGCGTGCACCGCGCAGGAGCGCCTGCTCGCCGCGGTGGCCGCCGTCGTCGCCCGCCACCGCGAGGTGCGTGAGGCGCTCGCGGCCGCGGGCGGCCGGCTCGGCCGGCGCTGACGCCCGCCGTCGTCGTCAGCCCGCTGTCAGGAGTGGCGGGACAGCGAGGCGCGCAGCGTGGCGCGGACCGCCGGCCACTCGTGCGGCAGGACCGAGTAGACGGCGGTGTCGCGCAGCACGCCGTCGGGCCCGATCCGGTGGTTGCGCAGCACCCCGTCCAGCTTGGCGCCCAGCCGCTCGATCGCCGCGCGCGACTGGCGGTTGTGCCAGTGCGTGCGCAGCTCGACGGCGATGGCGTCGCACGCCTCGAAGGCGTGGCCGAGCAGCAGCAGCTTGGCGGCGGAGTTCACCGCGGTGCGCTGGGCGCCCGGCACCAGCCAGGTGGCGCCGACCTCCACGTGCCGGTCCGCCTGGGTGACGTTGCAGAAGGTCGTGCAGCCCACCAGTGCGCCGTCGGCGAGGCGGCGCACCGCCCAGGGGTTCATGGAGCCGGCCGCGTGCAGGCGCAGGCGGTCCTCGACGTCGTCGGCCACCGTCAGCGGGGTCGGGACAGCGGTGTACCAGGCGTGCTCGAGCCCGCCTCCCGCGAGCGCCGCCGCCAGCTCGGCGACGTGGCCGCGGGACAGGGGCTCCAGGCGCACGTGGGCGTCCTGGAGGACGACGGGCTCGGTCAGCGGGACGGGCACGACCGGGCACGGTAGCGCTGCCGTCCGCCCACAGGCGGGGTGCGCCGCCCCCTCGTCCACAGGCGCCCGGCGGCTGCTCGCGGGGGGCGCGGCGACGTCGGCAGGGTCGTCGCAGCGCTCGCGCTGGGCGGGCCGAGAAGAGGAGGCCGGCGTGCCGAAGTCGACGTTCACCCTGGTCGGGCACCTGGGCGCGGACCCCGAGCTGCGCGAGACCCCGTCCGGGACCAAGTACCTGCGGTTCCGCGTCGCCGAGAGCGACTCCTGGCGCGACCAGGGCACCGGGGCGTGGGTGGACGGCCCGCCGAACTGGTGGGACGTCACCTGCTGGGACGAGCTGGCCGAGAACGTGGCCGAGTCGGCCAGGCGCGGCTCGCGCGTGGTGGTGTCCGGGACGTTCGAGCAGCGCGAGTACGTGGTGGGCGAGGGGGAGGGGGCCGAGCGGCGCCGGGCCACCACGCTCAAGGCCCGCTCGGTGGCGCTCGACCTGCGCCGCGGCGCGGCCAAGCAGTGGGTGAGGGACCGGACCGAGCAGGCGGGGGCCGGCGGCTCCGCCTCCCGGGTCGACGCCACCACGGGCGTCGTGAGCGGTGGTCCCTGGGACACCGGCGGCGTGCCCGGGCAGGGGGAGGCGCCGGCCGCGGAGCGCTTCAACGCCCGCTCGCTGACCGACTACGGCGCCGAGGACGCCGCCGGCGCTGACGACCCGCTGCCGGACGCGCCGCTCGAGGCCGCCGGGGAGGCCGCCGGGGAGGGCGCGCTGCTCTCGCGCAGCGCCTGACCGGCCGGCGGCGCACGGCGCCGGGGCGGGCGGCTTGGCAGGGCGCCGTCCGCCCCTAGGCTGGAGGTCATGGCGGAGTTCATCTACACCATGTACAAGGCCCGCAAGGCCTTGGGCGACAAGCTGATCCTCGACGACGTGACCATGTCGTTCTACCCCGGGGCGAAGATCGGCGTCGTCGGCCCCAACGGTGCGGGCAAGTCGACGATCCTCAAGATCATGGCCGGTCTCGACCAGCCCTCCAACGGCGAGGCCCGCCTCTCGCCGGGCTACTCGGTGGGCATCCTGCTGCAGGAGCCGCCCCTCGACGAGGACAAGACCGTCCTGGAGAACGTCCAGGAGGGCATGGGCGACCTCAAGCGCAAGGTCGACAGGTACAACGAGATCACCGCCGCCTTCGAGGACCCGGACGCCGACTTCGACGCCCTCATGAAGGAGATGGGCGACCTGCAGGAGGAGCTCGACCACGCCGGCGCGTGGGACATGGACTCCAAGCTCGAGCAGGCCATGGACGCGCTGCGCTGCCCCCCGGGCGACGCCGACGTCACGGTCCTGTCCGGGGGTGAGCGCCGCCGCGTGGCGCTGTGCCGGCTGCTGCTCAGCGAGCCCGACCTGCTGCTGCTCGACGAGCCCACCAACCACCTCGACGCCGAGTCGGTCACGTGGCTCGAGCAGCACCTGGCCAGCTACCCCGGCGCCGTGCTCGCCGTCACCCACGACAGGTACTTCCTGGACAACGTCGCGCAGTGGATCGCCGAGGTCGACCGCGGGCGCCTGTACCCCTACGAGGGCAACTACTCCACCTACCTGGAGAAGAAGCGCGAGCGCCTGCAGGTGCAGGGCAAGAAGGACGCCAAGCTGGCCAAGCGCCTCGCCGACGAGCTCGAGTGGGTCCGCTCCAACGCCAAGGCCCGCCAGACCAAGTCCAAGTCGCGCCTGGCGCGCTACGAGGAGATGGCCGCGGAGGCCGAGCGCACCCGCAAGCTCGACTTCGAGTCCATCCAGATCCCGCCGGGCCCCCGCCTGGGCTCGCAGGTCATCGAGGTGGAGGAGCTCAAGAAGGGCTTCGGCGACCGCCTGCTCATCGACGGCCTGAGCTTCACGCTGCCCCGCAACGGCATCGTCGGCGTCATCGGCCCCAACGGTGTCGGCAAGACCACGCTGTTCAAGACCATCGTGGGGCTCGAGGAGCCCGACGACGGCTCGGTGAAGGTCGGGGAGACCGTCAAGATCTCCTACGTCGACCAGAACCGCGGCGGCATCGACCCCAACAAGTCGCTGTGGGAGGTCGTCTCCGACGGGCTCGACCACATCCAGGTCGGCAACGTCGAGATGCCCTCGCGCGCCTACGTCTCCGCGTTCGGCTTCAAGGGCCCGGACCAGCAGAAGAAGGCCGGCGTGCTCTCCGGTGGTGAGCGCAACCGCCTCAACCTGGCGATGACCCTCAAGCAGGGCGGCAACCTGCTCCTGCTCGACGAGCCGACCAACGACCTCGACGTCGAGACGCTGAGCTCGCTGGAGGAGGCGCTGCTCGACTTCCCCGGCTGCGCCGTGGTCATCAGCCACGACCGCTGGTTCCTCGACAGGGTCGCCACGCACATCCTCGCCTGGGAGGGCACCGAGGAGGACGAGGCGCAGTGGTACTGGTACGAGGGCAACTTCGCCGGCTACCTCGAGAACAAGATCTCCCGCCTGGGCGAGGACGCGGCGCGCCCCCACCGCGTCACCCACCGCCGCCTCACCCGCGACTGACGCCCCGGGCTCGCGCCCGGGGAGCTCGCCGGGCCCGCCGCTGCACGTCCGCAGCGGCGGGCCCGGCGTCGTCCTCCCCCTCCCGCGACGATCAAGGAAGGTGCGCACGTCAGGTCGTGAGCACCTTCCTTGATCGTCGCGCGGGGGGGAGCAGCGGGGGAGGAAGAGCAGGCGGCGGGTCGGGCTGCGGGTCAGGCGGGCGGGAGGTCGCCGTCGACGCCCGCGAGGCGGCCCCGCTCGTCGAAGCGCACGCGCAGCTCGAAGCCCGGGCCCGTGAGCCGTACGGCCGCGTGGCCGGCCTCCCAGCGCTGCTGCAGCCCGCGGCCGCCGGCGTAGGCGGCGACGGCGCGGCGGTGGTCACCGACCGCCGCGCCGGACAGCCGCTCGATCAGGACGCGCAGCACGCGCGGTCCAGACGGCTCGGGGAGGGCGAAGGCGGGGTGCTCGAGCAGGAACGCCGCTCGGGTGCCGCCCCCGGCGTCCCCGGTGTAGGAGGTCCAGCGCTGGGAGGCGGCCTTCGCAGCGTCGACCACCACCCCCACCGCCGCTGACGGCTCCGGCGGCGACCCGGCCAGCTCGGCGAAGGGGACCTCCGACCGCGTCAGCTCCGGCACCCCGTGGCGGTCCCCGAAGCCGCGCACCCAGCGGGCCAGGTCGGTGACGTCCTCACCGAAGCCGGAAGGGTTGGCCCACGACCACAGCCATGAGCGCGGGCCCGGCGCCGCCGTGCCCAGCAGGTGCGTCCGCGCGGCCACCACCTCACCGCCGGGCGCACCGGCCAGCAGCGGCCCCGCGCCCTCGCCGGCGGCGCGGAAGGCGAAGCGGCCCTGCGCCAGGTCGACGTCCCAGGAGTGCTCTCCGAGCAGGTCCCCGAGGTGGAGCTGGTGCTCCAGGGACAGCAGGGCGGCGTCGTCGAGCAGCTGCTGCAGGGTCACCGGGTCGCTCACCGCGCCGAGTCTGCCGCAGCGGTCCCGGCCCGCAGCAGCGCCGCCGCAGCAGCGCCGCTGCAGCCGCGCTGCCGCAGCAGCGCCGCGGCGCGGGCGCCGCCGCTGCCGCACGGGCGCGCCGCCGCGCGCAGGGCCAGGCGCCGGCGGTCAGGGCAGGCGGGTCATGCCTTCCTGCGCGACCGTGGCCACCAGCGCGCCGGCCCGGTCGTAGACACGTGCCAGCCCCAGGCCGCGCGCCCCGGACGCCGACGGCGTCTCCTGCACGAAGAGCAGCCAGTCGTCCGCGCGCAGCGGCCGGTGCCACCACAGGGCGTGGTCCAGGCTGGCCACCCGGATCCCGGGCGTCGCCCACGCCGCGCCGTGGCGGCGCAGCACCGGCTCCAGGACGGTCACGTCGCTGACCCAGGCCAGCACGGCGCGGTGCAGCGCCTGGTCGTCGGGCAGGGGGCCGGCCACGCGCAGCCACACGGCCTGAGAGCCGTCGCCGTCGTCGTCGCGCTCACCGGGCGCCGCGGGCAGGTACAGCGCCGAGCCGACGTGGCGCACGTCCACCGGGCGCTCACGGGCCCAGTACCGGGCGAAGGGGTGCTCGAGGGAGCCCACCAGGTCGGCGATGCTCGGGAGCTCCTCCGGGCCGGGCACCGCGGGGGCCGGCGCGGCGTGGTCGGGCCCGTCCTGCTCCTCCTGGAAGGAGGCGATCATCGACAGGATCGGCTGCCCGTGCTGGAGGGCGTGCACGCGCCGCGCGCTGAAGGAGCCGCCGTCGCGCAGGCGCTCCACGCTGAAGGTGATCGGCGTGGTGGGGTCGCCCGGGCGCAGGAAGTAGCCGTGCATGGAGTGCACGCGGCGGGCGGGGTCGACGGTGCGGGTGGCGGCCACGACCGACTGCCCGAGCACCTGACCGCCGAAGACCCGCCCGTGCGGGGAGCGCTGGTTCTGGCCGGTGAAGAGGTCCTGCCCGGAGGCGTCGACGCCGCCCGGGGCCAGGTCCAGCACGCCCAGCAGCCCCGCGAGGCCCTCCGCCCGGGCAGCGTCGTCACGCTCGTCAGCCACCCGCCGGAGACTAGGGGGCCGGGGTGGGCGCTGCAGCAGCCCCCGGGTGCGCCAGCATGGCGGCGTGGCGAAGAGGTGCGTGCCGGTGACGGTGCGGTGGTCGGACATGGACGCCTTCGGGCACGTCAACAACGTGCAGGTGCTGCGGCTGCTGGAGGAGGTCCGCGTGCACGCCTTCGAGGACCTGCGCGACGGCGGCGGCCCCAGCCTGCTGGAGAGCGGCGTGGTCGTCGCCCGCCACGAGGTGGAGTACCTCGCCCCGCTGGTGTGGCGCCTCGCGCCCGTGCCCGCCGACATCTGGATCACGTCGGTGGGCGGCGCGAGCTTCGAGGTGGGCTACGAGGTCTACGACGTCGAGGAGGGCCCTGCCGAGGGGCGCCGCACCACCTACGTGCGGGCCGCCACCACGTGCGTCGCCTTCGACCTGGCCACCGGCGCCACGCGGCGCCTGTCGCCCTTCGAGCGGGAGGTGCTCGAGGGGTGGCTCGACGAGCCGGTGCCCTTCCGCCGGCGGGCGCAGTGAGCGCCGCGGGGCCGGTGGCCCGGTGAGCGTCCCGCCGCCGCGCCACGAGCCGGGCGCGCCGGCGCTGGTCCCCGCCGACCCGCGCGCCCTGGACGACCTCGCGGTGCTCGTCGCCCGGGCCGCCCGCGCCGACGCCGGCGGCGCCGCCCGCCTGGTGGCCGCCGGCGGGGTGCTGGCGGTGTGGGTGAGCCCCCTTCACGGGGCCGGCCTGCCGACGGTGCTCGGCCTGCGCACGCTCGCGCTGGAGCCCGAGCCCGAGCCGCGGCGCCTGGACGTGGTCGTGGAGCTGGCGGCCCTGGCCGACAGGCTGGCGCGGCGGTCCGGCCCGGCGGGGGAGCCGCTGGGCCAGCTGGCCGTGCCGCCCGTCGACGTCGGCCCCGCCACCGCCTGGGCGGGGCTGCTGCCCCCGCGCACCGGGTGGCGACCCGCGCCGCCGCAGGAGGTGGCGGCCCTGCGCCGCCAGGCCGCCGCCGACCCGCGAGACCTCGCCGCCGCGCTCGCCCGCGCCGCCGAGGCGCTCGGCTTCCTGCCCCCCGAGGACGGCGAGGGCGCGCAGGCGCCGGTGACCGCCGCGACCGCCGGGCCGTGGCGGCGGCTGAGCACCCGCCGCGGCCACGTGCTCGGGCGGCGCCCGCTGCTGCTCTGAGGCAGCTCTGCTGCTCCGGCGGCCCGGCGGCCCGGCTCTGCTGCTCCGCGGGCCCGGGCGGCCCGGCGGCCCGGCGGCCGGAGCCGTCCGTCAGGAGGACTCGCGCCGGAAGGTGCGCGTGCCGTACCAGAGGCCCACCGCGACCAGCGCGACCGTGATGAGGGCGCCCACCCAGGAGTCGGTGGCGCCGACGTCGCCGGCGAAGGCCGCGCGCACGCCGTCGACGACGTGCTTGAACGGGTTGACCTCCGACAGCCCCTCGAGCCACCCCGGCGCCAGCGACATCGGCAGCAGGATGCCCGAGAGCAGCAGCACCGGGAAGGCGACGGCGTTGAGCAGCGGGGCCATGACGTCCTCGCTCTTGACCGTCAGCGCCACCGCGTACGAGGCCGAGCTCAGCGCGGCGCCGAGCAGCGCCACGACGACCACGCCGAGCACCACCCCCGCCACGGGGGCGCGCAGCCCCATCGGCAGGGCGACGAGCACGAGCAGCACCGCCTGGACCAGCAGGACGACGACGTCGCGCAGCACCCGGCCCAGCAGGAGCGCGGTGCGCGAGGCGGGCGTGACGCGCTGGCTCTCCACCACCCCGGCGCGCAGCTCGGCGATGAGGCCGAAGCCGACGAAGAGGGCCCCGAAGATGCCCAGCTGCACCATGATCCCCGGCACGAACAGCTGGTAGGCGTTGCCGGTGCCCAGCTGGCCCGCCAGAGGCTCCAGCAGCGGCCCGAAGAACACCAGGTACAGCACGGGCTGCGCCAGCCCGATGATCACCCAGGCGGGGTTGCGCAGGGACATGCGCATCGCCCGCCAGAACACCGTCCAGGTGTCGCGCCAGAAGACGCGCATCAGCCCTCTCCTCCTTCGCGCAGGGACCGCCCGGTCATCTCCAGGAACACGTCGTCGAGCGTGGGCCGGCGCACGTCGACGGCGGCCAGCGCCACGCCGGCGGCGTCGAGCTGGCGCAGCAGCCCGGGCAGCGCCCGGCCGCCGGAGGGGACGCGCACGCGCACCCGCGGGGCGGCACCAGCGGTGTCCGCGGTCGCCTCGGTGGCTCCTGGGAGCGCCCTGACCAGCGCCAGCGCGTCACCGGTGCGGCCGGCGTCCTCCAGCTCCAGCTCCACCGCGTCCCCGGAGACCCGCTGCTTGAGCTCGTCGGGGGTGCCCTCGGCCACGATCGAGCCGTGGTCGATGACGAGGACCCTGTCGCACAGCGCGTCGGCCTCGTCGAGGTAGTGGGTGGTGAGGAACACCGTGGTGCCGTGGGCGTCGCGCAGGCCGGAGATGTGCGTCCACAGGTTGGCGCGCGACTGCGGGTCCAGCCCGGTGGTCGGCTCGTCGAGGAAGACGAGCTCGGGCTCGTGGACCAGGCCCTTGGCGATGTCCAGGCGGCGGCGCTGCCCGCCGGACAGGGTGCGGACGGTGCGGTCCCACACGCCCTCGAGGTCGAGGCGGGCGAAGAGCTCCTGCCCGCGCGCCCTCCCGGTGGCCTTGGCGATGCCGTAGAGGGCGGCGTGGTCGACCAGCTCCTCCCCGACCCGGGCCTCGGGGGAGGAGGAGCCTGACTGCGGGACGTAGCCGATGCGGCGGCGCACGCCGACCGGGTCGGTGCGCAGGTCGCAGCCCACCACCTGCGCCTCGCCGGCCGTGGGGGCCAGCAGCGTGGTGAGCATGCGCATGGTGGTGGTCTTGCCGGCCCCGTTGGGGCCGAGGAAGCCGACCACCTCCCCGCGGGCGACGTCGAGGTCGACCCCGCGGACGGCCTGGACCTCCCCGCGGCGGGTGGTGAACGTGCGGGCGAGCCCGCGGGCGCGGATCAAGCGGTGCCTCCTGGGGTGGGGTGCGTCTGGGGCCAGGGTGGTGGCTCCAGGCACTGGAGTCGACGGAGTTCGGCGTCCGGACTCATCGGTGGACGTCGATCGCGCCGCGCGCCGCTGCCCCCTCCCGCGACGATCAAGGACGTCGCGCGCACCCGGGCGTGCGCGACGTCCTTGATCGTCGCTGGGGCGGGGAGCACGGGGTAGGGGGTCGGCATGAGCCGCCCCGAGAACGCCACCGCCATCGTGACCGCCTCCGACTCCGGGATCGGGCGCGCGACAGCCGTCGCCCTGGCCCGCGACGGGCTGGACGTCGGCATCACCTACCACTCCGACGAGCAGGGCGCCCAGGCCGCCGCCGAGGAGGTCCGCGCGCTGGGCCGGCGCGCCGTCGTCCGACAGCTCGACCTGGCCCACGACCTGCCCGCCGGCGCCGCCACCGTGGACGAGGTCGCTGAGGAGCTGGGCGGGCGGCTGTGGGCCTTCGTCTCCAACGCCGGCGGCGGCACCGCCGACCAGCCCTTCCTCGAGCTGCCCTACGACGTGTGGCGCCACGACGTCGCGCTGAACCTCGACGGCGCCTTCGTGGCGCTGCAGGCCGCCGCCAAGCGCATGACCGACGGCCAGGGGGGCCGGCTGGTGGCCATCACCAGCGTCCACGAGCACACCCCGCGCGTCACCTCCAGCCCCTACGTCGCCGCCAAGCACGGCCTGGGCGGGCTGGTGAAGAACGCCGCGCAGGAGCTGGCCCAGCACGGCATCACCGTCAACGCCGTCGCCCCGGGCGAGATCGCCACCCCGCTGACGGGCAACGAGGACGCCGACGTCACCTCCGGCAGCGACGACGTGCGCCGCCCCGGGGTGCCGCTCGGCCGCGTCGGGTCGGCGTGGGAGATCGCCGACGTCGTGGCGTTCCTGTGCCGCGACGCCGCCTCCTACCTCACCGGCGCCAGCATCCCCGTGGACGGCGGCATGCTCCTGCAGGCCGCCATGGGCGCCTCGACGCTGACCGACGACACCTGGCGCGAGGGCTGAGCGCCGCGCCGCCTCGACGGGCGGCCCGGGGCGCCGATCGCTAGCGTTCCGGCCATGCCAGTGCGCGTGGGGAACATCCGGGAGTGGAGCGGCGAGGACGTCGTCGACGAGGCCGGCGACAAGATCGGCAAGCTGGAGTCGGTCTACGTCGACACCGCCACCGACCAGCCCGCCTTCGTCACCGTCACGGTGGGCGTGATGAGCAAGAAGCTCGTCTTCGTGCCCATCGACGACGCCGTGGTCGGCCCGGGCTACGTCAAGGTGCCCTACTCCAAGAACCAGGTGAAGGAAGCCCCGCACATCGAGACCGACGGCGAGCTGCGCGCCGAGGCCGAGGGCGAGGTCTTCTCCCACTACGGCCTGCCCTACACCGCCGCGCCCTCCGAGCGCCGGCTCGGGCGCCGCTGAGCCGCAGCCTCCTCCGGCGGTCCGCCGCCGCCCGACGGCCCGAGGCCCTCGCCCCTGCTGGGGACGGGGGCCTCGCGGCGCGTCCCGCCCCGGCGCCCCTGTCCGCAGCCGAGCGCTCGGTTGCGGTTCCTGACCGTGTGCGGACCGCAGCCGAGCGCCTGGTTGCGGTTCCTGACCGTGTGCGGACCGCAGCCGAGCGCCTGGTTGCGGCACGGGGGCGGGGTCAGTCCTCGAAGGTGTTGAGCAGGCTGTGGGCCGCGCGCTCGAGGTAGTCCCACAGCACCTCGTGCTGCAGCGGCGGCAGCCCCAGGGAGCCGACCGCTGCGTGCATGTGCCGCAGCCACGCGTCGCGCGCCGCGGGCCCGATCCGGAAGCCCGCGTGCCGCATCCGCAGCCGCGGGTGCCCCCGGGTCTCGGAGTACGTCGTCGGCCCGCCCCAGTACTGCTCCAGGAACAGCGTCAGGCGCTCGCGGGCGCCGTCCAGCTGCTCCTCGGGGTACATCGGGCGCAGCAGCGGGTCGGCCGCGACCCCCTCGTAGAAGGCGTCCACCAGGCGCACGAAGGTCGCATGCCCACCGACGGCCTCGAAGAAGCTCTGCTGCTCGGCGGGCACGGCACGGCCCACGCGCAGGCCCGGGCGGGCCCCCTGCGGCAGACCGGGCTGCGCACCGTGCGGGGAGGAGGACGACGACGGCATCACCCGTCCATCATCGCCGCTGGCGCAGGCCCTCCTCGTGCGGCTGGGGGCTGAGCACGTTGCCGGGGCCGACCGGGCGCTGGCCGCGGGCGAACCCGAGCGCGCGCATCGCCGGGCGCGAGAGCAGGTCGAACAGCCCCGGGGCCAGCGCGTACGCGGCCTTCATGGCGGGGTTGGCCCACCCCGCGTCCAGCTCGCGGTGCGCCGGCGCGCTGCGGTCGGCGGCGCGCAGCACCTTCTCCGCGACGTGCTCGGGGGAGGAGACCGGGTAGGGCGGCCGGTTGCGCCGGCCCAGGACCGTGGCGGACTGGTCGTAGATGGGGGTGTCCACACCGCCCGGCGCCACCAGCGAGATCCGGATGCCGGGCACGTCGCGGTTCTCCTGCTGCATGGTGCGCACCAGCCCGCGCAGCGCGAACTTGGTGGCGTTGTAGGCGCCCATCCACGGCACCGTGACCCGCCCCAGCACCGAGCCGACCACCACGAGGGTGCCCTCGCCCTGCGCCCTGAAGGTGCGCACCGCCTCGGCGGCCACGAAGGCGGCGCCGAGCACGTTGGTGCGCAGCACCCCCTCGAGCACCTCCGGCGGCACCTCGTCGACGCGGCCGTAGGCGGCGACCCCGGCGTTCTGGACGACGACGTCGAGCCGCCCCCACCGGCGCACGGCGTCCGCCGCCGCGCGGCGGACGGCGCCGTCGTCGGCGATGTCCAGGGGAGCGACCACCACGTCGGCGGCGCCGAGGGCGCGGCACTGGCGGGCGACCTCCTCCAGCGGCGCCTGCGCGCGGCTGGACAGGACCAGCCGGTCACCGCGGCGGGCGCAGGCGTGCGCGGTGGCCATGCCGATGCCGCTGCTGGCGCCGGTGACCCAGACCACCCGCGGGGAGGCGTGCTGCTCAGGAGGCACGCGAGGGCCTCCAGTGCTCGTCGCTGTCCTTGACCGCGGCGGCGGCGGTGGCGATGTTGCGCTGCATCCCGCCGAACACGATGCCGTGGAAGGGCTTGATCGCCTGCCAGTAGAGGAAGCCGGGCACGCCCTTGGGGTGGAACAGCGCGCGCTGGCGGAAGACGGTGCGCCCCTGCTCGTCGGTCTCGACGCACAGGTCGAGCCACGCCTCCCCGGGCAGGCGCATCTCGGCGCGCAGCCGCAGCAGCTCCATGTCGCGGATCTCCTCGACGCGCCACCAGTCGAGGGCGTCCCCGACGGAGAGGTCGTAGGGGTTGGCGCGCCCGCGGCGCAGCCCCGGGCCGCCCACGCCGATGTCCATGAGCCCGCGCACGCGCCACCCCAGCGACCAGGAGTACCAGCCGTTGACGCCGCCGATGCCCTCGATGACCGTCCACAGCTGGCGGGGCGTCGCGTCCACGGGGCCGGACCTGTCGTCGACGTAGAGCGCGCCGCCGGACCAGTCGGGGTCGCTCGGCAGCGGGTCGGAGGGAGCGCCCGGGGTGGAGGCGGAGCGCCAGGAGGTGGTCACGTCGAACTCCTGCACCTTGGCCAGCGCCAGGCGGATGGCGTCGTCGACGCCGAGCAGCCCCGTCGGCGGGTCGGGCACGTGCTGGGCGAGGTCGCGCTCCTTGACCACGACCTCGTGGACGATCGAGGAGACCAGCGCCCCGGCGATGGTGTGCGGCACGGGCGTGACCAGGTTGATCCAGTGGCTGGACAGGTGCGGCGTGAGCACCGGCACGGGGATCGCGTACCGCTTCCGGAGCCCGGCCACCTTGGCGTAGCGCTGCATGAGCTCGAGGTAGGTGACGACGTCGGGGCCGCCGATGTCGAAGCCGCGGCTCACCTCCGGCGGCAGCGAGGCGGCGCCCACGAGGTAGCGCAGCACGTCGCGCACGGCGATCGGCTGGATCCGGTTGGCCAGCCACTTCGGCCGGATCATGATCGGCAGGCGCTCGGTGAGGTAGCGCAGCATCTCGAAGGACGCCGAGCCGGACCCGAGGATCACCGCGGCGCGCAGCACGGTCACGGGCACCCCCGAGGCCAGGAGGATGTCCTCGACCTCCTTGCGGCCCAGCAGGTGCGGGGAGAGCTGCTGGCCCTCGGGCAGGTCGGGGTACAGGCCCCCCAGGTAGACGATGCGCCCGGTGCCGGCCTCGCGGGCGGCCTTGCCGAAGCACAGGGCGAGGTGCCGGTCGCGGGCCTCGAAGGTGCGCCCTGTGCCCAGGGAGTGCAGCAGGTAGTAGGCGACGTCGACGCCGTCCAGGGCGCGCGCGACGGCCTGGGCGTCGGAGGCGTCGCCCTCGACCATCTCGACCTGGCCGGCCCAGGGCCTGTCGCGCAGGCGCTGGGGGTTGCGGGCGAAGGCCCGCACCCGGAACCCCGCGGCGAGCAGCTCGGGCACCAGGCGGCCGCCGATGTAGCCGGTGACGCCGGTGACCAGCGCCAGGCGGCCCTCGCCGCGGGGCAGGCCGGCGAGGTCGATGCTGGCGGGCAGCGGGGAGTCCGCGGAGGAGTCCGGGGCGTCGGGACCGGGCGTGCGGGCGCGGGTGCCGGGCGAGTCGGCCATGCCGTGATCCTCCGCCGCGGCGCCTCCCCCCGCGACCCGACCGCCGGCCCGCGCCTCAGCGGCGGGCGTCGCCCCGGTCCCCGCGGCCGGTGGAGGCCCCCGCGGGCGGCACGGCCCGCTGCTGCCCGGTGGAGGCGACGTCGTCGGCGATGACGTCGGCCTCACCCCGCGGGGGTGGCTGGCGCAGCTCGTGCTCGGGCGGCGCGGCGGCGGTGCGCGCCTTCGCCCCCTCCTCCCCGGTGCGCAGCCACACGGTGCGCTGGGCGAAGGGGAACTCCACGCCCTCGGCGTCGAAGCGGGCCTTGATGCGCCGGCGCAGCTCGCGGGCCACCGTCCACTGCTGCAGCGGGACGGTCTTGACCACCAGGCGCACGACCACGGCGTCCGCGGACAGCGCCTCGACGCCCCAGACCTCCGGCTCCTCGAGCACCAGCGCCGACCACTCCGGCTCGGCGGAGAGCTCCTGGGCGGTGCGCTCGATGATGCGCTGGACCCTGCCGACGTCCTCCCCGTAGGCGACGTCGACGTCCAGGACGGCGCGGGCCCAGCCCTGCGACTTGTTGCCGACGTTGAGGATCTCGCCGTTGCGGACGTACCACAGGGTGCCGTCGACGGCCCGCAGGCGCGTGACCCGCAGGCCCACCGCCTCCACGGTGCCGCTGGCCTCACCGCCGAGGTCGACCACGTCGCCGACGCCGTACTGGTCCTCGGCGATGAGGAAGAGCCCGGACAGGAAGTCCTTGACCAGCGACTGCGCGCCGAAGCCGAGGGCGACGCCGAGGACGCCGGCGCCGGCGATGAGGGGGGCCAGGTTGACCCCGAACTCCCCGAGGGCGAGCAGCACCATGATGACGAAGACCGTGCCGGTCGTGACGCTGGTCAGGACCGAGCCGATCGTCCGCGCGCGCTGGGCGCGGCGCTCGTAGGCGATGGCCCCGCCCTCCGGGCGGACCTGCGCCGCACCGCCGCGGTGGCGCCGGAAGCGCAGCCGCGGCGGCGCCTGCCCGGTGGCGATCCCCTCGGACAGGTGCCGGATGGCGCGCAGGAGCAGCGCGCGCACCACCAGGCCGATGACGACGATGAGCACCAGGCGCAGCGCGGTGTCGCCGATGCCCGTCAGCAGCCGCGCCCAGCCCTCGCTGACCCCGACGTCGCGCAGCAGCCCGCAGATGCTGCCGTCGCCGACGACGCACGGGTTGGTGGAGGCGTTCCGGGCGTCGTTGATGGCCCCCGTGCCGTCGAGGATCTCCGTCGAGGAGGGCGTCGGAGCGGGAGCGCTGGTGGACGTCAGGGCTGACAGCACTCAGGGACCCTTCGAAGGCTCGGCGTCGGTCGTGGCCTGCGGCGGGAGCCGCAGGCCGGTGTGCGCGGCCGCGAAGCAGAGGGTGTCGGCGGCCAGCTCCACCGTGCGGGACACGGCCCGCGCCCCGTGGCCGACGCCGGCCTCGCGCCGCAGCAGCACCGGCCTCTCGCGCTGGTCCGAGCGGGTGGCGTGCTGCAGCGCCGCGCACAGCTTGCGGGCGTGCAGGGGGTCGACGCGGGAGTCGCCGTCGAAGACGGTGAAGAGCACCGCCGGGTACTCCACGGACGCCGGGTCGGGGGAGCACGCGTGGTAGGGGGAGTAGGCGAGCAGCCAGCCGAGGTCGTCGGGGCGCTCCGCGTCCCCGTACTCCGGCGACCACGTGGCCCCCAGCCCGTGCAGCTGGTACCTGACCATGTCGAGCAGCGGCGCCGAGCACAGCACCGCCGCGAAGGCGTCGGGGCGCTGCGTGAGGGCAGCGCCGACCAGCAGCCCGCCGTTGGAGCCGCCGCTGACGGTCAGCTGGGCGGGCGTGGTCCAGCCCCGCTCGGCCAGGGCGTCGGCGACGGCGAGGAAGTCGTCGAAGACGTTCTGCTTGGCCGCCAGCATGCCGGCGCGGTGCCAGGCCTCGCCCTCCTCGTTCCCGCCGCGCAGCCCGGCGACCACCCACACGCCACCGGCCTCGACCCACGCCAGGGCCGAGGCGGAGTAGCCGGGGGTCATGGTGTGGCCGAAGCCGCCGTAGCCGTAGAGCACGGTGGGGGCGGGCGCCTCCGGCGCGGCCGCGCCGGGGGAGGAGAACGCGTCGGCCCGGGCGACTGCGAGGGCGCGCACCACGGTGCCGTCCAGGCTGGTCACCTCCAGCTGGCGGGTGACGACGGCGGGCAGCTCGCCCATCGAGGCCAGCCCCGGGGCCGTCGACTCCACGGACAGGTCACCGGTGCGCGCGTCCCAGCGCAGCACGCAGGGGAGCTCAGCCGTGGAGGTCCAGGTGAACCACGCCTCGTGCCCGCCCTCGGGCCGCCCGCGCAGCCCTCCCAGGCTGCCCGCGCCCGGCAGCGCGACCACGCCGCGCTCGCCGGGCAGCTGCTCGCCGCTGGCGAGGTCGTGCACGGTGAGCCGGGCCACGGCGTGCTGGGTCCAGGCCACGAGCAGCACCGGCTGCTCCAGCTCCGGCCCGTCCAGGACGGCGTAGTCCTCCAGCACCGCGTCCTCGCGCTCGCCGACCAGGTCGCGCCAGCGCTCCGGCCCGCGGCCGGCCGGGTCTGTCGGGTCGGCGACGGCCAGGCGCCCCCGCGGCGCCCCGAGGTCGGTGCCGACGTAGAGGCGGCCGTCGCGCCCGACGCCGGCGCTCGTGTGGGCGTCCAGGCCCACCGCCACCGGGCGCAGCCGGGGCGGGCCGGCGGCAAGGCCGCCGTCGGCGGCGAGGTCGGCGAGGTAGCAGTCCGAGCGCGGGGAGGTGCCCACCGACGTCGTCACCGCGAGCCAGCGGCCGTCCAGCGACGTGCCGACCCCGTAGTAGGTGGTGATGGGCTGGTCGGCGCCGAAGACCTCCACGTCGCCGCCGTCGGCCGGGGCGGCGTCGGGGTCGGCGCCGACGCGGTGCAGCCACACGCGGCGGTGGTACTTCTCCTCACCGGCCGGCAGGCCCTCCGGCGGCAGCCGCCGGACGTAGAAGAACCGCGCACCCGCACCAGCGGAGCCGTCGTCGGGGTCCTCGGGCAGCCAGGAGACGGGGGAGTAGCGGACCCGCTCCACGGGGCCGTCGACGACCTCGCCGGTGGCGACGTCGAGCACGCGCAGCACGCTCTCCTCGCTGCCGCCCTCGGACAGCTGGAAGGCCAGCAGCCGGCCCTCGCGGGAGGGCTGCCAGGCGTCGAGGGTGGTGCGGCCCGAGGGGTCCCACGCCAGGGGGTCGACCAGGACGCGCTCCGCGCCCGCGGCGCCGTCGGGCCCGACCTCGCTGACGAGCAGCTGCGGGTGGTCGCGGCCCGGGTCGCGCCGGGCGCGGAAGCAGCGCTCCCCGCGCCACACCGGCGGCCCGACGGCCCCCGCCGAGAGCAGCTGGGCCACGCGGGCGGCGACGGCGTCGCGGCCCGGCCAGGTCTGCCGGTGGGCGGCGAACAGCGCGTCCTGCGCGGCCGACCACGCCCGGGTCCGCTCGTCCTCGGGGTCCTCCAGCCAGCGGTAGGGGTCGGCCACGCGGTAGCGGGGAGCCGCCGCGGGCAGCTCCTCGACCAGGCCGAGCCGCTCGGCGGGCGGGTACCCCGGGTGCGCCGGGGAGGCCGGGGGTGAGGGCGACGGGGACGGCGACACGGCTCCCGACCCTAGGGGGCGGCGCCGACGAGGGTCCTCCGAGCGGGGTGGGTCCGCCCCGGCGCGCCCGCTCGCGCGGCGCGCCCCCGCCGGGCAGGCTGGCGACGTACTCTCCCCGTCGGCCGAGACGACGCGCGCCGGCGCGCCCGCACCACCCCAGGAGCTCCGCGTGAGTGACAGCCCGCAGTCCGTGCTCGCCCGCAGCGGGGACGACGGGCGGGGGGCCTGGTCACCCGACCCGGAGGTCCGCACAGCCGTGCCCGCCGACGACACCCCCTCGCTGGTCATCGACCCCTCCGAGCCGCCCTCGGCGCGCCTGGGGGAGCTGGCGGCCGCCCACGGCGTGGCCACGGAGTACTGGGACTGGAAGGGCGGGCACATCACCGTCTCCCGCTCCACGATCGTCGCCGTCCTGAGCGCCATGGGCATCGCCTGCGCCTCCGAGGAGGAGGTCGCCCGCTCCCTGGCCGAGCACGAGCTGGCGCCGTGGCGGCGGGCGCTGCCGCCGGTCGTCGTCGTGAGGTCCGGGAGCCAGCACGAGCTGCCGGTGCGCGTGCCCGCCGGCGCGCAGGTGCACGCCTCGGTGGTGCTGGAGGACGGCGGGCAGCGGGCGCTGCAGCGCACGGCCACCGGCGCCGCCCCCGCGGCCCGAGAGGTCGACGGCGAGCGCCGCGAGGAGCAGCTGTTCGTGCTGCCGGAGGACCTGCCGCTGGGCTACCACGAGCTGGTCGTCACCACCGGCGGCTCCGGGGCCGCCGCGCAGGAGGCCACCGCCTCCCTGGTGGTCACCCCCGACCGCCTGGAGCTGCCCGCCGCGATCGCCGGCCCGGGGCACCGCTGGGGCTTCATGGCCCAGCTGTACTCGGTGCGCAGCCGCGCCTCCTGGGGGATCGGCGACCTGGCCGACCTGGCCGAGCTGCTCGACTGGTCCGGCCGGGACCTGGGCGCCGACTTCCTGCTCATCAACCCGCTGCTGGCCGCAGAGCCGGTGGGCCACCAGCAGGACAGCCCCTACCTGCCCACCACCCGCCGCTTCACCAACCCGCTCTACCTGCGGGTGGAGGACGTGCGCGAGTTCGCCTACCTGCCCGCCACCGACCACGCGCTCGTGGAGTGGCAGGCCGAGCCGCTGCAGGCGCGCAACACCGACCCCGGCCAGCTCGACCGAGACGCCGTGTGGGCCGCCAAGCGCGCCGCCCTCAAGACCGTCTTCCACGCCGGGCGCAGCCACGCCCGCCAGGCCGCCTTCGACGCCTTCCGCGCCCGCGAGGGCCAGGGGCTGGCCGACTACGCGCTGTGGGCGGCGATGATCGAGCACTTCGGCGAGGGGCAGCCGTGGCCGGCCGAGGCCTCCCGGATCGGCTCGCCGCTGGTCGAGCGCCTGCGCGAGGAGCTCTCCGCGGACATCGAGTTCCACGAGTGGCTGCAGTGGCAGTGCGACGAGCAGCTGGCCCGCGCCCAGGCCGCCGGCGTCGAGGCGGGCATGGCCCTGGGCGTCATGCACGACCTGGCCGTCGGCGTGCACCCCTCCGGCGCCGACGCCTGGGCGCTGCGCGACGTGCTGGCCACCGGGGTCTCGGTGGGCGCCCCTCCGGACGCCTTCAACCAGCAGGGCCAGGACTGGTCCCAGCCGCCGTGGCAGCCGGTGGCCCTGGCCGAGGCCGGGTACGCGCCGTGGCGCGACATGGTCCGCACGATCCTGCGCCACGCCGGCGGCCTGCGGGTCGACCACGTGCTCGGCCTGTTCCGCCTGTGGTGGGTGCCCAACGGCTCCGGCCCCGGGATGGGCACCTACGTCCGCTACGACCACGACGCGCTCGTCGGGATCCTGTGCCTGGAGGCCGCCCGCGCCGGCGCAGTGGTGGTGGGGGAGGACCTGGGCCTGGTGGAGCCGTGGGTGCGCGGCTACCTCACCGAGCGCGGGGTGCTCGGCACGTCCGTGCTGTGGTTCGAGAAGGACGGCGAGGGTCGGCCCCTGCCGCCGAGCGCCTGGCGCGAGCTGTGCCTGGCCACGGTCAACACCCACGACCTGCCGCCGACCGCCGGGTACCTCGCGGGCGAGCACATCGAGCTGCGCGACAGGCTCGGCCTGCTGACCCGCTCCCTGGAGGAGGAGCGCGCCGCCGACGAGGCCGACCGCGCCGCCGTGCTGGACCAGCTGCAGGAGCTGGGGCTGCTGGGGGAGCGCCCCACCGAGCGCGAGGTGGTCGAGGCGCTGCACGCCTTCCTGCTGGCCACGCCGGCCAAGCTGGTGGGCGTCGCGCTCACCGACGCCGTCGGGGACCGCCGCACGCAGAACCAGCCGGGCACCTCCGACGAGTACCCCAACTGGCGGGTGCCGCTCACCGACGGCTCCGGTGAGGTGGTGCTGCTGGAGGAGCTGCGCGAGCGCCCGCGGGTCCTCTCGCTGGCCGAGCTGGTCAGCAGCGGCGAGGAGGACTGACACCCGGCGCCGGGGCGCTGCCCGCGCCCTAGCGTGGTGGCGTGAGCGGGCAGCAGGGGCAGGTCGAGGTCAGGGCGGTCTCCGAGGGCGAGCGGCTGGCCTGGCTGAGGTCGGTGGCGCGGACGTTCCTGGACCCGGCGGTGATCACCGAGGAGGGCCTGCGCCACCGCAGCCCCTCCTGGGAGGGCCACCGGCTCACCGGCGCCTTCGACGGGGACCGCGTGGTCGGCACCTACCGCTCCTGGGACGCCCCCCTGCCCGTGCCCGGCGGCGCCGGCCACGGGGTGCTCGCCGACCACGTCAGCGCGGTGACGGTCGCGCCCACGCACCGGCGCCGCGGGCTGCTCACCCGCATGATCACCGCCGACCTGCGCGCGGCGCGCGAGCGCGGTGTCCCGCTGGCCTACCTCGTGGCCGGCGAGGCGCCCATCTACGGCCGGTTCGGCTTCGGCGCCGCCGTGGGCACCCAGTCGCTCCAGGTGCGCGCGCCCGCCCCGCTGCAGCACGTGCCCGCGGGCGCCGAGGACGTCGTCGTCGAGCTGGTGGAGGACGCCGACCTGCGCCCTGAGGCCCCCGCCCTGCACGCCTCGGTGGCCGCGGGCTCGCCCGGGGCGGTGGCGCGCACGCAGCGGTGGTGGGACGTCGCGCTCGGGCTCGACCCGGCGCCCGGGGAGGACACCAAGCAGCGGCGCACCGCCCTGCTCGCCCGCGACGCCGCCGGAGCGGCCGTCGGGGTGGCGCGCTACCGGGCGCAGGAGCAGTGGGCGGGCATGCGCCACGACAGCACCGTGGAGGTCACCGACCTGTTCGCCGCCACGCCCGCGGCGCAGGCGGCGCTGTGGCAGCACCTGGTCTCGATGGACGTCGTCGACACCGTCCGCCTCACCGACCGCCCCCTCGACGACCCGCTGCCGGAGCTGCTGCACGACCGCCGCCGGGCGCTGCCGGCCGAGGCCAGCGACCAGTTCTGGGCCCGCCTGCTCGACGTGCCCGCGGCCCTGGCGGCCCGGGGGTGGCTGGGCCCGCCCGGCGCCTGCGTGCTGGAGGTGCACGATGCGCTGGGCCTGGCCGGCGGCCGCTGGCGGCTCGAGCTCGCCGGCGGGCGGGTGGAGGCCTCGGCCACCGCCGACGAGCCCGACGTCACCTGCGACGTGGGCGCGCTGTCGGCGGCCTACCTGGGCCAGACGCCGCTGGTGGCGCTGGCCGCCGCCGGCCGGGTGCGTGGCGAGGCCCCGGCGGTGGCGCAGCTGTCGGCGCAGCTGGCCTGGCAGCCGACCACCTGGCCCAGCCACACCGGCTTCTGAGCCCCGCCCCCGGGCCTCCCTCCTCGCAAGCAGGCGCCCGGCTGCGGTTCCGACCCGGTCGGGAACCGCAGCCGGGCGCCCGGTTGCGAAGAGGGGGTGTCAGTGGCCCTTGCCGTGGCCGTTGCCGCCGCCGTTCCCGGAGCCACTGGAGCCGCTCCCGCTGCCGCGGCCGTGCGAGGTGCCGCCGTCGTCGTCGCCCTCGACCTCCGAGGACGACGAGGAGGAGCCCTCGGTCGCGGGGGCGCTCGTCGACGGCGCGGGCGGGGTGCTGGGCGCGGCGCTGCCGCCCGAGCCGGCGCCGGTGCGGCCGTCGCGGCGGGCGTCGTTGCGGGCGTGCGCCGCGCCGCTGACCGCCTTGCCGTCCACCCCGCCGGAACGGGCCTGGCTGCTGACCCACGGGCCCATGCCGCCGCTGGTCGGCGGGGCGACGGGCGCGGAGGTCGGCGTCCCGGAGGGGGCCGAGCCGCCGTCGTCGTCGCCGTCCTCGGCGTCCCCACCGGTGCTGGGCGCCTCGGTGGACCCCGGGTCCGGGTCGCTCGTCCCGCCGGCGCCGGGGGTGCCGGTGGGCGTGCCGGTCGGTGCGTCCTCGGGCGCACCGGTCGGCGCGTCGGCCGGCGCGCCGGTCGGCTCAGCCGTCGGGTCCGCGCCGGTGTCCGTCCCGGTGTCGCCGGTGGGGTCGGTGGTGGGGTCGGTGGTGGTGTCGTCGCCGCTGGTCGGCGCCTCCAGCGGGGTCACGGCGGAGACGGTGGCGGCGAAGCCGTCCTGCACCGGCCCCGGCAGGGCGCCGGCGGCCCCCGCGCCGACGACGGCCACGACGAGCGCCGCACCGGCGGCGGCGCTGACGCGGGCGGCGCCCGCTGCGGCCACGCGGCGGCCGGCGGCGGACAGGAGCTGGCGGGTTGCGGTCACGGGCTGCCTCCACGGGCGAGCGGGCCGCTGCGGGTGCGCCGCGGCCGGGTCTGCGCCGCCGGCCCGGGCGGGCGCGTCGGCGGTGTCGGTGAGGTGACCGGTGGCCAGCAGGACGGCGAGGTCGGCGCTGGGGCGGTGCGGCTGGCGTGCCACGGCGCGCACGTCGCGCGCGAAGGCCTCCAGCCGCGCCGCCGACGGCGCGTCGCCGTCCGCGCGCAGCGCGCGGACGTCCTCGTCGAAGGACCGCGTCCTCGGGTTCTCGGTCATCTCGTCTCCGTCATCGCCGCGGAGCCCCGCGGGGTTGCGCGGTCTGCGCCGCACTGGGCCGACAGGGTGAGCAGGCCGCGCCGCTGCAGGGCCTTCACGGACGCCGGGGTCCTGCCGAGCACCCGCGCGACCTCGTCGACCGAGAGGTCGCCGAGCACCCGCAGGAGGACGACGGCCCGCTGGTCGCGGGGGAGCTGCGCGCACAGGTCGTGGACGCGGGAGGTGCCGAGGGAGGCGAGGGCCTCCTCCTCGGCGTCACCGCCGGGCAGGGCTGCCGTGGCGGCGTCGTCGTGGACGTCGACGTCGGCCAGCGCGGGGCGGCGCGACGCACGGCGCCAGGAGTCGGCCAGGCGGCGGTGGGCGATGGTGAAGACCCAGGCGCGGAAGCCCGCCTCGTCGCCGGTGAAGCCGCCGACGCCGGTGAGCACGCCGACGAAGACCTCGCTGGCCAGGTCGTCGGGCTCGGCGGCGCCGTGCAGCCGCAGGTAGCCGGTGACCGGCCCGGCGAGCTCGCGGTAGAGGGTCTCCAGCGCCCACGGCGCGCCGGTGCGCGCGGCGTCGAGCACCCGTGGGAAGGCCGGCCCGATCACCGGGCGGCCCGGGTGTCTGCGCGCGGGCCGGCGGCCGGTGGCGCGAGGTGGTGCACGCCGCTGCATCGGCGCCGGCGCCCGGTCCCTTGAGCCCCCCGCTCACCGCAACCGAGCGCCCCGTTGCGGTTCCCAGGACCCCCCGGACCGCAGCCGAGCGCCCGGTTGCGGTTCCGGAGGGGTCAGGAACCGCAACCAGGCGCTCGGCTGCGAAGGACGCGGAGCGGGTCAGCGCAGCAGGTCGCGCTCCTGGGCGCGCAGCGCGCGGGCGACGCCGTCGCGCTGCTCGCTGACGAGGCGCTTCAGCGCCGGGAGGTCCTCGGGCGCCTGCGCGAGCCACGCGTCGGTGCGCTCCAGCAGCGCCGGCGAGGCCAGCAGCACCGGGTAGAGCCCGGTGACCACCTGCTGGGCGATCTCGTTGGTGCGCATCCGCCACGTGCCCTCGATCGCGGCGAAGTACGGCTCGACGAACGGCTCGAGCAGCGCCGCGTCGTGCACCCGCGCGAAGCCGCCGATGACCGCGGCCCGCTCGGCGTTGGCCAGGCCCGGCTCCGCCGAGGACGCCACCAGCTGCGACCACGCCGCCTGCTTGGCGCCCGGGTCCGGCACGGCGGCGCGGGCGCCCGCGGCGGCCAGGCGCCCGGAGGCGGTGTCGTCACGGGCCAGCTCCGCGGCGATCTCCGCCTCCCCGGCGCGCCCCTCGACGACGAGCGCGGTCAGCAGCTCCCAGCGCAGGTCCGTGTCCACGGCCAGCCCCTCCAGCGGCGCGTCCCCGGAGAGCCACCCGGCCACCGCGTCGAGCTGCGCCGGCGTCCGGGCCCAGCCCGCGGCCGCGGTGGCCAGCTGCAGCTGCGCGTCGCTGCCCGGCTCGGCGGCGACCGCGAGGTCGAGCAGGGAGGCGGCCACCCCGGCCACGACGTCGTCGCGGTGGCCCGGCGCGGTGTACAGCCGAGCCGCCGTGGTCAGCTGCTGCAGCAGCGTGCGCAGCACCGAGGACGTCGCGGGCGTGGACTCCACGGCGGCGTTGTCGAGCACGAGGTCGACGAAGTCGCGGGCCGCCATCTCGGCGTCGCGGGCCATGTCCCACGCCGCCGACCACACCAGGGTGCGCGGCAGCGGGTCCTCGATGGCCGACAGGTGCTCCACCGCCGTGGCCAGCGAGGACGGGTCGAGCCGGATCTTCGCGTAGGCGAGGTCGTCGTCGTTGAGGAGGAGCAGGTCGGGGGCGTCCCTGCCGGCCAGCGACCCGAGCTGCGGCGCGATGTCGGTGCGCTCGCCGTCGACGTCGACCTCCACCCGGCCCGTCCGCACGAGGCGCGGGGCGGCGCCGGCGGCCGGCGCGTCGCCCGCGTCGCCCGCGTCGTCGTCGTCCTCAGCTGCCGTGTGGCCGCCGGAGCCCGGCACGTGGAGGTCGTAGAAGCCCACGGCCAGCCGGTGCGGGCGCTGGACCGGGTGCTCGGGCGGGGTGGTCTGGGTGACCACGAGGGAGGTGATGGCGCCGTCCTCGGCGGTGTGCACCTCGGGCTTGAGCGTGGTGACGCCGGCCCGCTCCAGCCACACGCTCGACCAGGAGGCGAGGTCGCGGCCCGAGGTCGCCTCGAGCTCGCGCAGCAGGTCGGCGAGGGTGGCGTTGGAGAAGGAGTGCGCGCGCAGGTAGCGGCGCACGCCCTCGAAGAACGCGTCACGGCCCACGTAGGTGACCAGCTGCTTGAGCACGCTGGCGCCCTTGGCGTAGGTGATGCCGTCGAAGTTCACCTCCACCGCCTCGAGGTCGACCATGTCGGCCACGATCGGGTGGGTCGAGGGCAGCTGGTCCTGGCGGTACGCCCACGCCTTCTCCATGGAGGCGAAGGTGGTCCAGGCGTCGGTCCAGCGGGTGGCCTCGGCGGTGGCCAGCGTGGAGGCGTACTCCGCGAAGGACTCGTTGAGCCACAGGTCGTCCCACCAGCGCATGGTCACGAGGTCGCCGAACCACATGTGCGCGAGCTCGTGGAGGATCGTCACCGCGCGGCGCTCGACCACGGCCTCGGTGGGCTTGGACCTGAAGACGTAGCGCTCCAGGAACGTCACGGCGCCGGCGTTCTCCATCGCGCCGGCGTTGAACTCCGGCACGAAGAGCTGGTCGTACTTGGGGAACGGGTAGGGGATCTCGAACAGGCCCTCGTAGAAGGCGAAGCCCGCCCGGGTGATGTCCATGACCTCGCCCGCGTCGAGGTGCTCGGCGAGGCTCTTGCGGCAGAACACGCCCAGGGGCACGGTGCGGCCGTCGCTGCTCGTGAGCTCGCCGCGCTCCACGTGGTACGGCCCCGCGATGATGGCCGTGACGTAGCTGGACAGCACCGGGGTCGGCGCGAAGCGCCAGGTCGCCGCACCCTGCGCCGGGCCGGGCTCCGGCTCCGGGGTGGGGGAGACCGACACCACGGTCCAGTGGTCGGGGGCGGTGACCGTGAAGGTGAAGACCGCCTTGAGGTCGGGCTGCTCGAACACCGCGAACACGCGGCGCGAGTCCGCCACCTCGAACTGGGAGTAGAGGTAGACCTCGCCGTCCACGGGGTCGACGAAGCGGTGCAGCCCCTCCCCGGTGTTCATGTAGGCGCAGTCGGCGACGACGACGACCTCGTTCTCCGCCGCCAGCCCGTGCAGCTGCACGCGCACCCCGTCGGCGACCTCGTGGGGGTCCAGCGCGGTGCCGTTGAGCACCACCTCGTGCACGTGGGGGGCCACCAGGTCGAGGAAGGTGGAGGCGCCCTCGCGGGCGGTGAACCTGACCGCGGTGCGCGAGCGGAAGGTCGTGGGCCCCGTGGTGAGGTCCAGCTCGACGTCGTAGCTGCTGACGCCGACGAGCGCGGCGCGCTCTGCGGCCTCCGCCCGGGAGAGGTTCATGCCCTGCTGGTGGTCGGCCGGCTGCCCGGCCCCGTCTTCGTGGTGGCTGGTCCGCACCCGCCCGATGCTGCCACGCGGCCACTGCGAGCGCTCCGCCCGCTCCGGTGGTGGGATCTGGGGCATGAGCGAGCCATCGAACAGCGCAGCGAAGAGCCCCGTCGACTTCTGGTTCGACCCCATCTGCCCGTGGGCGTGGATGACCTCCCGCTGGATCCTCGAGGCCGCGAAGGTCCGCGACATCGACGTGACCTTCCGGGTGATGAGCCTGGCGGTGCTCAACGACGGGCGCGACCTGCCCGAGGAGTACGCCGAGATGATGAAGAAGGCGTGGGGCCCGGTGCGCGTGGTCACCGCCGCCAAGGAGCTGCACGGCCAGGAGGTCGTCGAGCCCCTCTACACCGCCATCGGCACGCGGATCCACCCCGGCGGTGAGAAGGACTTCCACGCGGCGGTGGTCGGCGGCCTCGCCGACGCGGGCCTGCCGGCCGAGCTCGCCCGGTACGCGGACAGCACCGAGTACGACGAGGCGCTCAAGGCCTCCCACCACGAGGCGATCAGCCGCGTCGGTGACGACGTCGGCACGCCCGTCATCGGCGTGGCGGGGAAGGACGGCGAGCAGGGCCCGGCGTTCTTCGGCCCCGTCATCACCCCCGCGCCCAAGGGCGAGGAGGCCGGGCGCCTGTGGGACGGCGTCACCGCGGTGGCCGCCTACCCGGGCTTCTACGAGCTCAAGCGCACCCGCACGCAGGGCCCGGTCTTCGACTGACCCGCCCCTCCCGTCCGTGATCATGGGAGTCCGCCACCCTCCCCCGCACCCCGGCGGTCGGGTGGGTGGCGGAAGTCCATGATCACGGTGGCAGTGCCAGGATGAGCGCCGTGCGCGTCCACATCGCCAGCGACCACGCCGCCTTCGAGCTCAAGCAGCACCTCGTGCAGCACCTCGGCGCCGCCGGTCACGACGTCGTCGACCACGGCCCCGCCGCCTACGACGCCCAGGACGACTACCCCGACTTCTGCATCCCGGCCGCCCTCGGCGTCCGCGCCGACGTGCGCTCCGGCGCCGAGGCGCTCGGCGTGGTGCTCGGCGGTTCCGGCAACGGCGAGCAGCTCGCCGCCAACCGCGTGCCCGGGATCCGCGCCGCGCTGGCGTGGAGCCTGGAGACCGCGCAGCTGGCGCGCCAGCACAACGACGCGCACGTCGTCAGCGTGGGAGCGCGCATGCACTCGCTCGAGGACGCCACCGCGATCGTCGAGGCGTTCCTGACCACGCCCTTCAGCGGCGACGAGCGCCACCAGCGCCGCATCGACCTCATGACCGCCTGGCAGGACGAGCACCTCACCGAGCGCTGACCCGGCCGCCGCCTCCCGACGGGCGGAACCGCCGTGCAGGCGGCATGGTCGACCTCCGTGCCTGAAGGTCACACCCTCCACCGCCTCGCCCGCTCCGTGCGCGACGCCTTCGGCGGCCGCGTCGTGGAGGCCAGCAGCCCGCAGGGCCGCTTCGCCGAGGGCGCGGCGCTGCTCGACGGGCACCGCGTCGTGCGCTCCGACGCCGTGGGCAAGCACCTGCTGGTGGGCTTCTCCCCGGCCGCCGCCAGCGCGCGCCGCGCGCCGCAGCGGTGGCTGCACGTGCACCTGGGCCTGTACGGCAAGGTCTTCTTCGGCGCCGCGAACGGCGCCGTCGACGCCGGCTCGACCGACGACGACGACGGCGAGGGCGGCGGCGCGCTCGCCGCGCCTCCGGCGCCCGTCGGGCAGGTGCGCCTGCGCCTGGTGACGCTGGACGCCGCGCAGGGCGCCGGCCCGCTGCGCTGGGCCGACCTGCGCGGCCCGACGGCGTGCGAGGTCATGGTGCGCCCCGAGGTCGACGAGCTGCGCGCGCGCCTCGGCCCGGACCCGCTGCGCGCCGACGACGGGCCCGAGCGCTTCGTGGAGCGCGCCGGGCGCTCGCGCGTGAGCATCGGCGCGCTGCTCATGCACCAGGACGTGCTGGCCGGCGCCGGCAACATCTACCGCGCCGAGGCGCTGTACCGGGCGGGCATCGACCCCTTCGCCACCGGGCGCGACGTCGCGCCCGAGCGGCTGGCCGGCGTCTACGAGGACCTGCGCGTGCTCATGCGCGCGGGCGTGCGCTCCGGGCGCATCGTCACCACGCGCCCCGTCGACCGCGGCAGGCGCGACGACGAGGTGGACGGCACGCCCGTGCGGCGCGGCCAGGCCGGCGCCCACTACGTGTACCGGCGCACGGGCCTGCCGTGCCGGCTGTGCTCGACCCCGGTGGCGACCACCGTGGTCGAGGGCCGCAACCTCTTCTGGTGCCCGACCTGCCAGGCGCCCGGCACGCAGGTCTCGCCCTTCGACGCCTGACGCCCCTCTCGCGGGCGCAGCCGGGCGCCCGGTCGCGGCGTCCGGTCGCGGCGCGCGGCGGGGTGCGCGGCGGGGTGCGGGCGGGAGTCGGCGAACCGCGGAACGCCGTCGCGGCCCACGGCTAGGGTCGGCACGTGCGCCCGCGCCTGGACCGCGCCGCGCGCTGGCTCGACCGGCGTCGTCGGCGCCTGACCCGCCGCCTCGCCGCGCGCTTCCGCCCCCGCACGATGCCGCGCCAGGCGTGGCTGCTGCTGTGGCTGACGGCGCTCGCCGTCGTCGTCGCCCTGACCGGCGCCCTCGCGCCGCAGTGGGCGCCGACCAGCGCCATGGTCTTCGTGCTGCTGCTGGGCGGGTTCTTCCTGCGGATGCGCACGATGGTGCTGCTGTACCTGGTGGCGGCGGCCGGGGCGGCGCTGACGGTGTCCGTGCCCGACCCCGAGAGCCTGCGCACCCGCCCCGGGGACCTGCTGCTCCTGGCGGCCACCGGCGTGCTCGTGGCGGTCTTCGTGCGCAGCCGCGAGCGGCTGGGGGTCCAGGGCACCCTGGGCGACACCATGCTCGTGGACCTGCGCGACAGGCTGCGCAGCCAGGGCCGGGTGCCCCCGCTGCCGTCGCAGTGGCACGTGGAGACCGAGCTGCGGCCGGCGTTCGGCGACGGCTTCAGCGGCGACTTCGTGGTGGCCACCCGGACCCCGCGCGACGGGCAGGACCTGCTCGAGGTGGTGCTGGTCGACGTCTCGGGCAAGGGGCAGGGCGCCGGCACCCGCGCCCTGCTGCTCTCCGGGGCGTTCGGCGGGCTGCTGGGGGCCATGCCCGTGGAGGGCTTCCTGCCCGCCGCCAACGCCTACCTGCTGCGCCAGGACTGGCCGGAGGGGTTCGCCACCGCCGTCCACCTGGCCGTGGACCTGGGCACGGGTGACTTCCGCGTCAGCTGCGCGGGGCACCCGCCGCCGGGCACGGGCGGGGGCGGGCGGCCCTGGCGGCTGCTCGACGACTTCGGCGGCCCGGCGCTGGGACTGGTGCCCGACGTGCGGTTCCCGCACGTGTCCGGGCGGCTGCTGCCGGGCCAGGCGCTGTACCTGTGCACCGACGGCATGGTCGAGGTGCCGGGGGAGGACCTCTCGGTGGGCACGGCCACGCTGCTGCGCCTGGCCGAGGAGGCGGGCCGCAGCGGGTGGCGCGCCGGCGCTGCGGAGCGCCTCGTCGACGCCGCGGCCGTGGAGGAGACCGACGACCGCGCGCTCGTGCTGGTGTGGCGCGGCGCCTGAGCGGGGGTGGGCCGCCCGGCCTCAGCCGGTGGCGGGCGAGGTCGGCGAGGCGCTGACCTCCGCGCCCGGCGCGCCCGCCGCCCGTGCGGCCCCCGGCTGCCAGCGCTCCAGCGCGAGGTCCGCGCTCATCGGCCGGCCCACCCAGTAGCCCTGCAGCTCGTCGCAGCCGAGGTCGCGCAGGCGGTCGGCGGCGGCACCGCTCTCGACGCCCTCGGCGATGACGCGCAGGCCCAGCCGGTGCCCCAGGTCGATGATGCTGGCGGCGATCGCCTCGTCCTCGGGGCCGCCCAGCAGGTCGGTGACGAACTGCCGGTCCACCTTGAGCTGATGCACGGTCAGCTCGCGCAGCTGGCCCAGGCTGGTGTAGCCCGCGCCGAAGTCGTCCACGGAGATGCGCACGCCGCGCTCCCCCAGGGTCCGGACCACCTCGAGGGCCTCGCCGGCGTCGCTGGCCACGGCCGTCTCGGTGATCTCCAGGACCAGCTGCTCCGGCGGCCAGGAGCCGCGGGCGAGCGCCTCGTCGACGATGCCCAGCAGCCCGGGCTCCAGGACCGAGGCGCTGATGTTGACGGCGACGGTCGTGTCCAGCCCCGCGCGGCGCCACGCGGCGGCCTGGCGGACCGCGGTGAGCACCACCCAGCGCGTCAGCGGGCTCACGAGCGTGGTGCGCTCGGCCAGCGGGAGGAACTCCACGGGGGTGAGCAGCCCCCGGGTCGGGTGCTGCCAGCGCAGCAGCGCCTCGAAGGCGCACAGCTGGCGGGTGCGGGCGTCGACCACCGGCTGGTAGAGCAGCGTCAGCTCCCCCTGGTCCATGGCCTGGCGCAGCGCGGACAGGGTGGTCAGGGCGTCGCTGCTCTCGGGGGCCAGGTCCGCGGTGTAGGGCAGCACCCCGGCGCGGGAGCGCTTGGCCTCGTACATCGCCAGGTCGGCGTGGCGCAGGAGCTCGCCGATGGTGCGGCCGGCGGTGGGGGCGACGGCGACGCCGACGCTGCTGGTGATGTCCAGGTCGACCCCGTCGGCGGAGAAGCCCCCGGCGCCCAGCGCCGCGAGCAGCCGCTTGCCGTGCAGCACGGCCTGCGCGGTGGTGACGGGGGTGGTGAGCAGCACCGCGAACTCGTCACCGCCGAGGCGGGCGACCACCGCCCCCGCCGGCGCGGCGTCGTCCAGGCGGCGCGCCACCTGGACCAGCAGCGCGTCGCCGGCGGCGTGGCCGAGGGTGTCGTTGACGTCCTTGAAGCCGTCGAGGTCGAGCAGCAGCAGGCCGGGGCCGTGGCGGCCGTCGCCGTCCAGCTCGGGCAGCGCGGCGAGCACCCGCTCGCCCACCTCGGCGAGCAGGACGCGGTTGCCCAGGCCCGTCAGCGGGTCGGTGCGCAGCAGGGAGTTCTGGCGGCGGTGCTGGCGGCGCAGCAGCACGAGCAGCGAGACCAGCACCGCCACGGCGACGACGCCGGCGGCGACGAGCAGCTGCTCGCCGGGGGACAGCCCGAGCTCAGCAGCCGACGCTGCCAGCGCTGCTGACGTCTCGACCACGTGCGGGCTCCTTCCGGCGGCGGTGCCGGGAGAGGCACCTCCTCCGGGTTCGTCGCGCGCGGCCCCGCGCTGGAGGCCGGGCGGCCCGCCTCACCCGGTCGGCGGCGCCCGCCCGGGGCTCGCGCGCCGCGGACCCGTCGTGCACGACCTCCGCGGCGCGCGCAGGATGGTGAGCAGACCACCCGGCACAGACCAAGGAGAACCGTGCCCACCACCGTGCACGCCCGCAGCACCGCCGGCCCCGGCCAGCCGTTCGAGGCCACCACCATCGAGCGCCGCGACCTGGGCCCCAAGGACGTCCTCATCGACATCGCCTACGCCGGCATCTGCCACTCCGACATCCACACCGGCCGCGGGGAGTGGGGCGAGACCCTGTTCCCGCTGACCCCCGGCCACGAGATCGCCGGCACCGTCTCGGCCGTCGGCTCGGAGGTCACCAAGCACGCCGTGGGCGACCGCGTGGGCGTCGGCTGCATGGTCGACTCCTGCCGCGAGTGCTCCGAGTGCACCGCGGGCCGCGAGCAGAACTGCCTCAAGGGCAACGTCGGCACCTACAACGCCATCGGCAAGGACGGGCGCCCCACCGAGGGCGGCTACAGCGAGAAGATCGTCGTCGACGAGGACTTCGTGCTGCGCATCCCCGAGGGCATCGACCTCGACGTCGCCGCGCCGCTGCTGTGCGCCGGCATCACCCTGTACTCCCCGCTGAGCCACTGGGGCGCCGGACCGGGCAAGCAGGTCGCGATCGTCGGCATGGGCGGCCTGGGCCACATGGGCGTGAAGATCGCCCACGCCATGGGCGCCGAGGTCACCGTGCTCTCGCAGTCGCTGAAGAAGCAGGAGGACGGCCTGCGCCTGGGCGCGGACCACTACGTCGCCACCGGTGACGAGGGGGCGCTGGAGTCCCTGCGGGGCACCTTCGACCTCATCATCACGACGATCTCCGCCGACGTCGACATCAAGCCCTACCTCGCGGCGCTCAAGCCGGAGGGCGTGCTGTGCACCGTCGGCCTGCCGAGCAAGCCGTTCCAGGTGCCCGCCGGCGCGCTGATCATGGGCCGCAAGAGCCTGGCCGGCTCGAACATCGGCTCCATTGCCGAGACGCAGGAGATGCTCGACTTCTGCGCCGAGCACCACATCGGCGCCGAGGTCGAGGTCATCAGCGGCGACCAGGTCGACGAGGCCTGGGACCGGGTCGTCAACTCCGACGTGCGGTACCGCTTCGTCATCGACGCGTCGACCCTGGCGCCCTCCGCCTGATCCGTCCCCCGTCCGTGGTCATTGGGGTGCGCCCCCCCCCCCCGGGGGGGGGGG
>NZ_JBQXXG010000024.1:0-54722 GCF_052644995.1 Quadrisphaera sp. KR29
CCCGCTGGGCCGACCCGAGCGCCACCCAGGCCAGCGCCGGCATCGACCTGGGCTTCCCCACCAACGCCTGACCCCGCAGGTGGCCGATCGCCCTCCGTGATCATGGGCGATCGGCCACCCCTGGGTGTGACCGAGGAGTGGCGCGTGCGCGAGGCAGCCTCTGACCTGCGGGTCGCCGTCGTCGGGGTGGGCGCCATGGGCGCCGACCACGTGCGGCGACTCGCCGACCGCGTGGTGGGCGCCCGGCCCGTGCTCGTGGCCGACGCCTCCGCGCAGACCGCCGAGCGCGTGGCCGCCGCCCACCCGGGGGTGCGGACCGCCCCCGACGCCCTGGCGGCCCTGGACGACGACGACGTCGAGGCGGTCGTCATCGCCAGCACGGGCCCCACCCACGCGGAGCTGCTGCTGGCCTGCCTGGAGCGCGGGCTGCCGGTGCTGTGCGAGAAGCCGATGACCACCGACGCCGAGTCGGCCCTGGCGGTCGTGCGGGCCGAGGCCGCCGTCGTCGCACGCACCGGGCAGCGCCTCGTCCAGGTCGGCTTCATGCGCCGCTACGACGCCGGCTACCTGGCCCTGCGCGAGCTCGTCGTCACCGGTGAGCTGGGAGCACCGCTCCTGCTGCACTGCGCCCACCGCAACGCCTCGGTGCCGCCCTACTTCACCAGCGAGGCGGTGGTGCTCGACTCCCTGGTGCACGAGGTGGACGGCGCGCGCTTCCTGCTGGGTGAGGAGGTCACCGCGGTCACCGTGATGAGGCCGCGCCGTCGGCGCAGCGCGCCGGAGGGCCTCGCCGACCCGCTGCTCGCCCTGCTGGAGACCGAGAGCGGTGCGCTGGTGGACGTCGAGGTGAGCGCGGCGACAGGTCTGGGCTACGAGGTGCGCACCGAGCTGGTCGCAGAGCGCGGCACCGCCCTCGTCGGCACCGAGACCGGCCCGCTCGTGGCCCGCGCCGAGACCGCCGTGCGGGGACGCCGCGTGCCGGCGGGCTTCCTGGACAGGTTCGCGGCCGCCTACGACGCCGAGGTGCAGGCCTGGGTGCACGCGGCGCGGCGCGGGACGGCCACCGGGCCGTCGACCTGGGACGGCTACGCGGCCACGGCGGTCACCACGGCCGGCGTGGAGGCGCTGCGCACCGGCCGCCGCGTCGAGGTGGAGCTGGCCGACAGCCCCTGAGGCGGACGCCGCGCCGGCGCGGTGGAGCCCGGCCCCGGGGGCACCGGTCAGGTGGTCGTGGAGCCGTCCTGCGACGGCGCGGCGGCAGCGCCGCCGGGCGCGGAGCCCGACGGGTCGAGCTGGCCGTCCTGCCCCTGCGCCGCTGCGCTCCCCGGGTCCGGCGGCAGGCCCTGGGTGCCGGTGCCGCCCTGGGTGCCGGGGCCCGCCTGGCCCGGGGCGCCGCCGGGGAAGCCCGTCCCGCCGCTCCCGCCCGGGCCGCCCTGCAGGAAGCCGCTCGTGCTCGCGCCCGCACCCGGCGCGGCGGGCGCCGTGAGCCGCCCGATCCCCACGCCGCCGAGCAGCCCGACGGCGAGGGCACCGGAGGCCACCAGCGCGGTCACGCTGTGCCCGAGGCGGGGCCGGCGCGGCTCCGCCGGGGCGGCCGTCGCCGCCCAGGGCCCGGCCGGCGGTGGCTCCCCGCCCGGCGGCGACCAGGCCGCCGGGGCCGCGGGGGCCGAGGGGGTCGGCGCTCCCCGCCGGGCGTCGGACGGGCGGTGCGAGGCATCCGTGGTCATGGCAGGACGGTCGGGGCCGTCGCTGCCGCGCCGCTGGACGGTGTCCATGACCCCGCTGTGGAGCCTCCGCGGACCTGCACCGGCCCGGCGTCCACAGGTCCAGCACAGCAGACACCCAGACGCGGTCGGCGTCCTCGCCCCACACTCCTGGCATGGCCGTCACCGACACCCTCGTCCGCGCCGACGGGAGCCCCCTGCGCGCCCTCGTCGTCGACGACGAGCCCCAGCTGGCCGACCTGGTCTCCACGGCCCTGCGCTACGAGGGCTGGCAGGTCCGCTCCGCCGGTGACGGCGCCGCGGCGGTGAGGGCGGCCCACGAGCTGCGCCCCGACGTCGTCGTCCTCGACGTCATGCTGCCCGACGTCGACGGCCTCACCCTGCTGCGCCGCCTGCGCGAGGAGGCCCCGGACGTGCCGGTCCTCTTCCTCACCGCGAAGGACTCCGTGGAGGACCGCGTCGCCGGCATCCGCGCCGGCGGCGACGACTACGTCACCAAGCCCTTCAGCCTGGAGGAGGTCATCGCCCGGCTGCGGGGCCTGGTCCGCCGCGCCGGCGTGGTCGCCCGCCGCGAGGACCCCCGCCTGGTGGTGGGCGACCTGACGATGGACGAGGAGGGCCACGAGGTCTTCCGCGGCGACGACGAGGTGGTGCTGACGGCCACCGAGTTCGAGCTGCTGCGCCTGCTCATGCGCAACCCGCGCAAGGTGCTGAGCAAGGCGCACATCCTCGACCGGGTGTGGCAGTACGACTTCGGCGGGCAGGCCAACGTCGTGGAGCTGTACATCTCCTACCTGCGCAAGAAGGTCGACGCCGGTCGCTCGCCGATGATCCACACCGTCCGCGGCGTCGGGTACGTGCTGAAGCCCGCCGCCTGAGACCCGTGAGCCGCATGGTCCCGGTCCGGGCGTGGTCGCTGCGCACCAAGCTCGTCGTCGCGCTCGTGGCGCTGGTCGCCGTGGTGTGCGCCGTGGTGGGGACGGCGACCGTGGTCGCCCTGCGCCAGCTCCAGCTGGCCCAGCTGGACGCGCAGCTCGTCACCTCCGCCGAGCGCGCGCCCTCCGCCGGTGACGGGTTCCGCGGGGAGCCCCCCGGACCGTCGCAGCCGCAGCGCCAGGACCTGGGTCGCTGCCCGTCGTCCACGGCCGAGGAGGAGGCCGCGGCCGGCGGCATCGGGTTCCTCCTGGCGCCCGGCCAGGCGCCGGGGACGCTGGCCGCCCGGGTCGCTGACGACCGGGTGACCGCCGCGGCGTCGCTGGAGGGGTTCTGCGCCACCACCCTGAGCAGCACTGACGCCACCGCCCTCGCCGACGTCGCCCCCGACGGGACGCCCCGCACGCTGGACGTCGGCTCGCTCGGCACCTACCGGGTCGTGGGGGTCACCAGCGACTCGGACGGCAGCACGCTCGTCACCGGCGTCCCGCTCGCCGGGCTGGAGGCGACGCAGCGCCGCCTGGTCGAGGTCGAGCTGGTCGTGGCGGTGCTCGCCATGGTGCTCGCGGGCCTGGCCGCCGCCGTCGTCGTGCGCCGGTCCCTCAGACCGCTGCAGCGGGTGGCGGCCACCGCCGCGCAGGTGAGCGCCATGCCGCTGGACCGCGGCGAGGTCGACCTCGCCGTGCGCGTCCCGCCCGGCGACACCGACCGGCGCACGGAGGTCGGCCAGGTCGGCGCGGCCCTGGACAGCCTGCTCACCCACGTCGGGTCGGCGCTGTCGGCCCGTCACGAGAGCGAGCTGCAGGTCCGCCAGTTCGTCGCCGACGCCAGCCACGAGCTGCGCACGCCGCTGGCAGCCATCCGCGGGTACGCCGAGCTGGTCAACCGCGACCCGGCGGCCCTGCCGCCGGCCGCTGCGCACGCCGTCGGGCGGGTGGAGTCCGAGGCGAAGCGGATGACCGGGCTGGTGGAGGACCTGCTGCTCCTCGCCCGCCTCGACGCCGGCCGGCCGCTGGAGGCCGAGGTGGTCGACCTGACGCGCCTGCTGCTCGACGCCGTCAGCGACGCCTCCGCCGTCGGGCGGGACCACGTGTGGCGCCTGGACCTGCCCGACGAGCCCGTCGAGGTGGTCGGCGACGCCGCACGGCTGCAGCAGGTCGTGGTCAACCTGCTGGCCAACGCGCGCACCCACACCCCGCCGGGGACCACGGTCACGGCAGGACTGGCGACGACGACGCCGGGCACCGTGGTCCTGTCGGTCCTCGACGACGGCCCCGGCATCCCCGCCGACCTGCTGCCGCACGTCTTCGACAGGTTCGCCCGCGGTGACGGGTCGCGGTCGAGGGTGGCGGGCAGCAGCGGGCTGGGCCTGGCGATCGTGGCGGCCATCGTCGCCTCCACCGGCGGCGCGGTGGACGTCACCAGCCGTCCCGGGCAGACGGCGTTCCTCGTCCGGCTCCCTGTGGCCGACCTCGGGGGAGGGGCCCCGGCCGGCAGCGCCGAGCAGGCGGTCGAGCAGGCATAGGTCACGCACAGGGTCGCCCGAGAGGTGGCCCAGCGCCCGCTCCGACGCTCGGTGCATGACCATGAGCTACACGGCTGCCGGTGCCGGCGAGGCCCCGCCGCTGGAGAAGGGCGCCGACGGCGCCGGCCCCGCCGACCGCGCCGTCCGGAGCGCGCAGCGCCGCGGGCCGTGGGGCTGGGTGACCGCCCGCCGCGAGGACGGCCCCGCGTGGGAGCGCCCGGCCCTGCTGGCGCTCCTGCTCGCGGCGGCGGTGACCTACCTGGTGGCGTTGGGCTCCTCGGGGTGGGCCAACTCCTTCTACTCCGCGGCCGTGCAGGCGGGGTCGGTGAGCTGGAAGGCGTTCCTGTTCGGCAGCTCCGACGCCGGGAACTCCATCACGGTCGACAAGCCGCCGGCCTCGCTGTGGGTGATGGCGCTGTCGGTGCGGATCTTCGGGCTCTCGTCGTGGTCGATCCTCGTGCCGCAGGCGCTCATGGGCGTGGCGACCACCGGCGTCCTGTACGCCGCCGTCCGCCGCCACTTCCCGGCGGGCGCGGCGCTGCTGTCCGGCGTCGTCCTGCTCCTCACGCCGGTGGCCGCGCTGATGTTCCGGTTCAACAACCCCGACGCGCTGCTCGTGCTGCTCATGACGCTCGCCGCCTCCACGGTGCTGCGGGCGCTGGAGAGCGGGCGCACCCGCTGGCTGGTGGCCGCCGGCGTGCTCATCGGGCTCGGGTTCCTCACCAAGCAGCTGCAGGTCTTCCTCGTGCTGCCGGCGCTGGGAGCGGCGTACCTCTTCTTCGGGCCCCGCCGGGTGGGGGCGCGCGTGCTGCAGCTGCTCGCTGCGGGTGCTGCGATGCTGGTCTCCGCCGGCTGGTGGGTGGCGCTCGTCGAGCTGTGGCCGGCGTCCTCGCGGCCCTACATCGGCGGCTCGACGGACAACAGCTTCCTGGGCCTGACCCTGGGCTACAACGGCCTGGGCCGCCTCACCGGTGACGAGACCGGGTCTGTCGGCGGAGGCGGGGGCGGCGGCAACGGGGGCGGGAACTGGGGCGAGACCGGCATCACCCGCCTGTTCACCGCCGAGTTCGGCGGTCAGATCGCCTGGCTGGTCCCCGCGGCGCTGGTGATGGCCGTGGTCGCGCTGGTGCTCCTGCGCCACCGTCCCCGCGTCGACGGGCAGCGCGCGCAGGTGGTGCTGTGGATGGCGTGGCTGCTGGTCACCGGGCTGGTCTTCAGCTTCATGTCCGGGATCATCCACGCGTACTACAGCGTCGCCCTGGCCCCGGCGGTCGCCGCGCTCGTGGGCGTGAGCGCGTCGGTGCTGTGGCGCGAGCGCGCCCGTCCGCTGGCCCTGGGGACCCTGGCGGCGGTCACGGCCGGCACCGCGGTGTGGTCCTTCGTGCTGCTCTCGCGCAGCAGCGACTTCCTGCCCTGGCTGTCGTGGGTGGTCCTCGTGGTCGGCGTGCTCGCTGCGGTGGGGCTGGTCGCCTCGGCGCTGCGCCCGTCGCTGACCAAGGTCGTCGCGGCGCTCGCCCTCGCGGCCTCGCTGGCCGGACCGCTGGCGTACACGGTCGACACCGTGGCCACTCCCCACACCGGTTCGATCGTCTCGGCCGGCCCGACGGTGGCCGGAGCGATGGGCGGCCCCGGTGGCGGTGGCATGCGCGGCGGCTTCCCCGGCGGCGGCTTCCCCGGCGGTCAGACCGGCACCGCACCCGGCGGGACGGGGACGACGACGCCGGGCGCGGCCGGTGGCACGGCTGCCGGTGGCACGACAGCAGGTGGCGGCGGCTTCGCGGGCCGCACGGGCGGCGCCGGGGGCGGGATGGGTGGCCTGCTCAACGGCAGCACGCCTAGCGCCGAGCTGGTCGCTCTGCTCGAGGAGGGAGCAAGCTCCTACACCTGGGTCGCCGCGACCGTCGGGGCGAACAACGCCGCTGGCTACCAGCTGGCCACCCAGGAGTCCGTGATGCCGATCGGCGGCTTCAACGGCACCGACGCCTCACCGACGCTGGAGCAGTTCCAGGCCTGGGTGGCGCAGGGGGAGGTCCACTACTTCATCCCCGGTCGCACCGGCGGTGAGGACCAGGGGACGGCCGCGCAGATCACCGCCTGGGTGGAGGCGACCTTCACGGCCCAGACGGTCGGCTCCACCACGGTCTACGACCTCACCACCGGCGCCTGAGCCGACGCGTCCCGTGCGCCGGCCGTCCCCCCGGGGCGGCCGGCGCTCCGGCGTCGCCCCCTCCCCACCGCGACGATCATGCGGCTCCGCGCCACCACGAGCCGCCCGTCCCGCGAGTGCGCAGTCCAGGGCCGTGACGGGCCTCCTCTCGACCCTGGACTGCGCACTCGCGGGACGAGCTGCGGCAGCCGGAGGACGGCCGCGGTGCGTCGTGGCGCGGACTCCCATGATCGTGCGGGGGACGGGGGCGGTCATAGGCGGGGCACAGCACGGGCGCACCAGCGCGGGAGCCGCCCGGCTGAACCTGCCTGCATGACGACGTTCCTGCTGGACGACTCGGCGTCCTGCCCCTCCCTGCGGACCGAGCGCGGCCTCCTCGTGGCCGAGCCGGGGCGGCCCCTGCTCGACGTGGTCGTGCCGGTGTTCAACGAGCAGGACGACCTCGAGCCGTGCGTGCGGCGCCTGCACGCCCACCTGGCCCAGGCTCTGCCGTACCCGTTCCGCATCACCATCGCCGACAACGCCAGCACCGACGCCACGGCGGCGGTCGCCGACACCCTCCAGGCCGCCGTCCACGGGGTGGTCGCCGTCCACCTGCCCGCCAAGGGGCGCGGCCGGGCGCTCAAGGCGGTGTGGTCCGCCTCCGACGCCCCGGTGCTCGTGTACATGGACGTCGACCTGTCCACCGACCTCGCCGCCCTCCTGCCCCTGGTGGCCCCGCTCGTCTCCGGGCACTCCGACCTCGCCATCGGCACCCGCCTGGCGCGGGGGAGCCGCGTGGTGCGCGGCCCGAAGCGCGAGCTCATCTCCCGCTCGTACAACGTGCTGCTGCGGCGCAGCCTGGGCGCGCGGTTCAGCGACGCCCAGTGCGGCTTCAAGGCGATCCGCAAGGACGTCGCCGAGCAGCTGCTGCCGCTGGTGGAGGACACCGGCTGGTTCTTCGACACCGAGCTGCTCGTGCTGGCCGAGCGCGCCGGCGCCCGCATCGCCGAGGTCCCCGTCGACTGGGTGGACGACCCCGACAGCAGCGTCGACGTCCTGCGCACCGCCGCCGACGACGTGCGGGGCATCCTGCGGCTGGGGCGCGCGCTCGCCACCGGCGCCCTGCCCGTGGCAGCGCTGCGCCAGCAGCTCGGACGCGCCCCCCTGGAGCCGCACGTGCCGGGCGTGCCCCGAGGGCTGCTCGGCCAGGTGGTGCGCTTCGGGGCGGTCGGGGTGGCCAGCACGCTCGCCTACCTCGCGCTGTACCTCGCCCTGCGCGGCGTGGTGGGGCCGCAGGCAGCCAACCTCGCGGCGCTGCTCCTCACCGCGCTGGCGAACACCGCCGCCAACCGCCGCCTGACGTTCGGCGTCACGGGACGCGACGGGCTCGTCCGGGCCCACGGCCAGGGGCTCGTCGTCTTCGCCGCCGCCCTGGGGCTCACCTCCGGAGCCCTCGCGGCGCTGCACGCCCTCGCCGACCCTTCCCGCGCCGTCGAGCTCACCGTCCTCGTGCTCGCCAACGTGGCGGCCACGGCGCTGCGCTTCCTGCTCCTGCGCCGGTGGGTCTTCCCCGGTGGTCGCACTCCGACCAGCAGCCGGGACGCGTGAGGGGGCCGGTGCGGCAGGGCCGGGCGCACAGCTCGTGCGGGAGGCGGTGGGCGCTCCGAGGCGCCCACCGCCCGCGGTCGGCGCCCCCGGCTGGATTCGAACCAGCGACCATCGGATTAGAAGGAGAACGCCCTTCGTTCCGCTGAGTCTCCGCTCGTCGCGCCAGGTCTCTGAGCAGGCACTTCGTCCCACGCCGCTGAGCGCTGGTCCCGCCCCGTCTCACTCCGTGCTCGCCCGTCTCATGCAGATGTTGGCGTCACGTGAGCGCGAGACGTGCTTCCGGGCGACCTCCGCGCCCCCTGCGGCGAGCCCGCGAACGCCTGCTCGGAGGACCGATGACCCCTGCCCACCACACCCCGCCGCACCCACCGGCTGAACCGCCGCCGGGGGAGGAGAACGTCCTCGTCGTCGAGGATCAGTTCTTCGCCCTCGTGCCCGAGTGGGTCATCGAGGCCGACATCCCTGACGGTCCGTTCCGGCTCTACTGCCTCCTGCTCCGGTACGGCAACAGCTCCGGCATGCGGATGCCCTCGCGGGGCACTCTTGCACGTCGGCTGGGGCGCAGCACCGACGCCGTCGACCGGGCCATGCGCGCGCTGGAGAAGGCCGGGCTCGTCGTCGTCCAGCACCGCCAGCGCTGCGGCGCGACGCTGACGAACCGGTACCACCTGCGCACGCAGCGGCCGCCGGCTGCAGCTGCTGATGACGGGGGCGCCGCTGGGGAAGGGGGCCGCAGATTTGCGGCCCCCTCCCCGCAGGCTCCGCCGAGCGCGCCACCGCCGGCTGCGCCCATGAGCGAGGCATCGGCGGGGGAGGGCCGCGGATCTGCGGCCCCCCGCCGCACATCCGCGGAGGGGGCAGCCGCAGATGTGCGGCCCAACCCAGAGATCTCTACCCAGAGAAGTTCTCCTCCTCCCCCTCCATCCCCCGCTCCGCCGGCCGCCGAGCGCGCTCTGCGGGAGGAGGAGGTGGAGTTCCTCAGGGAGATGAACGTCGATCCGCAGGGTGGGTTGGGACGCGTTGTGGAGCGGTGTGCGGAGCTGCGCGCCGGACACGGTCTGGGCGCGGCATGCTGGCAGGCGCCGCACGTCCTCGCCGCCCTCGACTTCGCCGTCCGGCGACGGTTGTGGCCCAAGCGCTACGCGGTGGCCGCGCTGCTGCGGGTCGCTGCTGACCCTGCGACGCGCTCGCCGATGCGTCTGGCCGAGGCGGGCCCGTGGTGGGACGAGGTATCGGCGCCCGAGCGGGCCCCGCGGCTCAGCGAGGCCGACGTCGAAGTGCTCGAGGCCCGGCTGCAGGCCCTTGATGGCGGGCGGGTCGCGGTGCAGCAGCAGGCTCGGCTCGAGCTGGGCGCGGAGCGCATGCCGCTGACGCGGACCACGGTGCTGCGCCGGGCCTGCGAGATCCTCGACCGGGCGGCGACGTCGTGAGGGCGCGTTCGGCCCTCGCGACCCAGCCCCTGATGCCGGGGTGGGCGGCTTCTGCGGGGGCCGGAACAGCGGGAGCAAGATATGCATCTGGTACCCAGATGCGCCGTCGCTGCCGCGCCGGATGCCGCTTGCTACGCGTCGCGGGCCCCAGCGGGGGCGACGTTGGCCGGGCGCGGTCATGGTCTGCGGATGGCGCCGGGCCGGGCAGGTGGGCGCGGTGAGTGCTGTCGTTCAGCGCCCTGGCCGGGCGCGCCGGTACGCCAAAGCTCGGGATCGGCAGGTCAAGTTCCGCGCCACGGCCGACGAGTACGCGCTACTGGCCGAGGCGGCCCGCTCGGCGGGACTGACGCCGTCGGGCTACGCCGCGGAGGCTGCGCTGGCGGCTGCGCGGGGTGTCCAGGCGCCGTCGCTGACGCCGGTCCGCGAGGCTCTTGTGGAACTCATGGCGGCCCGCACGCAGGTGCGCCGGTTCGCGGTGAACGTCAACCAGGCCGTCAGGGCGTTGAACGCCACGGGCGAAGCGCCGGAGTGGCTGTCTGCCGCCGTCGCCGTCACCGATCGGGCTGTGGAGCGCCTGGACGGCGCGGCCGCCGACCTCGTGCACGCGGCGCGGATTGCTCAGCGGCCCGCGGCCGCTTCTCCGCTGAGGCTCACCCCGGGGGAGGAGAGGTGATCGGCAAGGTCGTCCGCGGCAACGACGTCGGGGGGCTGCTCCGCTACCTCTACGGGCCGGGTCGTGCGAACGAGCACACGAATCCCCATCTGGTGGCTGCCTGGGACGACGGCGTAGTGGCCGACGGCGCTTCGGGAAAGCATCTATGGCTAAAGCGGCTGACGGCACTCCTAGAGCAGCCACTGGCCACGCTGGACCACCGACCGTCGCCGTCGGTGTGGCACTGCCCGCTGCGTACCGCCCCAGGTGACCGAGCGCTGACAGATGCCGAGTGGGCGGACGTGGCTGCCGAGGTGCTGCACCAGACCGGCTTGGCCCCGCGTGGCGACGCCTCGGGGTGTCGATGGGTCGCCGTGCGGCACGCCGACGACCACATCCACCTCGCGGTCACGCTGGCACGGCAAGACGGACGGCGAGCCCGCACGGCGCACGACTACGCACGGCTCGGAGCTGCGTGCCGAACGGTCGAGGAACGGTACGGGCTGACGGTGACGCCGGCCCGCGACCGGACCGCGGTGAAGCGCCCGACGCGGGCCGAGAGCGAGAAGGCCGCGCGTCTGGGCCTTTCGGAGACGTCTCGTCAGCAACTGCGTCATCAGGTGCGGCGTGCCGCGCTGTCTACTTCTGAGCTCACCACCTTCGTCGAGCAGCTACAGCGAGCCGGGATTGCGGTGCGCTTGCGGCACAGCGAGGTGGACTCCTCTGTGGTCACTGGTTACGCCGTCGCTGACCCGGCGCACAGGACGTCTGCCGGCGACCTCGTCTGGTTTGGAGGCGGCAAGCTGGCCCCACAACTGTCACTACCGCGGCTAGTTCAGTCATGGGCGCACGGCACGTATCGCAGCTCCTCCCTTGGGCGCAGATCACGGCTGGGCCTGGTTCCCCAGCTGCGGGCAGCTGCCGCTACGGCACGCGCGCTTGAGCGCGGGGACGCAGGAGCTGGTCTAGCCGCGGCGGTGGAGGGGAGCCTTCGTGTCCTGCGTCGCGCTCGATGAGTCAGTGGGCACCTAACATTTTTGGACTCCTTCTGAGAGACTGCAACGTCGCCAACGAAGGGTGTGGAGATGTTCGAGGCGCTTGACCCGAAGCCCATCGACGCGCAGAACCGTCTGAGGTCCCTTGACCTTCAGGTGGACGACCTTCTGCTGGCCGTTCGGGCGGGCGCCCTCGCCCGTCGAACGGCTACGTCGAACCACCCGCGGTCCTACGGGGGCTGGAAGGAGTACGGGGAGCGCGTCGCGGCCTTGCGCGACGCGCTGGCTCCTCAGGGATGGAAGGCGACGGAACCCGACGGTGTCTGCCTCACCGTCCATCCGGGCGGCGCCTGGGCAATCATGACGGCACAGGGCACGGCGGGCACAGGTACGGCCGAGCCGGTGACAACCCGTCGCAGCAAGGGAGAGCGGACAACGAAGTTCGTTCGCGCCAACGCGCAACTGGAGCTGGAACTAGATTTTCCAGGCAGTACAGACGTCGAGGACTTGCCCCCCGCCGCAACTTGGGTGCTGCTCGTTTACACCGATGGCGACATCGTTCGTAGTGAGCTGAGTAGAGCTGTAAAGATTAGCGATGAGGGCTACATCAATGATTGGGCTGAGAGAATCGCCCTTCCAGTAATCCGCTTGAATGACGTGCTGTCCTTGGATGGTGACGACGATGACGGCGGACGCAACTACGATTTCGAAGTTACGGAGAAGTGAGCACCTTAAATTCTTCCCCAAAGGTTGTCCCGAGCCGGATTGCGTTGGCGCGTCAGCGCCGAGGACTGACTGCAACCGCCTTGGCCGATCGACTTGGCGTCGCCAGGCAGACAATTGCTGCATGGGAGTCAGGTCTTCAGGATCCGCTTGACGAGCATGTTGAGGCGCTAGCAAGGGCCCTTAAGTTTCCCGAGGGCTTCTTCGCTGGCCCAGATTTGGAACCCTTTCCCGTTGGCGCAGTAAGTTTCAGGTCCATGAGCAAGATGACCGCTGGGACGCGGGACACCGCGCTGGCGTCTGGGCGGGTCAGTATGCTCATTGGCGAGTGGATCGAGGCTCGATACAACCTTCCAAGGTGTGACGTTCCTACCCTTGGGAAGTTCGCTCCTCAGCAAGCGGCGGATGTTCTTCGGCAGCGCTGGGATCTCGGCTTCGGTCCAATCAAGAACATGCTCCACTTAATGGAAGCCAAGGGCGTGCGGGTCTTCTCGCTCCCCATGGAGTGCCAGACGGTTGATGCTTATTCCCTTTATTGGAAGTCAACCCCGGTGGTTGTATTGACCCCGGGGAAGACGGCGGAGCGTCGCCGCTTTGACTTGGCTCATGAGCTAGGACATCTGGTGCTGCACGCCGAGCTGGAAAGCTTCCAGGGGCAGCAGGCAGAGAATGAGGCGAACGCATTCGCAGCAGCATTCCTAATGCCCCGCGAGGGGCTGCTGGCGCGGCCGCTTCGAAGTGCCACCTTTGACGTACTCTTGCGAGAAAAGGCGCGCTGGCAGGTCTCGGCTATGGCACTCGCTCACCGCCTGCACGAGTTGAAGTTCTTTTCCGATTGGGAGTATCGAAGCGCCTGTATAGAGTTGAGCCGGCAGGGGTATCGCCGAAGCGAGCCCGGCGGCATCCCTCACGAGACTTCACTGATGCTTGGAAAAGTTCTCCTTGCCTTAAGGCGCAAGAAAATCTATCCCGGGGCAATAGCAGACGAGATTGGTATCTCCCGTGAAGACTTCAGCGCCCATCTTCTCGGGCTCACGGTGCTCAATGTGCCCAGTGGAACAGAGGTGCCGCCATCGAATGTGCCATCCAGCGGGCGGTCGGCGCCTGCTCTTCGCTTGGCCTGAGTGCCCAGGGCCCTCCATTGAATCTCGCCACACGTGTTGCCTCGTGGGTAGAAGCCCAACGCGGTGACATGCTCCGTTATAATTAAATTCAGAAAGGACAGTATTGCCCGAAGAAGCGCACACGCACGCTCCGGTGACGGGTAACGAATTTTCGCTTGATGAGGAGGAATGGCGGGCAATTCGTGACTATGCCGACCGCGTCGAGGTGGTTGTGCAGGCGGTCGAGTGGGATGGCACTGTTCTCGACGAGATGTGGGTCATCCAGTCTGACGGAGCGGCGTGGGAGAGAGACTGGCTGCTCCGCCGAGTCGAGCAGCTCGGGCATGGGGGCGGCTGCTGCGGCAGCCAGTACTTCTTGCGCGTCGAAGAGTCTCGTCAGCGCTGGGGCGCCGACGCCACTGTTATGGCTTTCATCTTGGGCCTGGCTTTCTCGTCTATGCAGGCGGGAGTTTATGACTTGCTGAAGGTGCTGGCCAAGGATATGGCGCAACGGCTGTCTGAGAGTGGCCGCGTCGGATGGGAGTTGTCGGATGATGAGGCCGCTCGGATCGCTAGCCTTCGAGTCGCGACCCACTACGACATCAACGCTGACCAGCTTGTCGTTAAGTCCGTGGAGACGTCGCGGGACTCCACAGCAACGGTTGAGATCACAGGACCCGAGGGTGTGTTGTTCACCGTAGCGCTGCAGATGATCGATGGCGCTTGCTGCTTGCAGCGCGTGAAGCGAACTCAGCCCTGACGTCGATCGCCTCGCGTTCAGGCTCGTGACGACCAATCGGCCTTTTCTGGATGCTCGGTTCGATAAGCGTTCTAGCATCTTCGTGGTGCGGCTTATGTGGGTTGCGTAGGATCCAAGTGACGCTTCTCGTTGCATGAGGCAAAAGGGCCTCTGGGCCCCAATATGATAAGCAGTTGCGGGTCTAGGAACTGCTGAAGCCATGTGGAGATGCCGAGGGATGGGTCGCGGCTGAGGGCCCTCCATGAACGCCACAGAGCCTCCAGCCGAACTACAGCCTCTCGATGCGCTCGCCACTGAGAGCACCACCGGAACTCTCCGCCCAGGGGGCGGAAGAAGGTGGCGCAGAAGTAGTCGTGAACCCACGTGTCCAGGTTGGGGTAGTCCTTCTCGTCGATCGTTCTAGCTCTTGTCCCGTTGTCGACACCTAGGTTGACGAGCTCGGCTTCATCGGCTCGCAGCTCCAGGCGCGCTAACCGGGAGTCGACCTCGCCGTACCACCTCTCACTTCTCATACCGGCCATCGGTCGCCTCGGCGAAGTGGCGTCTCGTAAAAGGGCTCAAGGCGCACCTGCGCAACGCGTAGACCCGTGGCCAGCAGTAGCGCCGTCCCCTTGGGCATCGCGCGAAGGTCCTCGGGTGGGAGGAGTCGCTGCCGCCGCAGGGACGTCGTCACCGATCGCGAGGCCCGCTGCCGACCGTCCCCGCTGCCGTCGGCGTAGGAGCGCACGGCGACGTCGTGCTCGCCCACCAGGCGGCTGACGTCCTCGGCGAACCTAGCGTCGTCGATGCCGGCGCCGACCAGCTTCACCGTGGCCGCCGACCACAGCGAGTCCATGCCGGCCTCGCCCCAGACGCGGACGCCCTGGCGGTAGGACTGCAGCACCGTCAACGGCACCACGCCGCGCGACCCCAGGTGGGAGTACAGGTCAGGCAGGTCGGGGATCTTGCAGATGTTCGCCGCCTCATCCAAGACCACGACCAGCGGCGGATCGAGCCGCGTCCCGGGGGAGCGCTCCGCGGCGCGGATGCCGTCCTGCATGAGCCGGTCCACCAACGCCGCCACCAGCGGTGCGGCGGTGCCAGCGCCGTTCTTCGACAGCAGGTGCAGCGTCTGCCGTGACGTGACAAACGCTGCAGTGTCGAGCTCGTCGCACCCCGTCGCGCCACTAATCCACGGCGGCACCAGCCACCGCATGATGACCGGGTCCCGCAGAGCCGAGGCAGCGGTGCGCGCCGTCTCGTAGACGCCGTCGCGGGTCTCCACTGCCCCGTTCTGTCGCCCGACGACCGCAGCAGCTGCCGCGTGGTGGCCGTGAGCACGAAGCAGCGCCGCCGCGGTCGGGACGGCTGGCTCGGTGAGCCACTCGTAGACCTCCGGCAGCAACCGCTCCGACAGCGCGGCTGCCAGCAGGAGGTTGGCGAGGAGGTCGTGGGCGGCGCTGGACCAGAAGTCGCGACCGTCCTTGTCGCCGCGGATCTCGGTGATGAAGTGCCCCGCGAGCCGGGTTGCCTCCTCGACGCTCGTGACCCCACGCAGCGGGTCCCACCACATCGCCTGCGGCTGCCCGGTGACGCCCTGCGGGTCGAAGACCCACACTTGCTCCCCGGTCGAGGCAGCGCGCTCCGCTTCGGTGGCCTCCCACAGGTCCGGCTTGATCGAGGTCGCCAGCACCGGTCCGGGAGCGTTGCGCACGATTGGCACCGTCAGCGTCGTCGTCTTGCCGGCCCGGGGCGCCATCACCGCCAGCAGCACGTCCTCCCACGAAGCCCGAAGCCGGGGGCCGCGCGGCATCAGGACCCCGAGCGCAAGGCCGACGTCGTTGGCAGCGACGTCACGGTCCGACTGCTCCGCCAGTGACCGGCGCAGACGTCGAGCCCGCTCTTTCGCGGAAGCGGGGGTGAGCGGCGCAACCTGGTGCGCCTGCGCGAGTCCAGCGACGGGTGCGAGCACCCGCCGCCCCAAGACAGTTAGCGCACACCCCGCAGCCGTCACGACGGCGACCAGGAGGAGGGCCAGGACGACAACAGCCCAGATCGGTGTCCCCGGCCACACCGCCTCGACGCCATCGCCAGCTAGGAGCCGCACGAAGTCGACGCCGAACGGCGGCGAGGCCCACCCGTTTCCGGCGAGCCAGGACGCCGTCGTCCCGGCCAGCCGCACCAGCCAGGTCAGCCCGACGACGCCCCAAACCACGCCCAGCATCGCTATCGGCAGTCCCAGCCCGGGCGCTGCAACACCACGGGGCTCCAACACCCGACCCATCAGCGCCTCACTCGAAGAGCGCCGGCTCGCCGACCGACGTCGTCCTGCCGGTGGGTCGGACGGCGCTGTCGGTGTCGTACAACCGGGCCTCGTCGCCGACGAACTCCAACTCCACGGGGATGCCGACCCGCTGCCCGGTCTTGATGAGGTACTTCCCCCGCCCGGGGTGACGGGCGCCGGCCTGCCAGGATTCCGGCGCCGACCAGGACGCGACCATCTGCCGCTCCTTGTCCGACAGCGGCACCACCGCCGAGACCGCGTCCAGCTCCCGCGGCGGCAGCCCCGCCAGCACGGTCACGGCATTGCGCTCGACGAACCCGCGGGCCTTGGCCCGGTCCTCCTCGGTCGGCAGCGCCGACAGGTCGTCCAGGGAGTGCGTCGCCATCGCGTGCGCGACATCGCGGCCCCGGTAGACGCGGGTGAGGGCGTCGGCATGGTCGACCAGCCCGGGTGCTCCGCGCAGCGCGCGCCACAGCTCGTCCATGACGGCGAAGTACTTTCGCCGCGGCGCCAGCCCTGCCTCGGCCAGCGCGGTGGAGGCGTCGATGACGGCAAAGCCGTAGGACCAGGTCGACAGCATCGCCGCGGCCACCAGGGTGTCCCCCGAGGCAGCGACCGCAGAGATGTCGACGCTGACCGCTGGCGCCTCCAAGTCGATGGGCTGCGTCGTCGGCCCGTCGAACACGCCCTTGAGGGAGCCCTCGCACAGCAGCGCCAACGTCTGGCGCAGTTCCTTGGTCTCGGCGCGGTAGGCGTCGTGGTCGTCCAGCTCGGCGGCGGCCACGAGCCGGTCCGGTCCCTCTCGGACGACCTTGAGCACCTCAGGGATGGTCGGGGACATCCCACGGCGCTGAGCGGCGGTCATCCCCGCGGGGAGTCGGCCGCGGGGCTTGCGGTCGGTGAGCAGGTCGACGGCCGCGCCCAGGACGACCTCCTCGCCGTTGGTCATCCCGCCGTGGCGGCGCACCAGCGAGCACAGCGCGAGGGTCGCCGAGAGCCGCCGGCCGCGGACCTCCATGCGCAGCCGCTCGGCAGCCTCACCGCTGAGCTGGCTGAGGGCCGACCCGAGCGGTCCGGCGTCTAGGGGATTGATGCGGTCCAGGCCGCGCCCGACGCGGATGACCTGCCCACCAGCGGCCTCGACGACGGCGGAGTAGTCCGGCTTCAGGTCGCCCAGGAACAGGGGCCGCACGCCGAAGGCCATGAGCCCGCGGGCCAGGCGCTTCAGCGCAGCGGACTTGCCCGTACCGGGCTGCCCGAGCAGCGTCAGCCCGCGGTTGGTCACCAGCCCGGCCTCGAGCCAGGCGAAGGGGTCTAGGCAGACGACCTCGCCCCACATCATGTGGCGCCCGAAGGGCACCCCGACCGACGGCGCCCCGGAGCCCGCGACGAAGGGGAACAGGCCGCAGGCCTGCACGGTGGTGGCCTGGTACTCCGGGGCGACTCCGGCGTGGGCGAGCCGTCCGGCGCCGCGGTCGCGCCAGCCCCAGGCGGGGGCGACCACGTCGGGAAGCTCGACGCGAGCCGCGGTACGCGCGGCTCGGTTGGTCCGGCCCGCAGGACGTGAGGACGACGACGCGCGGCTCACGCGAGCACCCGCCCGGCGACGTGCGCGGGGTGCAGCCCCGCGGGCAGCGTGGTGGCGAAGCCGAGGGCCTGGGAGCCCCACAGCCGGCGCAGGCGGACCTTGGACTGGTCGGCGCGGGCCTCGGTGTCGGCGATCGCTGCGGCGAGCGCGGTGTCGTCGTCGCCGTCCAGGACCGTCGTCGTGACGTACAGGCTCATCAGCACGACCCCTGCACCGAGGGCTTCCTCGCGGGCCGCTGCCACAGCGCGCTCCCGGTCGGCGATGTCGCGGGCGGTGGCGTCGCGGCCCTGGCTGCGGCGGTAGGCGTCGCGGAAGGCCGCGGCGTTGACCTGGCTCTCCAGCACGCGAGCCGCTGCACCGGCAGGGAGCGGGCGGAACAGCAGCGTGACTCGGCGCGGGAACCGCCCCGGGGAGAGAAGCCGGGTGAGCACGTTGGCGGTGACCTGCTGGCGGGGTGCCTCGTGCCAGGCCCAGGACACCGAGGTGCCGGAGTCGTGGCGGTAGGCGCCCCAGCCGTCCTCGGCGGCCACCGGGCCGGCCTCGCCCCAGGAGAGCAGAGGGCAGGTGCCCGCGCCGGAGGAGGAGGGGAGAGCGTCGTCGAGCAGGGCGTTGACGTCACCGCGGCTGGCGGGGTCGAAGGCGGTGCGCACCGTACCGGCGAGCTCAGCGGCGCTGGCCCGGCCGAGGACGGTGACGCCGCACTCCCCGAGCGCGGCCTCCATGCCGGTCAGGGCCCGGGCGACCTCGGCGGTGCGGTCGGCGAGGTCAGGCAGACGCTCTCCGGCGCGGGAGGGGTCGAAGGTGATGGAGACGCGGGTGTCGACGTCGGCGGCCGCAGCGGGGGAGCGCAGGATCAGCTCGCGCAGCAGCGCCAGGACGTCGGCGGGTGCCTCCGGGTGCAGACGGGAAGCGACGTTGCGGGCCAGCGTCGAGCCCGGCTCGGGTGCGGTGTCGACGGTGACGGCGACCCAGGCGACGAGCGGGTCGAAGCCTCGCGAGGCCAGCCAGGAATGCCAGGAGGCGACCCAGCCGTCGGCGGCCTCGCTGTCGACCAGCCAGGTCGAGGATGACGCGCAGCGCAGCGTGGCGGTGAGCATGCCGGTGCGCTCGTCGTGCACCAGCCCGAACTGCCCGCCGCGGCCGTCGGCGACCGACAGCAGCCGCGTGGTGGCCAGGGCGCCGGGCAGCTGCCAGGCGGAGGGATGCTCGACGACGACGCCTGAGCGCAGGCTGGTGTACCCGCGCATCCGCGCCCAGGCGAACTGCCCGCGGCGCAGCACGACGTCAGTCAGCGGGGCGCCGTCGAAGCGCGCCACCGTCAGCGCCGCGACGAGGGCGCAGGGCAGCGCGACGACGAGCCCGGCTCGCACGGAGGCGCTGAGCGCCAGCAGGGGCAGCACGATGCAGGCCAGGACGATGGCGGTGGCGACGGCGCCGAGACCGAACAGGCCGATGCCGCGGGTGCGCCGCCAGCCGCCGTAGGTGCGTGGTGACTGGACCGCTGACATCGAGGCCGTCGTGTGCGGGCGCGTGGCGGTGGTCGTGCTCATCGGTTATCTCCTGCAGACGTCGTGGTCATGGCGCCGCCAGCGGTGTGGCTCGCAGCGACGGTCGCGTCGTAGGCGCCCTTGGCGGCGGCGACGCCTGCACCGGCGACGCCTCCTGCTGCACCGGCTCCGGCGGCAGCAGTTGCCGAAGAGCCGCTCGCCGCCGTGGAGGCAGCACCAGCGCTGGCACCGGACGCCGTGGACGACGCAGCGGTGGTTGAGGCGGCGCCGCTGGCCGCGCCGCCCGCCCCGCCGCCCGAGCTGCCGGGTGGCGCGTAGGCCGACGTCGCTGCCGGGCCCAGGTCGGACTTCATCTGCGTGGCGTGGGCCCCCGCGTCACCACCGGAGCCAGAGCCCGCACCGCGCAGCGCCGAGACTCCCTGCGCCCCGGCAGCGGCCAGCGACAGCGTCGTCGACAGACCACGGCTTGGACCACCGCCGTCACCGGTGGCCCAGCTGAAGAAGCGCATCAGCACGGGCAGAGCCACGACGCTCATGACGATCATCGACAGGCCCACGATGACGGTGCGCGGGTCGCCGCCGTTCTGCAGCGAGCCCTCCGGCCCGGCGGTCATGCGCAGTGCGACGGCGTACACGAGCGCGGCGACCGGCTTGTAGGCGATCAGCGCCAGCATCCAGGCGAGCACCCTGCCCAACCAGGGGCGGCCGTAGCCGGTGACGTTGCCGGCTGCGGCGAGCACGAGCAGCCCGGCCAGGACGACGATGGCGCCTTCGCGGAACATCATCAGCACCGCCTGGATGAGCCCGGCGAGCATGACGAGCAGCCCGATGACGATGGCGGCCCCGGCGGAGTTGATGCCCTGAAGCCCGGCCAGGGCCACGAGGCGCTCAACGACCCGCCCGCTGGCGGCGCGGTCGAGCACCCAGGAGGAGAAGTCGTCCCCGGCGCGCAGCGCCAGAGCAGAGCCGGTGATGCCGACTGCGGCCCACAGCGCCAGGGTGACGAGTCCGCGGCCGATGTCGAGGAGCGGGTCCAGGCGGTGGGTGATCGCCATGCGTAGGCCCTGCCATGACACGCCGGCGGCGGCGATGACCAGGGAGAGCCACCAGACGTCGTCGCGGATCGCCAGGGCGGGGGAGTTGGTGACGTCGATAGCGGGTACCTCGACCCACCAGCCGATCGTCGTCTTGATGACCCAGGTGGCGCCCTCGCGCATGGCGTCGGCGAAGGAGTTGCCGAGGCTGGCCGTGGCGGCGTCCGCCACCGCGCCGACGACGCAGCTGGCGGGGTCCAGGACGTCGCACGGCATCAGTCGTCACCGCCCGTCGTGGGCTGGGCGGGGTCGAAGATCGTGAGGTCCGAGGGGACGTCGGTCAGCTGGGTCACGACGCTGTTCCAGGTCCCGGCACCGGGGGCCAGCAGGCGCCAGTCGTCGTCCTGCCACGTCATGATGGCGTCGACGCTGAAGACCTGGCGAGCGCCGTCGGCTGCTGAGGAGGTCAGCACGAGCTGGACGTGGCGGTTGCCCTGGGGCAGCTGCTCGACGCGGTAGCCGAGCAGAGTCGCGTCACCGGCGGGCAGCGCCTGGCCGTCGCGAAGTCCGGCGGCGACGCGGGCTTCGGCGTAGTCCTTCTCGACGGCGATGCTCAGCGCCTGCTGCGCCGGGCCCGTGACCTGGGTCTGCAGAGCGGGCCGGAACGTCGCTGACCCTGCCGACGGTCCAGCGGCGTAGGAGATGTGGACTGCCGCGAGGACCGCGCCCAGGTCGTCGTCGGTGTACCCGACGTCGAGCGGACCTTCCTGTCTGGTCGGTCCGGCGGTTGCCGAGGCCGGGAGCGGGGTGCCCTGGTGGTCGACCCAAGCGAGGTCGGTCATCGGGGAAGGTGCCGGGGACTCTCCCGGTGGGCCGGGAGTGGTCTCCTCGGCTACGACGGGCGGGGTCCGGTCCCGTCCCTCGCCGTCATGCAGCACCGTCCAGGCCGACAGCGCGGTCGCGGGGAAGACGACGGCGATGACGGCAAGGATCGCGATCTGCGTTCGCCGCCGGCGGCTCCGGCGTCGTGCGGGGTCGGAGGGGCGCGGTTGGGGCGTCGTCGTCATGAGGCGGTCGCCGGGTGTGCGCCGTGGTGGTGGCACGAGCGGGGTCGGCACGTCAGACCACCGCCCCGACGATGGCTGCTGAGAAGGCGATGACGGTGAGGCCTCCGAGCACCCAGGGGATGCCCGCGGCACCGTCAGCCGCGACGGCGGAGCGGTTGCGCCGGCCGATCATCATCATGATCGCGCAGATGAGGAGGCCGGCGACGCCGGCGACCAGGCCGCCCCACTTCAGCCAACCGAGCAGCGTGTTGACCGCCTCGCCGAGGCCCGGTGGTGCGACCGGAGCGGGGTCGGGGACGGCCAGGGTCAGCAGCCAGCTCACGAGACGGCTTCCTTCTGCTGCTGGCGACGTCGAGCTCGACTGGTCGAGGCGGGTGGTGGTTCGACGGCGGCCACGAGTCGTGCCACGGCCTTGGCGTACTGGAGGGAGGGGGTGCGCTGCTCGTTGGCCTCGTACCGCCAGCGCTGCACGTGCGGCACCTCGGTGATGGAGGCGACGAAGACGCTGAGAGCTCGCACTCGGGCTCGAGCCCCGAGGGGCTCGTGGCCGAGCCCGTCGCGCACCAGGGCGAGGTGGATGGCCGGCGCTGAGGACACGCTCGTCAGCCGGCGCACGGCGTGGGTGGCGGCGATGACACCGTCCACGGTCGCCGCGGCGACGACCACGCAGTGGTTGGTGCCGTTGACGGTGACCGGGGTCAGCGCGACCTCGCGGTAGGTGTCGGGCAGGTGTGCGGCCAGCGTGCTGGCGCCGCTGCCGCCGTGGGCGCTGACCAGTACGACGTCGGTCGTCGGCGGGGCCGTGCGTGGTGTGGCTGGCCGCTCGGAGGGGGACGGGTCGGGTGGCGCGCCGGTCTCGGGGGCGCACGTCGTCATCACTGTGGTTGTCACTGGACAGGCTCCTTGTTTACATGAGTTGATAGTCGGACGCTACATCGCCACTACGGCGATGTCACGCGCCTCGAGCCGCCTCCGCCAGCAACCACCACTGCCTGTGGACGACGCGCTTCGCCCTGCCCACCTGTGGAGAGACGAGGTCCGCCATGACGACGCCCACCACTCCCGACACCGCCGAGCGAGAGGACGGCCCAAGCGCCGAAGCGGCGCTCATCGCCGCCCGACAGCTCCTGACCGCGCTCGTCGAGCACGCCCGCAACGAGGGCGAGCGGGTCCGCGCGGAGGTCGCGCTCGCCCACCTCGACGACGTCTGGCCGCTGCAGGCACCGGTGGGCGCCGCGGACGTCGACGCCCGCGGCGCCGTCCTGCTCGACGAGGCGCTGAGCGCCCTCGTCAACGTCGTGGTCACCGCCCAGGACGCGCAGGCCCGAGCCCGAAGCTTGCGGGCGCTCGAGGTGATGACCTCCGCCCTCGACGCGCCTGCCGGACAGCCGTGAACGTCGCCGACACCCTCGGCGACCTCACCGGCCAGCTCGCGCAGCTCTACGCACAGTGCTCACCCACAGCTGTGGACGGACTCGACGTCGACGCCGCGCTGCACGGCCGCGCCGCCGTCGTCGCCCTGTCCCGCCACCTGCTGTTCTGGGGCACCCGCCTGCGCGAAGGCACCAGGCCGACGCTGCTCGACGCCGAGACCAAGCCCGCCAACGGACTGGCCTGGCACCTCGCCCGCTACCCGATGCCGCAGGCCACGCGCTCACCGATGGATGTCGCCCGCCTCGCGCAGGCCGGCTCAGCGGCCGACCGCTGGGAGCGCATCGCCACCCAGGCCACCTTGGTGCAGGCTCAGTGGGACACCAGTCTCAGCAAGCCCGTAGGGCCGGCCGTGAAGACCGTCGTCGCCGACGCCACCGTGCTGGCGCTGAGCGTCAGCCACCTCGACCAGCGCCTCGCGATCGCCGCCGCTGCGAGCGGTCGGACCGAGGTCGCCGAGGCGCTGACCCACCACGCCGTGCACGGCCTGCGGCACAGCGCCGAGGCCACGCTCCGCCACCTGGCCAAGGGTGACCTGCCCGCCTGGCGAGCCGAGGTTCCCGGGCGGCGTCTCGACGTCCTGCCTGTGCGACATCCCGCCGAGGTGCCTCGCGGACTGGCGAGGCTCATGTCCCTCCTGGACGCCGGCACGTCGGTCAGTCCGGCCCACCTCCACCTCGTGCTGCGCGGGCAGCAGCGGATCGCGACGGCTCTCGGGCATGAGTGCGCCGCCCTGTGGCGCACGACCGCGTCGCTTACCGCCTTCGACGCCGGGCGACGCCTGCACGAGCTGCGGGTCTCCCTAGGCGGCGCGATCCCCGCTCTAGGCAAGGACATCGGCACCATCGAAGCCAGCGACCCGCGCCCGCTCTTGCAGGTCAACGAGTGCCTGCGCGGCCTCGGCTTCTCTCTGCCGGAGGGGATTAGCGGCCCTCACCAGCGCGTCGACCTCGTCGCAGACCAGACCTCCACGCTGCTCTACAGCGTCGAGGCCGTCCGTACCTGCGTCCGCGACCAAGTCGACGAGCGGCGCTGGCTGACCGCCCAGTGGAACCACGACGAGACGAAGCAGAGCTGGCACAAGAGCGACCGGCTCGACCACCCACGCATCGGCCCGCTCATCGCCCTCGGCGAGAGGGCCCTCGACCTCCTCACTCGCCCCGCAGCGCTCATGGCCCCGCCGGTGACGCAGCCGGCGGTGGCGCGGACCGCGCACCGCTCTCACGCCCCGGCCTGAGGCCCACCGGCGTCACTCACCACCGCCACGGCCGACCCATCCGACCCGACGAGGGAGACACCGCCATGTCCAAACACCGCCAACCCATCCCCGCCACTCGCCGAGCGCGGCCGGGGCTCGTGACCATCGGGGCCCTCACGTTTCTGTGCTCCGCTACCGGCGTGGCTCTGGCCGCAACGACGCCGGCTCCCAACGGCTCAGCTGCCGCCACGGCGACGGCGGCACCCCTTCCGTCCCCGTCGACGACGTCGTCGCCCGCCTTCCCGGAGGCACCGGCGGAGTCGACAGTGGAGCCGACGACGGAGACTTCGTCTCCGCCGAGCGTTGGCGCCTCGGCACAGGGGGACGGGCAGTCCTGGCTGTCGGGAGCCTCCGGTGACGGAGCTGCGGACGGCGCGCTGGGGGAGTGGCGCGGGAGTCCCGTGGAGATCGTCGGCACGTGGGCCGACCAGGGCGACAACCAGACCCGGCTGTACTCCATCGCCCCCGGCGGGGAGGTCGCCGACTTCGACGGCGCCATCGACATCGCCCCTGGCGGCCTACTGAACGGCGAGACCTGGGCTGCGGCCGCCGACGGCGCCTACGAGGACCGCTGGCGGGAGTCCCTGACCCGCATGGCAGAGCTGCGTGACGGCAAGGGCACCACCTACATCCGCCCCTTCCACGAGTTCAACCTTGGTGGTTGGGACTGGTCGGTCACCCCCGCCGACGCTGAGGACTTCAAGGCCGCGTGGGCCCGCTACCGCGCGATCCAGCAAGACGTCTTCCCTGACGCCCAGCTCGTCTACGGCGTCAACGTCACCTCCAGCGGGACCGACCTGGACTGGCGCACCACCTGGCCCGGCGACGGGCAGGCCGACGTCCTAGGCGTGGACACCTACAACGGCTGGCCGACCATCACCTCCGAGGCAGACTTCGAGGCCCAGCTCGACGCCCGCGGCGACGACGGCATCCCCATCGGGCTGAACGCCTACAGCGAGCAGGCCGAGCAGTGGGATGTTCCGCTAGCGGTACCGGAGTGGTCCGGGCGCGCGGAGATGGGCGACGAGCCGGCCTACGTGGAAGGCATGGTCGACTGGTTCGCCGAGCACGCAGGCGACGGACCCGGACAGCTGACCTACGAAATCCTCTTCAACGCCCCGCAGGACGACGGCAACTTCCAGCTGTACACCGAGGACAGCCGGATGCCGGAGTCAGCGCGGGCCTACGTCCAGGCCTTGCAAGAGACAACCGAGCAGGTGGAGCAGCCCGCCGAGGAGCCGGCTGCGGCGACGGCTCCGAGCTCAGCGGGAGCGCCGGATGACGTGCACAGCGCCGACAACCCTGCCCCCTCGTCGGCAACTTCCACTTCGACGGGTAGAGCCGACGTCGATACCGAAGCCCTGGAAACTGCCGCGGCGGCGCCGACTGATGGCGCGGACATCGACCAGCTCGTGACTCAGCTGGAGGCGCTGCTGGCCCAGCTCAAGCAGCGCCAGTCAGCAGATGAGCAGCGCTGACTGTCAGGCCGAGCGGGCAGCATGCCGCCCGTGGCGGGAGGCATGGCGAAGAAGGGCGCGCCCCTGCCTGCGTGGTTGGTCGCGGCCAACGCAGAGGCTCGCCTTGCCGCAGAGGAGTCGCTGAAGCAGCGGCGTCCGCCCGGCAACCCGTTCGTCTGGGTCGTGGCCACTGAGGCCGACTACCCCGGCATCGTCATCGACCGCCGCCGCGTGGAAGCCGGCTGGCAGATCCTGGTTGTCTACGCGACCCCGGGGCTGGTGATGGTTCAGCAGTGGCTGGACGCAGAGCAGCTGCTGCCCCTTGACCTAGACCGGCAGGCTGCCTCGACTTCCTGAGGAGAGCGCGAGGGGCGTCGGCTCGAGAGTGAGTCGGCGCCCTTCGCTGTGTCAGAGCGGACAGCGCGGCGCCGGGGGCGCGTCCCGACGACGGCTGGGGCGGCTCGCCGGCGGTGGTCTGTCACCAAAGAGCGGCCCGGAACAGGGGGAGGGGCGGTTGGTGGTCCCGTGATGTCTCCGCGGTGACTTCCCGCAGCCCGGATACGGTCACGAACGCTGGCCTTGACACTGCGCGCTGCCCGTAGAGGGCAGCGAAGCGAGACACCAACGCCGGGCGGGCTATACGCGACTCGATCACCACTTGTGATGGCTCCTCGGCGCGGCGCTTGCCTGTGTGCGGACAGCGGTCGTCATATGACACTGGCAGGACGTTGCAGTACCACCAACGCACACTCCGAACGGCACGCCGACTCACTGTCCGGACATCCAGCCACTTGCTCGACGGCCTCCACCAGCTGCCCCCTCAACAGCGCTAACGCCTCCAGCGCAGCCTCCACCCGCTTCAGCTCGGCCACCAGCACCGGATGCAGGCGCTGCTTGACCTGGGTGCATGTGCCCTCGCGCGACAGCCTCAACAGCTCCGCGATCTGCGGCAGCTCCAGCCGCAGCGCCTTCGCCGAGGCGATGAAGCCCAGTTGCTCGAAGACCGCCTCGTCGTAGTCGCGGTAGCCGTTGGCCGAGCGCCGCGAGCTCACCAGGCCCAGCGCCTCGTAGTAGCGCAGCGTCGTCGCCGGAACGCCGCTGCGCTGAACGACCTCGGAGATGCGCACACACCACCGTAAAGCTTGACCTTCGAGTCGACTCCAACGTTTACGGTCCACCGCATGCACCTCGATGCGACCGCCTCGAGCCCGAACTGATGAGTCGGCTGAGCGCCACCACCGAGCGCCTGGAGCGCCACCAGATCGCCATCTACCTGGCCGGGATCGCCGCCGGAGTGGCTACTGGACTGCTCATTCCCGGTGCACGCCACCTCGAGGCGGCCATCAACCCCGTCATCGCGCTGCTGCTGTACGCCACCTTCCTCGGGGTCCCCTTCACCGCTATCAGCCGCGCCTTCACCGACGCCCGCTTCCTCCTGACCGTGCTGGCGCTGAACTTCGCCCTCGTGCCCGTGGTCGTGTACGCCCTCAGCCGTGTGGTTGCCGATGAGCCGGCGGTGCTGTTCGGGGTGCTGCTGGTGCTGCTTTCCCCGTGCATTGACTACGTCATCGTCTTCGCCCGCCTGGCCGGCGGAGCCGCAGACCGTCTGCTGGCGGCGGCGCCGCTGCTGATGCTCGCCCAGGCGCTGCTACTTCCGGTGTACCTGTGGGTGATGGTCGGTCCCCGGGCCGCCCGGGCCGTGGAGGTGGGCCCTTTCGCGCACGCCCTCGTGGTGCTGATCGTGCTGCCACTGGCAGCAGCGGCGCTGACCCAGGTCCTGGTAGGCCAAAGCACTCAGAGCCAGGGCAAGGATGACCGTCGACGGCCGTGGTGGGCGCGGTGGGCCGCTCAGCTGCAGGAGGTGACGCTAGCGGCGATGGTGCCGCTGATGTTCGCCACCTTGGCTGTTGTGATCGCCTCCCAGGTGCGGGCGGTCAGCGGTCAACTCGGGAGGTTGATGGAGCTGGTGCCGCTGTACGTGGGCTTCGCGGTGGCGATGGTCCTGCTGGGCCTGGTCGTCGCGCGATTCGCGCGTCTGGACGTGACCTCGGGTCGGGCGGTGGTGTTCAGCGGTGTCACCCGCAACTCCCTGGTGGTGCTGCCACTGGCCTTGGCGTTGCCGGCGTCGCAGTCTCTGACGCCGCTGGTGGTAGTGACCCAGACACTGGTGGAGCTGGTGGTCATGGTGGTGCTGGTTCGGGTCTTGCCGTTAACGAACCGGCCCAAGCCTGCAGGTGCCGAGGCCGTGGCCCTCGACGAGGTCGAGCGCTAGCCACCCGACAACAGTGCCCGGTCGACGACCGCTGCCCGGTCAGTGTCTCGCTGACCACCCCGACCGGACGGCCGCGAGGCTGGCGCGTCCAGCATCGTCACCTCGCGAGCCCATTTCGCTTTTGTCGTGTTCGGTGGTCCCTCTCAGTGAGGTGCGTCGGGGAAGATCAGCGCGAGCCTGGTCAGGGTGGACCAGGCCATGCTCGGCGCGTGCGCGGGCTTGCTCCGCGAGACGACGGAGACCGCCTTGGCCGCCGGTCCATCACTGATTGCGTTGACGTGAAACGAACTATCGGTGGGCGGAGGAGTTCCGGTCACGCTGCTGTTGCTGTCCTCGCCTTCGGCGAGTCTGCGCTGCTCGTCGGGCGAGCGCTCCTAGGCTGCGAAGGGCTGACTGCCGGTGGCCCATGGCTACCGATGATGAGCCACGAGGTGAGCCCAGGCGGAGGAGGGTGACGGTGAGTGACCCTGGTGCGTCTGCCGGGGCGATCCGTCGACGGGCGTTCCTCACGGGCGCGGGCGTGCTGGGCGGAACAGTGATCTTGGCTGCTTGTGCCGGCGAGGGACGCGTACGCCTGGGTGCTGAGGCGCAGGTCGACGGGCAGCTCCCACGGGCTGGCGGCACGGGCCAGGTGCGCCTGATCGCAGCTGAGGCGGTCTCACCCTCGCAGATGCAGATGCAGGTGCCGCAGACGCAGGTCCAGCAGATCGACGTGCAGGACATGACCGCCTCGCGCGTGGCGGGCTCGAGCGGGCTGGCGGCCACGGTGAGAGCTGATGTGGGCGGTAAGTGGGTCAGCGCCACCCACGAGGTCCGATCGTTTCGGCTGCTGGGCATGACGTGGCCGGCAGCTGCTCGTCAGGGGGCCCAGCTGGTGCTGGCGGTGCGAGTGCGCAGCGGTGGGCAGTGGAGTGCCTGGCAGGTGCTCGAGGTGATGGAGACCGCCCCAGCCAGGTCGGAGGCTTCCTCGGCGCAGGTGCGGGAGGGCACAGAGCCGCTGGCAGTGGCCAGCAGCGACGCCGTCCAGGTACGCGTGTCCTCCGAGACGGTCGCGGCACCTGCCGGGCTGCGTCTTGAGCTCATCGACCCCGGCGAGTCCACAGCCCACGGCACAGCTGAGGGGACAGCTGATGGCACGGCCCGGGTCGCGCCGACGACGTTCACCAACCAGCCCGCGATCGTCACCCGCGCGCAGTGGGGCGCAGATGAGAGCTACCGCAATGACGTCCCCCACTACAACGCCACCATCAAGGCTGCCGTCATCCACCACACGGCCGGGAGCAACGACTACACGAGCCCAGCCGAGGCCCAAGGCGAGGTCCGAAGCGTTTACGCCTACCACACGCGAAGCCTGGGGTGGGATGACATCGGCTACCACTTCCTCGTGGACAGGTTCGGCACGATCTACGAAGGGCGCGCCGGCGGCGTCGACCGGCCCGTGCGAGGTGCCCACGCCGGTGGCTTCAACACCGACACCTTCGGTGTCTCGGTGCTCGGCAACTACGAGACAGCAGCTGCTACCCCGGCCATCGTGGACAGCGTCGCCCGCGTGACGGCGTGGAAGCTCGGACTGCACGGAGTGGACCCCAACGCCACGACCCAGCTCGTCTCCGAAGGTGGGGGGACCTCTCGCTACGGCGCTGGGACCGTGGTCGACGTAGCGACGATCATCGGCCACCGCGATGTGGGGGTCACTGCATGTCCCGGTGAGCACCTGTACGCCCAGATGGATCAGATCCGCTCCACGGTCTCGTCCTACCTGGACGCGGACGTCGACCCCGAAGTGACCCGGCTGGCCGGTGGTGACCGCTATGAGACCAGCGCCGCCCAGGCGCGGGAGATCTACCCGGACAGCCGCACCGTCCTCATCGTGGCCGGGGAGGACGACCACCTCGTCGACGGCTTGGTGGCCGCACCCCTGGCCGTGCAACGCCAAGCACCGATCCTGCTCTCGAGGCGGGACCACCTGCCTGATGTCGTAGCCCGAGAGGTGCAGCGACGAGCAGCGAACACGGCCTACCTCATCGGTGGTGCTTCCTCCTTGGGGGAAGGGGTCGAGCAGGCGCTGCGCGCGTGCGGTGTCACCCAGCTGGTCCGCATCGCAGGCACCGACCGGTATGACACAGCGGCCCAGGTGGCTCTGAAGATGGCTGAGGCGGGCACCGACGACGTCGCGGTGCTGGCCTCGGGGGAGACCGAGCACATGATTGACGCTCTGGCGGTCGGGGGCCCGGCCGGTCTGACCGCGCGTCCCATCCTGCTGACCCGCGCCGGCGGGACTCCGCAGGTCACTTTGGATGCCCTGCAGCGCCTGAAGCCGAAGTCCCTCGTCGTGGTGGGCGGCTCTGCGTCCGTCTCGCCACACAGCGCCGCTGCAGCGCTGGCCAAGGTCGGCCTGACGACCAAGTCCTTGGTCCGCATCGCTGGCCCTGACCGCTACAGCACCGCTACGGCCATCGCTTCAGCGTGGTCGGGCAAGACCGGAACGCATACGATCATCATCGCCTCGGGTGAGCAGGCCAACGTCGCCGACGCCATCTCCGCCGGAGCCCACGGCCGCCTGACACTGCTGGTGCCCCGCGGGGACCTGCCTGGTGCCACCGTGCAGTGGCTGCGTAGCCGTGCCATCAGTCAGGTCATCGTCGTCGGCGGCGCCAGCGCCGTCTCCGACAGCACGGTGACGCAGATCATGGACGCCCTCAAGGGCAAGCAGGTGCGGTCGGTGTAGGCCAGGCCGGCGCACCGCCCTCCCGTGAGGGCCCTCGAGCCGACAACGCCCACCCGCCCCCCGCCTGCCCCCGCCCGCGGCACAGCCACGGTGCTTTCTCCGCCTCGTCGCTTGCAGCGCACGCGTCGACCTCACGCGGCGGCGATGGCCAGGGCGCCAGCGAGCACTCCTGCACCGGTGAAGCAGGCCCCTAGCAGGAGTCCTCGGCGCGAGCTGGTGCTCCATGCTGGCGCGAAGCGGCACGGTCGCTCGATCACCACAGCTGTGACCCATGCCAGCGAACCGGCCACCACGATCTCCAGGGTCAGTAGCAGCGGCCAGCCCTGGATGCCTACATCCTCGGCGACGTAGATCACGGGCAGGTGCCAGAGGTACCACACGTACGACAGTCGACCGGCTGCTTGCACGGGCGCCCAGGACAGGATGCGCTGCGCCAGACCTGGCGCTCCTGCGCCGCCGGCGATGAGGGCGACGGCACCCAAGGTGGGGATGATGGCAGCTGACCCTGGGTAGTCCACCGTGCCTGTCCATTGAGCACTCGTCGCGATCAGCAGCAGGCCGGTGGTGCTCGCGCATGCCGCAGCGGCCGGCCACCAGGATCTGTGGATGAGCTCGTGCACAGCCGGGACGGCAAGCGCCAGGAGCGCACCGGCGGCCAGCTGCCAGGCGCGCGTCGGCGTGGACAGGTAGGCCACGGTTCCCGACAGGGGCGTCAGGATGATGGAGGTGCTGAGGGAGACCAGCGCCAGTCCACCAGCGACCACGGCCAGCCAACGGCGCACCGAGCCCCCGCGCTTGTGAGCTAGCCAGGCGGTCAGCATCACCAGCGGCGGCCAGGCCAGGTAGAACTGCTCCTCAACGGCCAACGACCAGTAGTGCAGCAGCGGACTGCCCACCCCGATCGGGTTCAGACCTGCCACGTCGGCTAGGACGTAGCGCCAGTTGGCGGCCTGCAGGCTCGCCGCGACTGCGTCGACGCCGACGCGCGCCAAGGTCGCCGGGGCGACCACGGCGACGATGAGCAGGACCGCGATGGTGACGCTCACGGCGCTGGGAAGGATGCGCCGCGCCCGGCGGGCGTAGAAGCGCGCCAGGTCCACCCGACCGGAGGTTTCAACCTCCCGCACCAACAGTCCGGTGATCAGAAATCCGGAGATCGCGAAGAAGACATCGACACCGAGCCGCCCGCCGGCGGTCCCGGGCACTCCGGCTTGGTAGAGCAGCACCAGCCCGAGCGCCAGAGCGCGCATGCCCTCGATGTCGGGACGAAAGGCGCTGCGGTGCCTGGTCGCTGGCTGGCCTTGCACAGGTGGAGCTGTCTGAGGCATGGGTGCTCCCTTCGAGCCCGGCTACGGCGACGAAGATCGCCATGAGCGCGGGCGTGGGTCGTGGTGGGGGGCCGAGACCGACCGGGGACGCCGTCACCGGCGGGTCGGTCAGGCGGTGCTGATGAAGTGCTCACCGGGGACGTCGCGGTCAACTAGTGAGCGGCCTGCAGGAGGTGGTGTCACCGCTGGTGCCCGCCCGCACAGCCGTCATTCGGGAGTGCGGACGGCCGTGCACGGTTCTTCCCAGGCTGAGCGCGGGACAGTCGCGAGACAGCCCTAGGACGGCCCGCGGTGAACAACCACAGGCTGGCGTCGTTGCGAACAGGTGCGGCTGCTCGACAGCAGAGCGCTACCTGCCGGCTCCGTCACGCTGACCTGCCCCAGGCGTGTCAGCGACGGCCCTCCCAGCGGCCTCGCTGGGCGGCCTTGTGTGACACCGCATCCAATGAGTCGCTGCCTGTCAGTTCCCGGCGGGGTTGGACATCCCGGCGCGGCAGCTCAGTCAGGAAAGACGTCGGTGACGAGGTCGACCAGCAGCAACGAAGTTGTAGCGCCGGGAGCTGGCGTGGTCAGAGTCGATGGGTAGACCAGGGACACATCGGCGGTTCGGGTGTCGAGGCCGACGCAGCGGTGGTCGACGCAGGTGTACTTCGAGGAGGGCTCGGTGACCTCAGAGGACGAGGCGGCTGCTGCGGCTCCCCACGCATCAGCGGTCGGTTCCTCGAAGGTCGTCAGGGGTGCCTGCACCAAGGAGGCCGAGGAAGCCGGATCGGGTGCGTTGGTGAAGGAGCCACCAGCTTTGAGCATGTTCGGCTGCGGTGAGGATGCAGTGTCGCCGGCCGCGACTGCTTCAGTGCCTCCAAAGCCGATCAACGCGTAGCCGGAGCTGATAGCTCTGTTCAAGGGCTCCGACAACGGCAGGTTCAACAGGCCGACGACCATCAGCGCAGTCAGGGCAAGCAGATACCCACCTGCCCCACAGCGACTGCGTCGTCGCTGCGCGCACGTCTGCTCGCGCAGACGGGCCATGACCGGAGCGGGCACTCGCGAAACGTACCGGCGCGGGACGCAGCGCAGCGGATCGAGCTGACCAATCACTCTTTCGCCGGCCTCTCGCAGCGACGGCAGTAGAGCGATCAAAGTGTCTGATGTTGTCCGTGAGAGCTTTCGCCGTTCGGATTGCCAGCTGGGGGTGCAGAGCGGGAATCCCGCAGGCGGACTCTCAGGCTGACCATGACCATGACCACCAGGCAGAAGGCGAACACCGGTAGGTCAGCCCAGCGGATGTAGGGCGTCTGACCCTCGTGCAGATCCACCGTGGCCGTCAGCACCTGCGCTCTACCCAGATCGCTGGTCTGGACGATCTGGCCGTCAGCGTCGACGATCGCGCTGTACCCGGTGGGGGCGCTCTGCACCACCGTGCGATGGCTTTCCCGGGCCCGTAGCTGGGCGGCTGCGAGCTGCAGCGCAGGGACGACATCGTAGGAGTAGGACGCAGCGTTGGTGGGCACCAGGATCGCCTGGCCTCCCGCCTGCACCGCCTCTCGTACCCGGTCGGCGAAGAACCCCTCATATGAGATCACCGTGCCGAGCCGGACCGTTCCTCGTGCGGTAGGGACGTCCAGGGCGGCTGTTCCCACCCCGACCAGCGCATCGCGTGGCACCAGGGTCCCGGCTGAGGAGATGCGCGACAGCAGAGCCCTCGCAGGCAGGTACTCACCGAAGGGAACCCGGTGCTCCTTCTCGTAGCGCCCCACGATGCGCCCTTCGCCGTCCCACAGCACTGCTGCATTGCGGAAGGTGGTCGAAGCCGTCTCCACCACCCCCACCACCACCGCAGCGCGCAGGCGCTCGGCCAGGGCGGCGACACGACGCTGTTGCGGTGCGCTGGCGACCGGACCGGACACGCTCAAGACGTTCTCCGGCAGCAGCACCAGGTCCACCGGCGGTACCTTCCCGGTCGCGATGTCGTCGCCCAAGTCCTCCGCCAAGACCAGGTGACGCTGCGTCACCTGGTTCGGATCGCTGAAGACAGCTCGCAGTCCACGCGGCCCACCGCCTTGGACCAGGGACAGGTGCAGCTGCCCGTTGCTCTGGGAGTGCACCTGCGCGCCCAGCGCGATCGGTGTTGCCAGCACCAAGGCTGCAGCTGCGAGAACCGCCAAGGACGGCAGTGACCGCTTCCCCGCTGACAGGAGCCAGCGACCACCGGTGCGGTGATGGTCTCGCGTCCTGGCGGGCGCTGGGCTGACGCGGACTGCTCGATGGCCCGCCCGCTCGGCCCACCCCGTCTGCAGCACACGAGCCAGTGCGACACCGCTGGCCACCGACACCAAGGTCACCAACGGTGCCCCACCCCACGCAGCGGCCACCGCGAACGGGCCTGAGGCCTGCCCCAGCGACAGGGCCGGCAGGGGGAACCCCTGCAGCGGAAAGCGCGCCAGCACCATCTCCAGCAGGGCCATGCAGGCAGGTAAGGCCCCGTAGTCGCGCACCAGATCTGCCGCGGTTGTCCGGCCAGTTCCCCCGAGGGGCACACGCCGCCCAGGGCCAGTGGTGGACCGGCTGGCGGGGCGGGGCAGTCGCCCCGGAGGGGCCGCCAACCGCAGCGCAAGGGTGAGCAGGCTGCCGATGACAACGCTGGCTGCGACGTACCCGATCACCGTGATCTCGGTCAACCACCACAGCGACGCCGTCGCCCACAGCCATCCAGCAACCCAACAGCTCCATGCGCGACTTCGGCCCCGCAGACCGTCCAGCCCCATCACCACCAGCAGTGACCCCGCAGGCAGGCACCACCACCACGAGCGCGGGGGGGCGGACAAGAACCACACCAAGACACCCGTGAGCAGCGATGTTGCCGACCATAACGGTGCCGACGTCCACCCAAAAGCACGGACGAGACCGGCAACAGGACCCCCGACACGGTCACCGGCCGGACCACTCCAGCGTGTCCTCGAGCCACGCGCGCCGTGTCGTCGCAAGACGTTGATGTCGTCACCCTTTCGCTTGCTGGACGCCCACCCGAGCAGGGCCCGTCGGTGTGCCATCTCGTGGTCCCACGGCGTGATCGTCAGTGATGCGCCGTGAGGGACCAGCCGGGATCGATCCCGGGATCCCAGCCGAGTGATCTCCACGGCGGGCGTCAGTTCCTGATGCGCACGGCACCCTGGCCGTCACGGACGTCTTGCATGCACGCCGCTGCAGCCCGTGGGCGAGCGTGCCCGCGGTGGTCGCGCGGGGCCCGTCCTTGACCGCAGCCCCTCGCATCAGCGCTGAGCGGTGATCGTCGTGGCAGGTTGCGCCGTCCTCGGGTGTCCCGCTTCACGTGGCGGCCACCACGCCGGTGCCCACCAGGGCTAGGACCAGCGATCCCGCAATGATGCGGTAGGCGATGAACAGCGAGTAGCTGTGGCGGGCGATGAACTTCAGTAGCCAGTCCACGGTGAGGTAGGCGACCACGAAGCTGACGAGGGTGGCCAGCAGCGTTGGGCCCCAGCCGATGCCGCTGGAGATCTGCGGCGCGGCGCTGACGCTCTGGTAGACGCTGGCCGCGGCCAGCGCGGGGATGGACAGGAAGAAGGACAGCCGGGTGACGGTGACGCGGTCCAGGCCGCGAAGCAGGCCGATCGACATGGTGGCGCCCGAGCGGGAGACGCCCGGGACCAGCGCCAGGCACTGCACCAGGCCGATGGCGAGGGTGTCGCGCCAGGTCACCGCGCTCTCGGGCTTGTTCTGGCTGGCGGTGCGGTCGGCGTAGAGCATGACGACGCTCCACCCGATGAGCGCGATGCCCACCACCCACAGGCTGCGCAGGGTGGTCTCGATGAGGTCGGAGAAGAGGAACCCGACGATCCCGATGGGCAGGGAGCCGACGATGACGCCGACCGCCATCCGCCAGTCGGCGTTGTGGCGGGCCTGGGAGTAGCGCAGCCCGTCCAGAACAGCAGCGATGAGGCGGATGAGGTCGCGGCGCAGGTACAGCAACGTCGCCAGCACCGCGCCGATCTGGATGATGACGGTGAAGGCGGTGACGTCGGGATCGTTGACCCTGTAGCCCAGCAGCTTCTCCAGGATTGTCAAGTGCCCGGTAGAGGAGACCGGAAGGAACTCGGTGACCCCTTCCACAGCTCCCAACAGGACGGCGTGCCACCACTGCACCTGAGGTGCTCCTCTCGTGGACGGACTGGCGCTGCAATGGATGCGAGCGCATGGCTAGCCGCCCTCAGGTGGACTGAGGGCTGAACGAGGTGCGCGCGCTGCATGATCGATCGGTGTGCTCGCAGGGTGCAGCGACCGCGCGCCGATCCCTGTCCGACCGCCTGCAGCTGCCAGGCCAGCGTCAAGGGCGGGTGCGCCCTACCGCTGCTCGCGTGCTCAAAGGCCGAAAGCGCCACCTTCGACCAGGATCACCACGCCGAGAACGATCAGCACGAGCGGGAACAGGATGTGCTCCCACCGCTCGAGGACCTCGGCGATCGGTCGGCGGGTGGCGATGTAGCGGGCGGCCAGGACCAGCACGGCGACCAGGGCGAGGAAGACCACCACGTAGGCGGTGATCGCGGCCGGGCCGACGGCCAAGAAGACCGGGACGTAGACGCCGATGTTGTCCCCGCCGTTGGCGAAGGTGACAGCGGCCACGCTCCAGATGGCCACGGCCCTGCCGGGGTCGTCGTCATCATCATCATCGTCGTCGTCACGGTTGCGCCAGGCCTGCCAGGCGGCGCGCAGGCCGATGAGCAGCGGGATGAGCCCGAAGTAGGGAATGACTCCTTCGGGCAGGAAGGCGCCGGCGCCAAGAGCGATGAGGATGGAGGTCACCAAGATGGCGCCGAAGCCGAGGTACTGACCAACTGTGATCTTGAACGTGGTGCCCGGGGCTCCAGCGCCGCGGGCGAAGAAGAGTGACAGCACGATGATGTCGTCGATGTTGGTCACCAGGAACAACCCGACGGCCTGCAAGGCGGAGACGGCGAGGGTCATAGACGTACCTTTCGATGATCAAGGTGATGTTGCTGCCCGCCGAGTCATCAAGCAGTACATGTAACATCAGTGCATGCAGATGATAGCCACGCCTGGTCATGGGACGGACCGTGCAGTGCTGGCTCCGGCTGCCGCGCTCTTCCGGGGGCTCGGAGACCCCACACGCCTGTCGTTGGTGCGTGAGCTGGCTCGCGGGGAAGCGCGCGTGGTGGACCTGTCCACAGCACTAGGACTGGGACAGTCCACGGTGTCCAACCACCTGGCGTGCCTTCGTGAGTGCGGCCTGGTGGACTTCCGTCCACAAGGGCGGGCCTCGGTGTACCACCTGACTCGCCCTGAGTTGATGGACCTGCTGATCGCTGCTGAGGCCCTCCTGCAGGCGACGGGGAACGCCGTGGCGCTGTGCCCCTCCTACGCGGACTCGGCGCCCGAGAGCTGCGCACTGGTCCCTGCTGGGCTCGGGCAGCCCGGTGAGTGAGACAGCGCTCAGCAGTGGTGCTGGGCGCGTGACGCCCCGCCGTCTGACCGGTCAGCGCCGGCAGCGAGCGTGGTGATGAGCGTCGACACTTCGGCCGGCGGCTCTGCTCGGACCAGCGCGGCATTCCTGCGGCGGGTCGTGGCGGGAACCATCGCAGCATCGGTCGTCGCTGTTGACCTGAGCGCCAAGGCGTGGGCGCAGAGCGCGCTGCAAGGCCGGGTGGTTCCGCTGGGGCCGGTGGACCTGCGCCTGGCCTACAATCCCGGGGTGGCCTTCTCCGTGGGGGCGAGCGCTCCGGCTGGGATCGTCCTGGCCGTCACCGCGCTCATCACTGTGGCCGTCGCAGTGTTCGCCTGGCGCACCGCAGCGACCCCTGACCGAGGACGCCTCGGCGCACTCGCCCTGGTCCTGGGGGGCGCAGTGGCCAACGTGGTGGACCGCGGCCGTGACGGGGTCGTCACCGACTATCTGCACAGCGGCTGGTTTCCGACCTTCAACCTCGCAGACACCGCCATCGTCGTCGGAGCGGGCCTGCTGGTGTTGAGCTCCCTTCGCCACGGCGGTGCCAGCGACGGTGACGACAGAGGCGCACAGGCATGAGCGCTGGACGCACGCGCCGGCCCCTGACGCGTCGGGCGCTTCTAGTCGGAGCGTTCGCTGCACCCACAGCAGCGCTGGCAGGCTGCTCGGGACTGGGCCAGCCCGGCCAGGACTCGGGCAACCAGCAGGGCTACGTCTCCGGCAACGGTGACGTGACCCTGCTGCCCGCGGCCGAGCGGGGCGAACCGGTCCAGCTCAGCGGAACAACCACACACGGCGACACCGTGGACGTCGGCGACTGGCGCGGTCAGGTGGTAGTGATCAACGTCTGGTACGCGGCGTGCGCGCCGTGCCGCCTGGAGGCGCCTGACCTGGCCCGGGTCGCCTCACAGACCCCAGACGTGCGCTTCCTCGGGCTGAACACCCGTGACGGTCAAGCGGTGGCGAACACCTTCGAGAAGGAGTTCGCCATCCCCTACTCCAGTGTCCTGGACGCGGGCTCTGGCCAAGCGCTGCTGTCGCTGCGCGGCACCATCCCGCCGCAGGCCGTGCCTTCCACGCTCGTGCTCGACGCCGAGGGGCGTCCGGCAGCACGAGCGGTCGGCCGCGTGGAGGAGAGCGTGCTGCGCGGCATGATCGATGAGGTCCGCAGTGGCCGAGCCGACGGCGCCGGCAGCTCCGGTGGCGCAGCGACCGTCAGCGGTGGCGCGTGAGCGCGGCTGATCTCTTCCAGCAGCTGGCAGGCGGCGGTCCGCTGGTGGTGGCCGCGCTCGTCGCGGCTGTGGCGGGCGTCGTCAGCTTCGCCTCCCCGTGCGTGCTACCGCTGGTGCCGGGCTATCTGGGCTACGTCACCGGCCTGACCGGTGTTGACCTCGGGCGCCAGCGCCGCGGCAGGCTGCTGCTCGGCTCGGTGCTCTTCGTGCTCGGTTTCTCGGCGGTCTTCGTCGCTGCCGGCGCAGCGTTCGGGGCTCTGGGTGCCTTCCTGGTGAGTCACCAGCTGCAGCTGACCCGGTGGATGGGCGTCGTCGTCGTCCTCATGGGGCTAGCCTTCCTCGGCCTCGTGCCCGGTCTGCGCGGGGAGGCGAAGGTGCGATGGCGCCCGGCAGCAGGCTTGGCCGGAGCGCCGCTGCTGGGAGCGACCTTCGGGTTGGGGTGGGCACCGTGCATGGGGCCGACGCTGGCGGTGGTGCTGGCTCTGGCCACCGATGCCGCCACCGCCTCGCGCGGGGTGCTGCTGTCAGTGGCCTACTGCCTGGGCTTGGGGCTGCCGTTCGTGCTCGTCGCGCTCGGACTGGGACGATCGACGAGGGCCCTGGACTGGGTGCGCCGACGGCGCTTGACCATCACCCGCGTCGGTGGCGCCGCGCTCGTCGCGGTTGGCGTGTTGCTGGTCAGCGGCCTGTGGACGCAGTGGCTGCTGGCTCTGCAGGGCAGCATCGGTGCCTTCGAGACGGTGGTGTGATGACGAGCGTCCAAGAGCGCCGCCCGGCCCTGCCCGAGCCGCCGGGCAGTGATCGCCCCGCAGGGCTCGGTCTGGTGGGCTGGGCCCGCTGGACCTGGCGTCAGCTCACGAGCATGCGCACGGCGCTGCTGCTGCTGATGCTGCTCGCGGTGCTGGCGGTGCCCGGCTCGCTGTTCCCCCAGCGCAACATCGACCAGGTCGCCGTGGCCCAGTACTTCCAGGACAACCCCGACTCTGCGCCATGGCTGGACCGGCTCAGCCTGTTCGACGTCTACTCCTCGCCGTGGTTCTCCGCGGTCTACCTGCTGCTGTTCATCAGCCTGGTCGGCTGCGTGCTGCCGCGCACCAAGGTGCACGTGGCCAACTTGCGCCAGGCCCCTCCGCGCACCCCGGCACGCCTGTCACGGTTGCCTGAGCACCGCACCGTCGAGGTCGATGCCGCTCCCGGTGACGTGCTGCGCGTCGCCCAAGACGTCCTGCGCAGCCGCCGGTACCGCACCGCGGACTTCGGCGACGACCGCCACGGCCCGTCTATGGCAGGGCAGCGCGGAGAGCTCCGAGAAAGCGGCAACCTGCTCTTCCACCTGGCCCTGGTGGGGGTGCTCATCGCCGTGGGCATCGGCGGCCTGTACGGCTACCGCGCCCAGGTGATCGTCCAGCAGGGGCAGGCGTACACCAACCAGGTCACCGCCTACGACAGCTGGGACCCGGGTGCCTACGTCGACGGCTCCGCTCTCCCGCCGTTCTCCTTCGCTCTGAACGCGTTGCGCGTCGCCTTCGACGAAGACTCCAGCGGCAACCAGTTCGGCGCCCCCCGCAGCTTCGAGGCGGACGTCACCGTCACCGACGCCCCTGGACAGGCACCGCGGCAGGAGAAGATCCGCGTCAACGAGCCCCTGCGCGCCGGCGGGGCGTCGGTGTACCTCGCCGGGAACGGCTACGCCCCGGTCATCACCGTGCGCAACGGCGCCGGGGAGGTCGTCTTCGACCAGGGCACACCGTTCTTGGTGCAGGACGCCAACTACACCTCCACCGGTGTGGTGAGGGTTTCCGACCCGGCCGGCGATCTCGGCCTGCAGGGTCTGCTCCTGCCGACAGCTTCCGAGGACTCGTCCGGGCCTCCCGTCTCGACCTTCCCCGATCTGCGCAACCCCGAGGTCCTCTTCTTCGCCTACACCGGTGATCTCGGTCTGGACGATGGTGTACCGCAGAACGTCTACGAGCTGGACACCTCGCGCATGCAGCGCGTGACCGACGTGGACGGGCAGCCACTGCGCTTTTCGATGAAGCCCGGTGACACCTATGACCTGCCGAACGGACTCGGCTCGGTGACGCTGGACAGGATCGACAGGTTCGCGGGCTTCACCGTGCGCCACGACCCGGCGCGCGCAATGGCCTTGACCTTCTCCCTGCTGGCCATCGTCGGCCTGACCGCGTCGCTTTTCGTCCCGCGGCGGCGCGTCTGGGTGCGGGCAGCACCCGCCACCGGTGACGCCGCGCAGGGCCGGACGCTGCTCGAGGTCGGCGCCCTGGCGCGCAGCGAGGACCACGGCCTGGCCGGCGAGGCCGACGCGGTCCTGTCCGCCGTGCTCGCGCGCCTGCCCGCCCGAGACACTGACCAGACCCCGTCCGACAAGCCCCCGCGACAGGAGGAGCCGTGAGCGTCGACGAGACCCTGGCCTCGGCCAGCAACTCCCTCGTCTACTCGGCCATGGCCGTGTACACCCTGGCCCTCGGCGCCAGCGCCATGGACCTCGCCGGCCTCGGCGAGCGCGCCACGGCGAGGAACCGCCGCAAGCAGCAGGGCAGGCAGGCGCTGCAGGCGGCGTCGCGCCAGCCGGCGGTCGTCGGGGCCGGTGCTGCCGGTCCGGTGGTGCGCACCTCCGCCACGCAGGAGCCGGTGCCCCTCGCCGAGGACGGCGCCCCCCGCAAGGCGGCCGGCATCGCCACCTCGCTGACGGTGCTGGCGCTGCTGCTGCACCTCGGCGGCGTGGTCACCCGCGGTCTCTCGGCGCACCGGGCGCCCTGGGGCAACATGTACGAGTTCTCCGTGACGGGCACCTCCGTCGTCGTCCTCGTCTACCTGCTGGTGCTCACGCGGCGCGACGTGCGCTGGCTCTCCACCTTCGTGCTGGCCCCCGTGCTCCTGAGCCTGGGCCTGGCCGTCGCCGTCCTCTACACCGACTCCGCGCCGCTGGTGCCCGCGCTGCAGAGCTACTGGCTGATCATCCACGTGTCGGTGGCGTTCGTGAGCTCGGCGCTGTTCGTGCTGGCCTTCTCCACCACCGTGCTGCAGCTGGTGCAGGAGCGCCGCGAGGCGCAGCGCGCCGCCGGCGCCACCCCGGGTGCCGGCCGCTTCATGGAGGCGCTCCCCAGCGCCGCCGACCTGGAGAAGCTCTCCTACCGCCTCATCGCCATCTCGTTCCCGCTGTGGGCGTTCACGCTGGTGGCGGGCGCGATCTGGGCCGAGGTCGCCTGGGGCCGGTACTGGAACTGGGACCCCAAGGAGGTGTGGACCTTCATCATCTGGGTGGTCTACGCCGCCTACCTGCACGCCCGGGCCACCGGTGGCTGGAACGGGCGTCGCGCGGCGTACCTGTCCATGGCCGGCTTCGCCTGCCTGATGATCAACTACGGCGTGGTCAACACGGTCTTCCCGGGCAACCACTCCTACGCTGGTATCGGTTGAGAGCGCGCCGTCCATGCACCTCGAGCGCTTTCAAGGTCCTGATCGACCTGCGCTGGTGGGGATCCAGTGAGCGCTGACGCTGGCCGGCGTCCTCGGCGATGGCTCCTGGCCCTGCTAGTGGCAGCTGCGGCCGCTGGCCTGGACCAGGTCACCAAGGCAGTGGCCGAGCGCACGCTGGACGGCTCGGCGCGCGAGCCATTGTTGGGTGACTTCCTCGGGCTGCAGCTGTCCTTCAACCCGGGGTCTGTCTTGGGGCTGGGGTCAGGCAGCACGTGGCTCCTGACGGTCGCGGCTGGCTTGGCCTTCTTGGCCTTGACGCGGGCAGCGCTGTGGGCCCCTTCGAGGGGATGGGCGCTGGCGACCGGTCTGCTGTGGGGCGGCGTGACCGGCAACCTGCTTGATCGGCTGCTTGCCCCTCCCCGCTTCGGGCAGGGACACGTCACCGACTTCCTGACCTACGGACACCTCTTCATCGGCAACCTTGCCGATGTGTGGCTGACCTTTGGCGCTGCCCTGGCTGCTGTGCTGCTTATGGGGGAGGCGCTGCAGGATCCCTCCGCCCAGCACCCCGTCCAGCCTCCTGGGCATCCACAGCAATTGCGCGAGCGCAAGTGAGCGACGCGCCGTGGTGGACATCACGCCTTGGCCCTAGGCGACAGTCCGTGTGCCCGCAGGCTGCCCGTGGGAGGCGCGCGAGCCGTAGGGAGCCGTGAACCCTGGGCAGGACCACACAGCGGCAGACTCGCTGCTCAGGCGCCAGGAAGGTTGTGACCAAAAGTAGCTTTCGGGTACGTTCTGGTGACTTTCGGGCATCCGAGAGCTCTCAACGCGCACGCCGAGCCCCTGCCAGCGCGGTCGAGGTCCACACATCCTTGTGGCAGGGGACGGGGGAACCACTTCCGGGCGCGCTGCTCTTCGGAGCGTCGTCGCGTCCTCGGGGTGAAGCTCGCCTAGCGAGCCGGGGGACCTCACCTCCCGAACCCGACAGCTCACCTCGCAGGCGTCGGAGAGGCTCACCCCCACATGTCGATGACTCCCGCCCTCAAGCCTGCCCGCAAGCACCAGCGCGCCCTGACCCGGCTCGTCGCCGGCCTCGCACTGTCCGGCGGCCTCGTCGCCGGTGCCGCGATCCCGGCCAGCGCCGCACCCGTGCTGAACAGCGGGGCCGTCCTGGCCACCGCGAGCCAGTACATCGGCACCCCCTACCGCTTCGGCGGCACCAGCCCGTCCGGCTTCGACTGCTCGGGCTACACCCAGCACGTCTACGCCGACAACGGCATCGCGCTGGCACGCACGACTTCCGAGCAGCTGGCCACGACAACGCGCATCAGCAAGTCCGAAGCGCGCCCTGGCGACCTGGTGTTCTTCGTCAACGCTGCGGGGCGGCCCTACCACGTCGGCATTTACACCGGCGATGGCCGCATGATGGACTCCCCGCGCACAGGCAAGTCGGTCAGTGAGCGCTCGATCTGGACCGAAGACGTGATCTACACGCGCGTGTGAGCCCACCTTGGCGCCCACCTCGGGGCCGATGAACAGGGTCGCTCTGACCCAAGGTGGGCGCCAAGGAACTTCACGAACGAGTCGTGCTGTGATCGAGAGGTTGACCGCGAGGGGGACGCCCCACAACGCCCTGCCCTTCCTGCAGCAGGTACCACGAAGGCGACCCAAGCCAGTCCTCGTGCCACAAGTCTTCAGGGGCATCAGACGGCCAGGCCCTTCACGTGTGCGCGAAAGCCGTGCAGCAGTATTCTCCGAGCGGGCAGTGGAACCGACGGCGCTCTCGGGCGCGGGGGTGCTCCTGGGGTGTAGTTCTGCTCGTCGACAGCCGATGAAGTTGGCGTGACCCGCATCAGTGCTGCGACGATGGTCCAGGCCTTCGTCATTCTTGTGACGGCCGTCGTGTTCGGCTTGATGGTCTTTGGTCCGTCCGACCCTTCGGGGCAGGGCTCGATGAGCGGCTCGAAAGTGAGCGGCATGAATATCGGCGGCATGTCCGCGGGCAGCAGGTCCATGGACTCCCATGACAGGAGCGGGCACTGACGCCGCCCCACGGGGCCTCGTCTCTGTCTCGCTTACTCCAGCACCCTTTTCGGACCCAACCGCTGGCTGCTGCGCCCGTCGCCTCTCTGAGCAGGTAGGACAGGGCGTCTGCGCGCATCTGCCCTGGTCGGCGATGCAGTCGGGCGGTCACTGGTCAGGCGATGAGGCGATGAGTGGCCAGGGGTGTTGCCTGGCGCCGGACAACCTCAGCTGACCATCGAGGGGCAGGTGGCCTCGACACGGAGGTCACGCGATCCGGGCACGCCGCCAGATCGGTACCACCTGCCGCACCACCGACGGGCCATATGGTCAACCTCCGCTGTACAGTCAGTACATGCTGACGATGGCGTCCCGCCTGCAGGTGATGCAGCGGCTCGGTCGAGCGATGGCCGACCCGACCCGCTCCCGCATCCTGAGCCGGCTGCTGGACGGCCCCTGCAACCCCGCCCAACTGGCCCGGGACCTGCAGCTGACCCCCTCCAACGTCTCCAACCACCTCACCTGCCTGCGCGGCTGCGGCCTGGTGGTCGTCACCCCCCAGGGTCGCAAGGCCAGCTACGAGATCGCTGACCCCCACCTGGTCAAGGCCCTCACCGCCCTGGTTGACATCGTCCTGGCCGTCGATGACGGACGCCCCTGCGCTGATGCTGACTGCGACGTCCCGCTGTGCTGCGGCCCGGGCGCTCTTGAGACGGCTAGGACCCCCCAGGCCGCCCCGGTCGCGGACGGCACCGAGCCCGCCGACGCCACCGGGGTCCGACCGTGAGCGGCGCCTGCTGCGGTGAGGACGAGCCCCGCTCCACGCCAGTGAGCCAGCGGCGCAGTGAGCGACCCAGCCAGCGCATCCAGCTCACCCTCCAGCCGCAATCTGCACCACCGAGCGGCTCCCTGCAGGCCCAACCCGCGGACCCAGCCACCACGAGCACCACAACCACCGAACCAGGGTGCGACTGCTGCTCCCCAGCTCCGACACGGGTACGCCTGGATCTCGGGCCGGCCACCTCCGGTGAAGCAGCCCCCCACCTAACCGACATCGCCGACATCACTGACGGCGCAGACCGCAGAGATCGCCCAGGCCCTGCTGACCTCGATGACTGCTGCGCCCCCAAGGCCCGCCCTACCGACGCTGAACTTGTCCACGAGGACCTGCCGCCGTGGTGGCGCGAATCGGCGCTGCGCCTGCCGGCGGCCTCGGGGCTCCTGGTCGCCGCCGCCCTGGTGCTGGACCACCTCGCCGGCGCCCCGACCGCCGCGGCCGTGCTCAACGCCGCCGCCCTGCTGGCGGGAGCGTGGACGTTCATGCCCGGGGCGCTGCGCCGCCTGGTGCGCGGCCGTCTTGGGGTCGGGCTGCTCATGACGATCGCCGCCGCGGGCGCGGTGGCCCTGGGCCACCTCGGCGAAGCAGCCGCCCTGGCGTTCCTGTTCTCCATCGCCGAGGCCCTCGAGGACCGCGCCATGGACCGCGCTCAGCACGGCCTGCGGGCTCTGCTCGCCCTAGTCCCACCGACCGCACGGGTTGAGCGCCCCGCCCAGCCGACCGGCAGTCCAGGCGAGCACGTAGTGCCCGCCGTGCAGGTGCGCACCGGGGATGTGCTGCTGCTAGCCGCCGGTGAGCGCGTGGCCACCGACGCCGTCGTCCTGACCGGCCGCTCAGCCCTGGACACCTCCGCTGTCACCGGGGAGTCCATCCCCGTCGAGGTCGGCCCCGGCGAACCCGTCCCGGCCGGGTCGGTCAACGGCACCGGCACGCTGCGCCTGCGGGCGGTCGCCGATGGGCGGGACAACTCCCTGACCCAGATCGTGCGCCTGGTGGAGGCAGCCCACGCACGTAAGGGCCAGCGCGCCCGCCTAGCCGACCGCATCGCCCGACCCCTGGTGCCAGCGGTGCTGGCCCTGGCGGCGCTGGTGGCGCTGTACGGCGTGCTCGTCGGCGAGCCGGAACTGTGGCTGCAGCGGGCTCTGGTGGTGCTGGTGGCGGCCTCCCCCTGCGCGATGGCGATCGCGGTCCCGGTCACCGTGATCTCTGCGATCGGCGCGGCCAGCAAGCTGGGGGTGGTCATCAAGTCCGGGCAGGCCTTCGAGGACCTCGGCGCGGTGCGCCAGGTGCACCTGGACAAGACCGGCACCCTGACCCGCGGCACCCCTCAGGTGGTCGCTGTGGCCACCATCTCCCCCGTTGCCGCCAGCACCTCCTACAACATCTCCAGCAGCGCCTCGGGGACGTCTGCGGACCGGGTGCTGCGAGCGGCCGCTGCTATCGAGGCAGGCAGCACCCACCCCCTGGCTCACACCCTGCTGACTGCGGCCACCCTTGAACAGGCAGACAGCGCGACCCTCCCCGACGCCACCGACGTGCACGAGCACCCCGGCCAGGGCATTAGCGGCCACTGGGGCGGCACCGCGGTGCGGGTGGGCAGCACCCGCTGGATCGACCCCGGTGCCCTGACCGGCGACGTCGAGCAGATGACCGCCGCGGGCATGACCGTCGTCCTCGTCGAGATCGACGGTCACCTCACCGGCGCCATCGGGGTGCGCGATGAGCTGCGTCCCGAAGCCGCCGAGGCCGTCGCCCTGCTGCGCCAGCAGGGCCTGGCGGTGTCAATGCTGACCGGGGACGACGCCCGCACCGCTCACGCCCTGGCATCCCAGGCCGGCATCACCGACGTGCGCGCTGCGCAGACCCCGGCGGACAAGGCCAGCGCCGTCCACCCCACCGCATCCTCCCGAGGTGGGACGGCGATGGTCGGGGACGGAATCAACGACGCCCCCGCCCTGGCCACTGCCACCGTCGGCATCGCCATGGGCCTGACCGGCTCGGCCGCCGCGATCGAGTCCGCCGACGTGGCCTTCACCGGCACCGACCTGCGCCTGCTGCCCCGCGCGTTCGCCCACGCCCGCCGCGGCCGATCGATCATGACCGCGAACATCGCCCTCGCGCTGGCGATCATCGTGGTGCTGGTGCCGCTGGCGCTGTTCGGGGTGCTGGGTCTGGCGGCGGTGGTGCTCGTCCACGAGGTCGCCGAGGTCATCGTGATCGCCAACGGCGCCCGCGCGGCGCGCCTGGCCCGACGACGCCGCGTGACCCTGGAAGGCGCCGAGGTGACCGGCACCGACAACGCAAACCGCCGCGCTGCCAGTGCCACACCCTCTCGTTGAGCCCGGTGCGTCACAGCGACCCACGGCCGGTCGGTGTGCTGTCGCTCACCGGTGTGACTCGCGCAGCAGCGTGCCCATGCGCGCGGCGGGAGAGCCAGACGGTGGCTGTAGCGTCGAGAGGGTGAGTTGCCATCGAGTCGCCGCAGTCGCGGCATCCGGTGGCACACACGTCGACCTACCAGTCGATCCATCAGTGCGTCTGGCCGTCGCTGTGCACGGGGGCCTGGCCGAGGACGCCCGAGGCGTGCGACAGGCCCTTCCAGGACGCGTGCTGCTGGCAGGGTTGGCGCTGGTGCTGGCGGTGTTGAGCTTCTGCCTCGCGGGTGCGTACACCGCCGACCACGCCCGCGATGCCCGGGCCTCCGCGGCCGCGGCGATGGGGGTGCAGCGCAGCCTCGTCGATGCAGCACCAGTTGGCCTGCAGCCGGCGGTGACGGCGGAGATGGCGGAGACGGCGGCTTCGTCTGCCAGCTCGTCCCCGGAGAGTCACCTCACGGACCCGTCAGTCGGGTCCAGCGTGACTGACGGTGGTCACGACCAGGGCGAGGACGGCTCACGCGGCGCTCATCAGCACGTCGAGCACGACGTCTTGATGGATGTCGCCCCGCGCGCAGGTGCGCCAGTCAACACCGCCGCCACGATCACTTCTCGGCAAGCGCCACCGCTGGTGCATGCCCCCATCGTTCTTCCTCCCGATTAACGGCTAGCGCCGGCTAGAGCTGGCTGCCCCCCACGACGCCTCGCAAGGTGTCGCGTCGCTGTGCCCGTGTGCCCGTGCCCTGACCGATATGGGCCCATCGTCTGGGTCCATCGCCGTGGACTTCGCGTGCGCCACGTGTCTGGGTCGTCCAGGCACCACCCGTGCAGCTGATCCGAGGGCTTGCCTGGCAGTTCGTCACGTCGGGAGTTGAGGTCAGCGCTGCACCTCCTCCATCTGCGTCCTGGCTGTTCCCCGTCTGCAAGGAGCTCCCATGTCTGCTCGTACCCGCGCCGTCATCGACTGGCTGAACAGCGCCGGCTTCACCATCGCCGCCACGGCTTTCGGGCTCCTCTGCCTGTTCCTGGTCGTGTCCTACCTGTTCACCTGACCACTGGACCTTCACCTGACCACTGGACCGCCGAGGCCAGCGCCGAGCGGCGCTGCTGCCGCTTGGCCCTCCTGCTCCATCACCAGCGAAGGACTTCCGTCATGAACTCTGCGGACAACTCAGCGCCTCGTGGATCGGCGCCCGACCCACAGCCCGACGACGTGGGTGCCACCACCGATCCCACGACCCCCGGCTCCCCGACCGAGGCAAAGGGAGGGCCCGGTCCAACCGGGGCATCCACTGCGGCCGGCACAGCTGCTGCGTCCTCCGCGCATGTGAGGGCCACCAAGGTCGGCAAGGCGCAGGTGCGCCAGGAGGCACGGCCTGCTCGCCCAGCGTCGGCGCGCAGGGCTGTGAGGTTGTCGGTGTTCGTCGTGGTGGCGCTGGTGGCGGTGCTCGGTGCGGCTCTGCTGGGCAGCCGCTCGGGCGGCGGGCAGGCCGAAGCCGCTGATGTGGTGCGCCAGGACAGCCACCGCCTGGGCGCGCCGGGCAGCAGCGGGGTCACGCTGACGGAGTTCTTGGACTTCGAGTGCGAGGCGTGTCGAGCTGCCTACCCGCTGGTGGAGCAGCTGCGGCAGGACTACGCCGGGCGCGTCACCTTCGTGGTCCGCTACTTCCCCATCCCCGGGCACGCCAACTCCACCCCCGCTGCTGTGGCCGTTCAGGCCGCATCCGAGCAGGGTCAGCTGGAGGCGATGTACCAGCGGATGTACCAGACCCAGGAGCAGTGGGGCGAGCAGCAGCAGCCCACTCCTGAGGTCTTCCGCGCCATGGCTGTTGAGCTGGGGTTGGACATGGCCGCCTTCGATGCCGCCGTCGCTGATCCGGCCACCGCGGCCAGGGTGGCCTCCGACTTCGAGGACGGCATCGCCTTGGGGGTGCAGGGCACCCCGACCTTCTTCGTCAACGAGGAGAAGATCCAGCCCGCAACGGAGCAGGAGTTCCGCGCGTTGTTGGACCAGGCGCTGGCCGAAGCCGAGGGCGACAACTCGTGAGGCGGTTCCAGGTCAGCGAGCGCACCTCGATCGGGCCGCTGCTTGTCGCTGCGTTCGTCGCCGCCGTGGTGCTGCAGGCTCTCGCGCTCACCGTGGCGGGGCCGGCGGCGGCTCATGGGGCGTTGAAGTCGACCTCACCGGCTGAAGGGGAGCAGCTGAGCGTTGCACCCACGGAGGTGGTGCTGGATTTCAACGAGGTTCCTCTGCCGCTGGGCACGGCGGTGGCCGTCACCGATGCGCAGGGCACGGTGGTCTCCACCGGCCAGGTCCAGCTGGACCAGCGCCGCCTGACCCAGCCGCTGCAGCCGGGCCTTTCCCCGGGGAACTACCGCATCGCCTGGAGGGCGACGTCGGCGGATGGGCATCCGGTCTCCGGGGAGCTGGGCTTCGTCGTCGCGGCCGGTGCTGGTGCTGGTGCTGGTGCTGGTGGCGCATCGTCCGCTGCTGGTGGTGCAGCAGCCGGTACGGGCACTCCTGATGCTGACGATGGCGCCACCGGTGGCGCACCGAGCGATCCCAGCGCCGGCCCGGCATCGGCTGCGGACGCCTCCGCCTCACCGCAAGCCGAAAGGCCGCAGGTCTCGGCGACCGCGGGGGTGAACGACGGCGGGGGGATGTCCGGCGGGGCTCTGCTCACCGGTGGTGCTGCCCTGCTGCTCTTGGTAGCCGTCGCGGTCAGTGTCCTGCGCCGACGGCGGCGCACGGCCTTGACCGAGGAAGCCTCCACTCAAAGATCGCCACAGCGATGAGGCTCCACCCGGTGATGCGGCGCTCAGCTGCCCGGTCAATTGCTCGGTCAGCTGTCTGGTCAGCTGCTGGGCCGGCTGCGCGCCGTGGTCGAGCACCCAAGCAGGCTCGGGTGCTGTGGGGCGCCGGGCTGGTGGCACTGAGCGTGACGCTCTCAAGCTGCGCCGGCCTCGGGGTCCAAGGGGATGACGGCTCCCAGCAGGGCTTCGTGGCCGGCGACGGCACCTGGGAACTGGTGGCCGAGACCGACCGCACCGACGCCGTGCAGATCACCGGCCCCGGCAGCGACGGTTCGACGGTCGACGTCAGCGCCCTGCGCGGACACGTCGTGGTCATCAACGTCTGGTACGCCGCCTGCGCACCCTGCCGCGTGGAGGCTCCCGACCTGGCTGCAGCTGCCCGGGAGTACTCCGAGGCAGGCGTGCGCTTCGTGGGGATCAACACCCGGGACGGACTCGCAGCAGCGAACACCTTCGAGCGGCAGTTCTCGGTCCCCTATCCCAGCGTGATGGACTCCGGATCCGGACAGGCCTTGCTCGCGCTGCGCGGGGTGGTACCGCCGTTGGCGGTTCCCACCACGATCGTGCTGGACCGTCAGGGACGTCCCGCTGGACGCATCGTGGGGCGCGCTGACCCAGGAGTGCTGCGCGGCATGATCGAGCAGGTAGCGGGTCTGTCCTCTGTGTCGCCTTCCGCTGGAGCTGGTCAGGCACCGACGTCGAACGATGCTGCTTCCCGGGCGCCCTCGGCACCGGCTGGCGCTGCGGCGTCGCTGAACGTCGGAGGGCTCGGGGTGGGGCTGCCCATCACCCCGGTCGGCGTCGGATGACGAGGCCGCAGCCAGTGCCGATGTGCCGCCGGCACGACAGAGGTGCGTGCGCAGAGGGGTCTTCGCGCGGCGCAGCGGCGGCTCGGTGCCTCGGCGGGCCCAAGCCCCTGGTGGGGCGGTCGTGAGCGTTCCCACGGTGACGGGTCTGGGTTCGCAGTTCGCCCAGAGCGCCTTGAGCGGACCGCTGCTCGTGGCCTTGACCGTCGCGGGGGTCGCTGGACTGGTGAGTTTCGCCTCGCCCTGCGTGCTGCCTCTGGTGCCGGGCTACCTGAGCTACGTCACGGGTCTGAGCTCGGTGGCGTTGGAGGACCGGCGCCGCTGGCGCGTCGTGCTCGGTGCTGGACTGTTCGTGCTCGGCTTCGCCGTCGTCTTCATCGGTTTGGGTGCTGCCTTCGGTGCACTCGGTGAGCAGCTGCAGCGCCATCAGGTGCAGCTCTCGCGCTGGCTGGGGGGCGTCGTCGTGCTCATGGGGCTGGTCTTCCTGGGTGTGCTGCCCGGATCGGGGCGGCAGGTCTCACTGCGTTGGCGACCGGCGGCTGGCCTGGCGGGCGCTCCGTTGCTGGGGGTGGTCTTCGGGTTGGGGTGGGCGCCGTGCATCGGTCCGACGCTGTCGGCGGTGCTGAGCTTGGCCACCGATCAGGCCAGTGCGTGGCGAGGGGCTGTGCTGACGGCGGCCTACTGCGCCGGACTGGGCGTGCCCTTCTTGGTGGTCGCGCTCTTCGTGGGGCGCAGCCAGCGGCTGCTGATGGTGCTGCGCCGCCACCGCTTGCTGATCTCTCGGGTAGGAGGGGTCGGCCTGGTGGTGATCGGTGTGCTGCTGTTGACGGGTCTGTGGGGCCGCTGGCTGGCTGAGATGCAAGGAGTCATCGGTGGATTTCAGACGGTGGTGTGAGGACGTGGTCAGGCCTGCCTCGGCTGGCCCTGCACGGTGTGCCCTGCTGCATGCGGTGCTCGTGGTGGATGAGGCAGACGCCTGTGCCCCTGCTCCCAGGCCGCTCGCTCGCACCTGTGGGGCGGGCGCGTGATGGCGCTGGCGTCGGGCGAGGGTGAGCTGCCCGCGGCTGGCCCCTCGCTGCAGACGCTGCTGAGCCTGACAGCGGGGGGGCTGCACGTGCTGCCCGTCCTGATCAGCGTGGTGGGGCTGGCCTACTTCGCCGGGGCGGTGAAGCTGTGGCGCAGCGGCCGGCGCTGGTCGGTGTGGGCCACGACGTCCTTCATGGCGGGCTGTGCGCTGGTGCTGGCCGTGACGGTGAGCGGGGTGGAGGTCTATGGCAGCCGCATCTTCTCCATCTTCATGTTCCAGCAGCTGACGCTGATGATGGCAGCGCCCGTGCTGCTGGTGCTTGGCCGTCCTGGGACGTTGCTGCTCAAGGCGCTGCCGCGGCGCGGGCGGGCTGCGGTGCTGGGACGGCCGGTGCTCGCCGCAGCGCTGTGGGGGCTGCGCTCCAGGCTCGGGAGGGTGCTGTTGCACCCGGTGGTGTGCCTGCCGCTGTTCCTGGCGTGCTTCTACGGGATGTACCTGACCGACCTCGCTGGGGTGTTGCTGTCCTCACCTGCCGGGCACACCGCCGCTGAGGTCGCCTTCTTGGCAGCCGGGGTGCTCTTCACCGTGCCGGTGCTGTCCAATGACCCGCTGCCCGCGGTGCACGCGCCTATGACCCAGGCCGCGGAGGTGCTGCTGGAGGCGTTCCTGCACGCCTTCTTCGGGGTGATCATCATGATGGCTTCCACGCCGTTGGTTCCCCACTTCGCCGACCCACCGCCCGGATGGGGGGTGGACGTGATGGCCGACCAAGCCGTGGCGGGGGGTCTGGCGTGGTCCTACGGGGAGATCCCTTCGGTGCTGCTGCTGGTGGTCATCTTCGTGCGGTGGCGGCGCAGCGATGAGGCTGCGGCATCGGCTCGGGATCGCTACGTCGAGGAGCACGGCGATGCCGAGCTGGAGGCCTACAACGCTCACCTGGCGGCTCTGGCCGCCGGCTCGCCTGCGCGCCACGACGCGGATGGCAGGACCACCCCGGACCCGAGCTCGAGATCAGGCTCGGAAACAGGCTCGGAAACAGGCTCGGCAACGGGCCCGGGAACGGGCTCGTGAGCCCGGGGGAGGTGCGGCCGGACCTACCGTTTGTACATGCGTCGATGTACATTTGGCGCGTGCAGGTGGCTACCCATGCCGATGTCCTGGCGCGCTTCGGCCACGCGCTGTCTGACCCGACCCGGGCCCGGCTGCTGCTGGCCTTGCGCGAAGGTCCCGGGTATCCCACCGAGCTGGCAGCCTCCCTGGGCACCTCGCGCCAGAGCCTGTCCAACCACCTGACCTGCCTGCGCGGCTGCGGTCTCGTGGTGGCCACCGCAGAAGGCCGGCGCACGCGCTATGAGCTGGTTGCCCCCGGTCTCGTGCACGCCCTGGAGGACCTGCTGCGCCTGACCCTGGCCGTGGACCCGCTGGTCTGCGGCTCGACTCCGAAGGAGTGCTGCTGATGCCCCACGATCACTCCAGCGCTGCAGCGGGCGAGCAGCACGCAGGCTGCGACCAGCGACGTCGGCTCGCCATCGCCTTGACCATCACCGTGGCCATCACCGCAGCGGGCCTGACCGGTGGCCTGCTGACTGGCTCCTTGGCCCTGCTCGCCGACGCCGGCCACGCCTTGACCGACGCCGCAGGTCTGGCGATCGCTCTGGTCGCGGCCACCTTGGCGCTTCGCCCGGCCACCGATGCGCGCACGTGGGGCTTCCGGCGTGCTGAGGTGATCGCCGCCGCCGTGCAGGCCGTGGCGCTGTTGGGCATCGGCGTCTTCGTCATCGTGGAGGCCATCCGCCGCTTCAGCGAGCCACCGGAGGTGGCCTCCTCGGGGATGGTCCTGTTCGGCGCGGTGGGGTTGCTGGGCAACGTCGTGGCGATCTGGGTGCTGACCCGCGGCGGCCACAGCCACGCCCACGGCTCCTCCTCGAACGGCGAGGGCGAGGGTGGCGGCTCCTCTCCCGCAGCGCTGCGGTCGCTGAACATGAAGGCGGCGCTGCTGGAGGTCATCAACGACGCACTCGGGTCACTGGCCGTCATCATCGCCGCGGTCGTGATCGCCACGACCGGCTGGACGCGTGCCGACGCCGTCGCCTCCCTGCTCATCGGGGCTCTGATCATCCCGCGCACGGTGCGGCTGCTGCGTGAGAGCGCTGAGGTGCTGCTGGAGTCCACTCCCCGGGGCTTGGACCTGGCCGCGGTGCGCGAGCACCTCCTCGCTCAAGAGCACGTGCTGGCCGTGCATGACCTGCACGCCAGCCAGATCAGCACGGGGTTGCCCGTGCTGAGCGCACACGTGGTGGTGGAGGACTCCTGCTTCCACGACGGACACGCCCCACAGGTGCTGGACGCGCTGCAGCAGTGCCTGGCCGGTCACTTCCCGATCAGCGTGACGCACTCGACGTTCCAGATCGAGCCGTCCAGCCACTCTCACCACGAAGCTGGCGCCCACTCATGATCAGTGATGAGCGCAGGTCGCGGAACAGAGCGGCTCCGGCGTCCCGACATGTGAAGCCGGCCCGCCTGTGACCCCCTGACCATCTCGACCGGAACGAGCCGCGGTTGCTGCGCCGGCGACTATCAGGTCCGAGAAGATTCGCTCATCGATACAGGGCGCCGTGGGCCTCACCCTGGCTGCTGTACGCGTGACGGCGGCCGCAATGGCCGGTGGGCGACGGTCGGCCAGGCGCCAGCCAGGTAACGATCAGCGGCGTGCTCGTGAAGGCAGGGTCATCGGGTCGTGGGTGCTGCCGTCAGAGCAGCATCCAAGCCGGTGACGGTGTCCGAGACCTGGCGCAGCTGGCCGCCGCTGGCCTCGACGGCACGGAGGTCCGTGGTCGCCGTCGCGACATCACTCACCGCCGACATCGTGGTCTGGATCGTCGCAGGTGGGCCTGCTGCCGAGCCGCCGTCACTGGTGCAGATCCTGACCTTTACGCCGACGCGGCTGAGCCGGCAAGAGCTCGAAGAGCCGGGGACGCCGTCAGGCCCGCAGCGCCGAGGAGCTGCGGCGAGGTGCTGCAGCGCGGCGGGCGCGGACGACGACGCCCTTGAGTGAATCTGTAACTTTCAGGTACTTTTCGGTCGCTCTCGGACATGACCGAGTGCTCTCGTCGCGCACGCCGAGCCCCTGCCAGCGCGTTCGAGGTCCGCAG